>JANPOM010000210.1:0-33653 GCA_031427995.1 Anaeromyxobacter sp. | reverse complement strand
GCTGGTGACGAATTAAGCAATGCAGTTAAAGCTGCTTTCAAAAAGAAAAATCCGGAGGCCTGAGTTCTTAGTCTTGAGTCTATAGTCTTGAGTCATTTTTTTTACTCAGGACTATAGACATTTGACTCAAGACTAAATTTTTACCGTCTTCCATTTTCCTTGTCGGAAAATAATGATAGCAATAATTGCCATGACTGACTCGGCAATAGCAATCGCCCAAAATACTGCACTGGCTCCAAAGTCAAGCTTCACTGCCAGCACGTATGCAAGTGGAATTTGAAAAAGCCAATAGCCAAATAAGTTAAGAATAGTTGGTGTGCGAGAATCGCCCGCACCATTAAATGATTGAACAATCACCATTCCATATCCATAAAAAACATATCCAAAAGCTACAATGCGAAGACATTGTGCTCCATAGCGTACTACTTCCTCATCGCCCGAAAATATTCTCATAATCGGTTCAGAAACAAAAAAGAACATAATCGATATCATTCCTAAAAAAATCATGTTCAATAAACCAGCAGTCCAAACTGATTTCTCTGCCCTGTCAGGCTGTTGAGCTCCAAGATTCTGACCCACCAAAGTTGCTGCCGCATTGGCCATGCCCCAGGAAGGAAGAATAGTAAAGATGATTACCCTAATAGCAAACTGATAGCCTGCAAATGCTGCACTGCCAAATGTTACAATGATCCTGGCCATGAACAGCCAGCTTGCCGTGGAAATTAAAAACTGACCAATGTTGCCTGCGGAAACTTTTAACAGTCGCGTAATTATACTCCAATCGATTTTTATGTTTTCCTTGTGAATCCTGATGATCCCTTTTTCTCCACTGAGATAATAAAGCTGATACAGTACACCAGCACTTCTGCCTATGTTAGTTGCAATGGCTGCACCTTCCACACCCATAGCAGGAATGGGACCCCATCCGAAAATAAGTATCGGATCAAGTATCATGTTAAGGATATTCGCAATCCATAGTGAGTGCATCGCAATAGCCGCACTACCTGCACCGCGAAAAATAGCATTGATAAGAAACAATGCAACAATCGAAAAATTTCCAACTAACATCCATTGCGTGTAGCCAGATCCTATTGTCACAATATTTTCTGATGCACCCATGAGCATGAGGATATCTTTATAAAAGAAAATTCCGACAACACTAATAATCACGGACACTATTAATCCAATATAAAGAGCATTGACCGCAGCAACAGCAGCACCAGGTTGGTCTTTCTCTCCTATTCGCCTGGCAACCATAGCTGTTGCAGCCATGCCCAAACCCATTGCCAGGGAATACACTATTGCAAGAATGGATTCAGTAAGACCAACTGCTGTAACGGCATCATTGTCATGTAACTTGCTGATAAAAAAAATATCGACAACTGCTAATAGAGATTCCATAGCCATTTCCAAAATCATTGGAATAGACAACATAAAAATGGCACGATTGATACTTCCTTCTGTAAAGCTTTGCTGTTCGCCATTTATTGCATGTTTAAAAAGGCGCAAAGCAGATATTGTTTTTGAAAAAACTTTCATGATTGAGATTTAAGTACTGAATAAATAGTAATCACTCCGGATGGAGCAATGCAAGAGATGGCGCGTAGCCAAAGGAATCTAACAGAGCAATGAAAAAGCGAAGTCAGATTTTAAATAAAGAGAATCATAGGCGTATAGGATGAGCTTGCGCTTATCCATAAGGCAAAGATGTAAAAATTTATTGGAATTTAAATGTAGCAGGCTTATAAAGTGTGTGCGACAGTTTTGTAATTTATCTTGTGAGCTTTAGTCCATGCTGTAAAACTATCTTACATCCAATGATAAAGTTGATCGATTTGATTAACCAACTTATGCTACGGAATATTTTTAAGGTTTTAATTAGTTTTATAAACGACTTAAAACAAGCGCTTAATACTATTTATCAAATTAACTCAATTAAAGGATCCGCGTTTATTCCGATCTTAATGTTTTTAAAGGATCCATAATAGCAATTTTTACCGCTTGATAACTAACTATAAGTAAACACAAAGTAACAGATATAAAAGCAACAATAACAAAATCTACAATATTAATATCTATTCGATAAACAAAATTCTCAAGCCATGTTTTCATCAAAATGAAAGCAATAGGTACCGAAAGCAAAACTGACAAACTCACCAAATTAACATATTCCTGGCCTATCAATCTGTATACATTTTTCGTAGATGCTCCCATTACTTTTCTAATTGCAATTTCCAATTTACGTTTATTAATTAATATAGTTGCAATTGCGAACAATCCCGAGCTGGCAATGAGCATAGTAACCAATGTAAGTCCTATGAAAAAGATTTGCAAGTCTTCTTCCGCTTTGTATTTCTTATAAAATGAATCATCAAGAAATCGATAATCAAATGGTATATCCTTAATATTTTCCTTCCAAATATTTTCCAGTTTATCAAGAGTAGCTGAATATTTATCTGTACTTAGCTTCAAAATCAAATTAGGGCCTTGCGGTGATAAACTGAGCATAAATGGTTTTATCTCTTCGTGAAATGTGGTAAAATGAAAATCTTTTATAACACCAATGATTTTAAAATAAATTGGTTTTATGGCTTTGGGGTTAGGGGTGATTTCAGCCCCCACTGCATTTCCATCTAGTCCCAATATTCGAGCTGCCGTTTCATTAATTATTAAAGGAAAGTCAGTTTCATCCGATAGATACTCACGTGAAAAATTACGGCCTTGTATAATTTTCAAATCCAAAAGATCGATATAGTCATAATCGACAAAAGCGTAATCCATAATAGTATTTTGTGAAGACCCTTTTGCAGCAGCCATAAAAAACATATTCTGATCTCCTGGCAATGAACTTGCAAATGCAATCTTCTTTACTTCCGGCAATTGAAAGAATTTTTCTTTGACAACGTCTCCGTGGATATCTTCAGAAATTCCTGGAAGAATTAATATCTGTTCTTTGTCAAAGCCCAGATCATGATTTTTTAAGAAATCCATTTGACGATAAATAATAACATTACCTGAAATCATCACCGCAGTCACGACAAACTGAAACACCACCAGCGCCTTGCGTAACCAAACACCATGGTTACTTGCTGGAGCGCGAGTACAACCTCTCGCTCATCACCACGGCGCCGTCGGTGGTCTACCGGATCACCGACACCCAGGGGGAAGTGCAGGAGATCGACAACCCGGCCAAGCTGCCGCCGGTGCAGCGCATCGCCAAGCTCGAGGAACCCATCCTCACCTGCCACATCCACGGCCGGACCGAGGACGTCGGCCAGATCCTCAAGCTCTGCCAGGATCGCCGCGGCGTGCAGAAGGACATGAAGTACATCGGCACCTCGCGGGTGCAGATCACCTACGAGATCCCGCTGGCCGAGGTGGTCTTCGACTTCTTCGACAAGCTCAAGAGCGTCAGCCGCGGCTATGCCAGCCTCGACTACGAGCTGCGCGGCTACGACGAGGCCGACCTGGTCAAGCTCGACATCCTCATCAACGGCGAGCCGGTCGACGCCCTCAGCATCATCGTCCACCGCGAGAACGCCTACCACCGCGGCCGCGACGTCTGCCAGAAGCTCAAGGAGGAGATCCCGCGGCAGATGTACGAGGTGGCCATCCAGGCGGCCATCGGCGCCAAGATCATCGCCCGCGAGACGGTCAAGGCCTTCCGCAAGAACGTCATCGCCAAGTGCTACGGAGGCGACATCTCGCGCAAGCGCAAGCTCCTCGAGAAGCAGAAGGAGGGCAAGAAGCGGATGAAGCAGGTGGGCAGCGTCGAGATCCCCCAGTCGGCCTTCCTGGCGGTGCTCAAGGTCGAGGACTGACGAGCTGGAGGCTCGGCTCCCTGGCCGGGCAAGCGTGCGGAGGCGTCGGCTCCCTGGCCGGGCAGGCGTGCCGAGGCGTCGGCTCCCTGGCCGGACGGGGCGTGTGAGGCTCGGCTCCCTGGCCGGACCAGCGCGTCGATCGACCGCCTTCTCAAACTGGTCGAGTAGCGGTACAAGCGATCCCCGATGATCCCCTCCGCCTCTCCTCGCCAGCGCTCCACGGAGCGCGGCGAGATCACCTGGGTCACCCTGTTGCTGATGGCCTCCCTGCTGGGCGGAGGCTACCTGGCCGTGGTCTGGGTGCCGGTCTACCTGGTCCGCTACCAGGCCGGGATGGTGGCAAACGAGTACGCCAACAAGGCGGTCCACAACCGCGACGACGACGCGCTGATCAAGGAGATGTGCCGGAAGCTGGCCGGCCTCGCCGAGGTCAAGTCCCCCGAGCCAGACGGCTCCATCTCGCTGCAGCCAGCCGTCAACCTGCGCCCCGAGGACGTCAGCTGGGAGCGCGATGCCACCTCGGTGCCGCGGATGCTCCGCCTCGCCTTCACCTACACCGCCAGCGTCCACTATCCGGTCCTGGATCGATTCACCGAGAAGAGCTTCACGATCGAGCGGACCCAGGACATCCAACCGGTCAAGTGGTGAAGCGCGGCGGCACGGGGGAGGCATGAACGCTCGGCAGATCGATCAGGTCATCTCGCGGCTCGGCCAGGAGATCGCGGCCCGCGCCACCGCGGCCGGGGCGGCCGATGCCCTGGCCATCGTCGGCATCCGGCGTGGCGGGGTCCACCTGGCGGCCAGGCTGAGGGCCGACCTGGCCCAGCGGCTCGGCCACCAGGCACCGCACGGCACGCTCGACATCGCCCTCTACCGGGACGACCTGGCCGCCCACGGCGCCGTCCCGGTGGTCGGTCCGACCGACATCCGCTTCCCGGTCGAGGGGAAGACCGTGCTGCTGGTCGACGACGTGCTCTACACCGGCCGGACGGTGCGCGCCGCGCTCGACGAGCTGGTCGACTTCGGGCGGCCGAAGCGGGTCTGGCTGGTGGTGCTGGTCGACCGGGGCGGGCACGAGCTGCCCATCGCCGCCGACTTCGCCGGCGCCACGCTGGCGGTGCCGGAGGGTCAGGACGTCCAGGTGAAGCTGCGAGAGGACGGAGCCGCCGAGGACGCGGTGGTCATCACCACCAGGAGGGGGCGGTGATCGGCCGGCAGAAGCACTGCATCGCGCTGGAGGACTTCTCCCGGGAGGAGCTGCTGCTGGTCCTCGACCTGGCGGTCTCCATGAAGGAGGTGCTGCTCCGGCCCATCAAGAAGGTGCCCAGCCTGCGCGGCAAGTCGGTCGTCAACCTCTTCTTCGAGGCCTCGACTCGGACCCGCAGCTCCTTCGAGATCGCGGCCAAGGTGCTCTCCGCCGACGCCCTCAACTGGACCTCGGCCAGCTCCTCGGTCACCAAGGGCGAGACCCTGGTCGACACCGCCCGCAACCTCGAGGCCATGCGCCCCGACCTGCTGGTGATCCGCCACTCGGCGGGCGGAGCGCCGGGGCTGGTGGCCCGGCACGTCAACTGCGCGGTGGTCTCGGCCGGCGACGGCGCCCACGAGCACCCCACCCAGGGGCTGCTCGACTGCTTCACGATCCGCGAGAAGCTCGGGTCGCTGGAGGGGAAGACCCTGGCCATCGTCGGCGACATCAGCCACAGCCGGGTGGCCCGTTCCGACCTGCATGCCTTCCCCAAGCTCGGCACCTCGGTCCGGCTCTGCGGGCCGCCCACCATGATCCCGGCCGGTGTCGAGCAGCTCGGCTGCACCGTCACCCACGACCTTCGTACCGCGGTGGAGGGGGCCGACGCCGTGGTCATGCTGCGCATCCAGCACGAGCGCATCGGCGACCCGCTCATTCCCAACACCCGCGAGTACTCGCGGCTCTGGGGCCTCAACGCCAGGAAGGCCAAGGAGTGGCTCAAGCCGTCCGCCCTGATCCTCCACCCTGGCCCCATCAACCGCGGCGTCGAGCTCTCCCCAGACGTCGCCGACGGGCCCCACAGCGTCATCCTCGACCAGGTGCAGAACGGGGTTGCGGTTCGCATGGCGATCCTCTACCTCCTGGCCGGCGGCGATCCCACCGAGGCCAGGACGTGAGCAACGTGATCATCATCGAAGCTGGGCGGGTCATCGACCCGGCCTCCGGCACCAACGGGGTGCGGACCGTGGTGCTGAAGGACGGCAAGGTGGCCGAGGTGGCGGAGCGCGTCGAGAAGGTCTCCGGCGCCACCGTCATCGACGCGGCCGGCATGTGGGTCACGCCAGGGTTCATCGACCTGCACGTCCACCTGCGCGAGCCGGGGCAGGAGTACAAGGAGACGGTTGCGACCGGGGCCCGCGCCGCGGTGGCCGGCGGCTTCACCTCCCTGGTCTGCATGCCCAACACCAGCCCGGTCAACGACACCCTGGCGGTTACCGAGCTGATCCTTGCCCGGGCCGCCGCCGCCGGCCTGGCCCGCGTCTACCCCTGCGGCTGCATCTCCAGGGGCTCCAACGGCGAGGAGCTGGCCGAGTATGGCGAGCTCAAGGACGGGGGCTGCGTGGCCCTCTCCGACGACGGCAAGCCGGTCATGTCATCGTCGCTGATGCGCCGCGCCCTCGAGTACGCCCGCGCCTTCGACCTGCCGCTCACCGTCCACGAGGAGGACCTGGCGCTGGCGGGCAAGGGGGTCATGCACGAAGGGGCCTCCTCGACGCGCCTCGGCCTGAAGGGCATCCCCGGGCAGTCCGAGGAGGTCATGGTGCTGCGCGACATCGCGCTGGCCGAGCTGACCGGCGGGCGTCTCCACATCGCCCACGTCTCGTCGGCCGGCTCGGTGCGGGCGCTGCGAGAGGCCAGGAAGCGCGGCCTGCGGGTCACCGCCGAGGTCACCCCGCACCACCTCACCCTCACCGACGAGGACCTGGCCGCCTCCGGCTACTCGACCGACTTCAAGATGAGCCCGCCGCTCCGCTCCCGGGCCGACGTGGCCGCCTGCGTGGAAGGGCTCGCCGACGGCACCCTCGACTGCATCGCCACCGACCACGCCCCGCACTCACCGGTGGAGAAGGACCTCGAGTTCGACGCCGCCCTCAACGGCGTGGTCGGACTCGAGACCGCCTTTCCGGTCTGCCTGGCGCTGGTCAGGGCTGGCCTGCTCACCGAGCGGCGGCTAGTCGAGGCGCTCACCGCCTCGCCGGCCCGGGCCTTCGGCCTGCCCGGCGGCTCGCTGGCCCGGGGGGCGCCCGCCGACGTCGCCATCCTCGACCCGGCCGCCGTGTGGCTCTGCACCCCCGAGTCGCTCCACTCCAGGAGCAAGAACTCGCCGTGGAGAGGGCAGCGCCTCACCGGCCGCTGCACGCATGCCTTCGTGGGCGGGCGGCTGGTTCACCAGCTGGGCAAGGAGGTCTAGATGACCAAGGCCATCCTGGCGCTGGCGGACGGCACCACCTTCGAGGGCACCGGCTTCGGCGCCCCCGGCGAGGCCACCGGCGAGGTGGTCTTCAACACCTCGCTGACCGGGTACCAGGAGATCCTGACCGATCCGTCCTACCTCGGCCAGATGGTCTGCATGACCTACCCGGAGCAGGGGAACTACGGCTGCACCCCGGCCGACGACGAGTCGGACCGGGTCCACGCCACCGCCTTCATCGCCCGTCACTACGCCGAGGTCCCCTCCAGCTTCCGGGCCCGGGAGGGGCTGGACGCCTACCTGAAGCGGCGCGGCGTGGTCGGACTGTCGGGTATCGACACCCGCCGACTGGTTCGCCACCTGCGCACCCACGGCGCGCAGATGGGGATCATCTCCACCAGCGGCACCGCCGCCCAGCTGGTGGAGCGGGCGCGGGCCCTCCCCGGCATGGAAGGGCAGGACCTGGCCACCCGCATCTCCACGCCGGCCCGCTACGAATGGCGCCAAGGCGGCGCCGATGCCTGGACCGACGCGGCCCGCGGCCAGCCCGCCAGCCCGACCTTCCACGTGGTGGCCTATGACTGGGGGCTGAAGCGGGCCATGCTCAGGCTGCTGGCCGACCAAGGCTGCCGCATCACCGTGGTGCCGGGCCGGACCTCCGCCGCCGAGGCGCTGGCGCTCAAGCCGGACGGCATCTTCCTCACCAACGGCCCGGGCGACCCGGCCGCGGTGGTGGGGGCGAGAGAGACGGTGGCCGCGCTGCTGGGCCAGGTGCCGGTCTTCGGCATCTGTCTCGGCCACCAGATCCTCTCGCTGGCCCTCGGCGCCCGCACCTACAAGCTCAAGTTCGGCCACCGCGGCGCCAACCAGCCGGTCAAGGATCTCGCCACCGGCAAGGTCGACATCACCGTCCAGAACCACGGCTTCGCGGTCGACGAGAAATCGCTGGGGAAGCGGGCCCGCGTCACTCATGTCAACCTCAACGACGGCACGGTAGAGGGGATCGAGCTGCTCGACGCGCCGGCCTTCAGCGTCCAGTACCACCCCGAGGCTGCCCCGGGGCCGCACGACGCGCGCGCCCTCTTCGGCCGGTTCGTGGGGATGATGGAGCAGGCCCGGCGATGACGCTGCCCGAACTCCACGAGCGCCTCCTCTCCTGGGCGACCGCTGAGCCCCGCCAGGCCGAGTTGCTGGCCGCCAGGGCCGCTCACTTCGGCAGCTACGGTGAGCCGCACGAGGAGGATCTGTCCTACGAGCGGCGCATGAACGGCATGCTCGACTCCTACCTCTACGAATGGCGCCCGGCGCCAATGGCGCCGACCACGCTGGAGCGCTTCGTGGACGCCGAGGGACGGGGCCTGTCGCCCGCCGACCACGCCACCCTGGCCGGGCTGGTGGCCCAGCGGCGCGGCCTCTTCGAGGTGAAGAAGATCCAGCCTGGCCTGCTCACGGTGACCGACGTCTTCACCGGCGAGCGGCTCGAGGTGACCGAGCGCCGCCAGGTGGCCGGGCTGGAGAAGGATGACCTGCTCGAGGCCCGGTTGCTCCCCTACGAGGGACGGTTGGTCTTCTCCGGCGCTTTCCTCTACCACCCCCGCGAGGCGCGCTCGCTGATCCAGGCCGAGGTGAAGCGGCTCAAGAAGCTGGCTGGCAAGGGCGGGCGTCCCGACCAGTGGCTCTTCATGGCCACGCTCTCGCGCATGGCCTTCAAGCTGGAGCGGTACCGGAACGTCCGGCTCGAGTCGATCTACGACTTCTCGGTCGAGCCGCGCTCACTGACGCCACGGCCGGCCACCCGGCGCTGAGCGGTCGCCAGGCCCCCCTTGCGCCGGCTCATCGTCAACGCGGACGATCTCGGCTACGACCCCGAGATCGATCGCGGCATCCTCGAGGCCCACTCCGGCGGCATCGTCACCTCCGCCACGGTACTGGTCGAGAGCCCCTTCGCGGAGGCGGCCCTGCTGGCGGCACCGGCCACGCTGGCGCTGGGGCTCCATGCCCTGCTCGATCCGGCCAGCGACGCCGCCGGGGCCGAGCGGGCGCTTCGCCGGCAACTGGCCCGCTTCCTGGCGCTGCGCGGCGCGCCCCCCAGCCACCTCGACAGCCACAAGCACGCCCACGCGGCGCCCGGCCCATTCGCCGCGGTGGCAAGGGTGGCGGCCGAGCTCCGGCTTCCGGTCCGGGCCATCGACGACGGCATGCGCGCGGCGCTGCGGGCGGCAGGCCTGGTCGCCGCCGACTGGTTCCTCGGCGACGCGGCCTTGCGTCCGGCCTGGACCGAGCAGGCCCTGCTGGCGGCGCTGGAGCGGCTCGGGGAGGGGACCACCGAGTTGATGGCCCACCCCGGCCACGCCCCGAGCCACGCCCTGACCAGCTTCGGCGCCGAGCGTGAAGTGGAGTGGGCCGCTCTGCGGAGCGCCCGGGTGCATGCGCTGGTCAGAAGCGCCGGTCTTCGCTTGTGTTCCTATCGTGACCTGGCGCGTTGAGCCGGCCCGGCCTGGCCAGAAGTAGCTCGCCTGACTCGATTGTCGACCGCACGGGTCCGCAAAATCCCTTGCAGTTTCGGATACCTCGGTCGGTACCTGCCTTTACACCGGTGGGCGAGGGTGTTACATCGCCGGCTCCGGCTGCTCCAGCTTGCCCGAGGTCCGAACGATGGCCGCAGCGAAGCCCGTGGTTCCAAGGGACGCTTCGAAGATCGCCCTGGTGAACGGTACGCTCGTCGTCCCCGACCGTCCCATCATCCCGTTCATCGAGGGGGACGGCACCGGCCGTGACATCTGGCGGGCCAGCGTGCGGGTCATGGACGCCGCCGTCGGAAAGGCCTACGGCGGGAGGCGAAAGATCGCCTGGACCGAGGTCTACGCCGGCGAGAAGGCCTTCACCCGCTTCAACAACTGGCTCCCCGACGAGACCATCGAGGCCTTTCGCGAGTACCTCATCGGCATCAAGGGGCCGCTCACCACGCCCATCGGCGGCGGCATCCGCTCGCTCAACGTGGCCCTGCGCCAGCTCCTCGATCTCTACGTCTGCCTGCGGCCGGTCCGCTGGTTCAAGGGGGTGCCCACCCCGGTGAAGAACCCGGCCAAGGTCGACATGGTGATCTTCCGGGAGAACACCGAGGACATCTACGCCGGTATCGAGTGGGAGGCCGGCTCGGAGTCGGCCAGGAAGGTGCTGGCCTTCCTGGAGAAGGAGTTCCCGCGCGAGTACCGCAAGATCCGCTTCCCCGGCTCGACCGGCCTCGGCATCAAGCCGGTCTCGCGGGAAGGGACCGAGCGGCTGGTGCGCGCCGCCATCGAGTTCGCCCTGAAGAACCGGCGCAAGAGCATCACCATCGTCCACAAGGGCAACATCATGAAGTTCACCGAGGGGGCCTTCCGCAACCACGCCTACGCCCTCGCCGAGCGCGAGTACGGCGACCGGGTCACCACCTCGCTGCAGTGGGAGCGGACCCGCGCCGCCCGCGGCGAGGAGGCGGCCACCGCCGAGCAGAAGGCGGCGCTGGCCACCGGCAAGCTGCTGATCCGCGACGCCGTCGCCGACGTCACGCTGCAGCAGGTGCTGACCCGCCCCGAGGAGTTCGACGTCATCGCCACGCTCAACCTGAACGGCGACTACCTCTCCGACGCCCTGGCAGCCCAGGTGGGCGGCATCGGCATCGCCCCCGGCGGCAACCTCAACTACGTCACCGGCCACGCCATCTTCGAGGCCACCCACGGCACCGCGCCGCGCTACGCCGACCTCGACAAGGTCAACCCCGGCTCGGTGATCCTCTCCGGTGAGATGATGTTCCGCCACCTCGGCTGGACCGAGGCGGCCGACCTGATCGTCAATGGCATGGACGGGGCCATCGGGTCGCACCGGGTGACCTACGACTTCGCGCGGCTCATGAAGCTGGAAGGGCTGAGCGACACCGTCGAGGTGAAGTGCAGCGAGTTTGGAGACGAGATCATCAGGCACATGTAGTCGGACACCCGGATTACCCAAGTGTGTCGCCAAGGAGCGGCCGGGAAGGTATACAACGCCAACCCGCAGGACCCACGGCGGCTGCCCGAGGCTGGTCGGGGGGTAGGTCACTTCACGGGCGCTGGTGCCATCAACCCAGGACGGCTCTTCGACGGTCACCCGCTGGGTGAAGCGCCGTCGAAGCGCGGCTCCGGGCGGTGGAGTACGGTCCACAAGGACTGGGTGATGAGCCAAGCGCCGAGCGAGCATCCAACTTGAAGATCCACGAGTACCAGGCGAAGGACGTGCTTCGTAAGTTCGGAGTCGCGGTGCCCCGAGGGTACCTCGCGACCACGCCCCTGGAGGCGGAAGGTGCCGCGCGCCAGCTTGGCGGCGGCATCTGTGCCATCAAGGCGCAGATCCACGCCGGGGGGAGAGGCAAGGGGGGCGGCGTCAAGCTGGCCCGCTCGCCCGACGAGGCGCGCAGCCACGCCGAGGCGATCCTCGGCATGATGCTCAAGACCCCGCAGACCGGCCCGGCCGGGCAGCAGGTCCGCAAGCTCTACGTCGAGGAGGGCTGCCGCATCGCCCGCGAACTCTACCTAGGCATGACCCTCGACCGGGAGTCTGGGCGGGTCACGGTGATGGCCTCCACCGAGGGGGGCGTCGACATCGAGAAGGTGGCGCACGACACCCCCGAGAAGATCCTCAAGGAGTCGGTCGACCCGCTCATCGGGCTGGCCCCGTTCCAGGCCCGCCGGCTCGCCTTCAGGCTCGGCCTTGCCAACGAGTCGGTGGGCGGCTTCGTGAAGCTCGCCACCGGCCTCTACAACGCCTACCTGGCGCTCGACGCCTCGCTGGCGGAGATCAACCCGCTGGTGATCACGGTGTCGGGTGAGGTCATGGCCCTCGACGCCAAGCTCAACTTCGACGACAACGCCCTCTACCGCCACCCGGAGATCGCCGCCTTGCGGGACCCGGACGAAGAGGATCCCAAGGAGACGGCGGCCAAGGAGTTCGACCTCTCCTACATCGCCCTCGACGGCGACATCGGCTGCATGGTCAACGGCGCTGGCCTGGCCATGGCCACCATGGACGCCATCCAGCTCTCCGGCGGCCGCCCCGCCAACTTCCTCGACGTTGGCGGCGGCGCCGACGAGCACAAGGTGGAGGCGGCCTTCAAGATCCTGCTCTCGGATCCGAACGTGAAGACCATGCTCGTCAACATCTTCGGCGGGATCATGAAGTGCGACGTCATCGCCAAGGGCATCGTGGCCGCCGCCAGGCAGGTGGGGCTGCGGATGCCGCTGGTGGTCCGGCTCGAGGGCACCAACGTCGAACTCGGCAGGACCATACTGGCCCAGAGCGGACTCGCGATCATTCCCGCCGACGACCTCGGCGAGGCGGCGCGCAAGGCCGTGGCGGCGGCGTGCGCGGTCTGATCACCGCGCCCCGACCGATCGGAGACATGACATGAGCATCCTCGTCGACAAGAACACCCGCCTCCTGGTGCAGGGCATCACCGGCTCGGCCGGCTCCTTCCACTCGGAGCAGATGCTGGCCTACGGCACCAACCTGGTGGCCGGCGTCACCCCGGGCCGCGGCGGCACCAGTTTCCAGACCAAGGTCCCCATCTTCCAGACCGTGCTGGACGCCGTGAAGGAGACCGGCGCCAACGCCACGGTCATCTTCGTCCCGCCCCCCTTCGCGGCCGACTCGATCATCGAGGCGGCCGAGGCCGGGATTCCCCTCATCGTCTGCATCACGGAAGGGATTCCCATCCTCGACATGGTGCGGGTGAAGAAGTACCTGGAAGCCTTCCCTGGGGTCCGGCTTCTCGGGCCGAACTGCCCCGGCGTGATCACGCCCGAACAGTGCAAGATCGGCATCATGCCGGGCCACATCCACCGGCCCGGCCGCATCGGGGTGGTGTCCCGCTCCGGCACCCTGACCTACGAGGCGGTCAAGCAGCTCTCCGATCTCGGTCTCGGCCAGTCGACCGCGGTGGGGATCGGCGGTGACCCGGTCCACGGGACCGACTTCATCGACGTGCTCCGGGAGTTCGAGAAGGACCCGGATACCGACGCCGTCATAATGATCGGCGAGATCGGCGGCACCGAGGAAGAGCAGGGGGCCGCCTTCGTCCGCGACCAGATGAAGAAGCCGGTGGTCGGCTTCATCGCGGGCCGCACCGCCCCTCCGGGCAAGCGCATGGGTCACGCCGGCGCCGTCATCTCCGGCGGGTCCGGCACCGCCGAGGCCAAGTTCGCCGCCATGCGAGAGGCCGGGATCACCGTCTGCGAAGGCCCGCACGTGCTCGGCAAGGTGATGAAGGAGCGGCTCGGCAAGCCAGCCAGGCCGGCCAAGGCCACCAAGAAGAAGTAGCTTCGCCAACCCGCCACGGGCCGGCCGCCGGGTGGCAACCCCTGGCGCTGGCCCCAACCCAACCGAGGAGCAGCACATGGCCGTTGAACGCACCCTGTCGATCATCAAGCCCGACGGCGTGGAGAAGGGGATCATCGGAAAGATCATCTCCCGCTTCGAGTCGAACGGCCTCAAGCCCATCGCCGTCCGCCTGACCCAGCTCTCGAAGCGTGAAGCGGAAGGCTTCTACGCGGTCCACAAGGCCCGCCCGTTCTTCAACGACCTGGTCACCTTCATGACCGGCGGCCCAGTGGTGCTGATGGTGCTCGAAGGCGAGAACGCCGTACTCAAGAACCGCGAGATCATGGGGGCCACCGACCCGAAGAAGGCGGCCGAGGGGACCATCCGCAAGGACTTCGCCACCGACATCGAGAAGAACACCGTCCACGGCTCGGACAGCGGCGAGAACGCCAGGGTGGAGATCTCCTACTTCTTCCCCGAGGTCCAGGTCCATGCTTACGACTGGAAGAAGCTGACGTAAGCGGGTGTCCTGCCTCACGTTTCCAGCGTGACACCCCCGAGGGGTGTCACGCGAGGCGTGCGGCCGGGTTATGATGTCGTGGCCCGTCCCGGTTCCGGGGCGGGCATCGCTGTTTCTGGAGGGTGGTTTCGTGAGCGACGTGGCAGGGTGGAAGTGGGTGCTCGGGCTGGCCTTCCTGGCCGGCTCGGCCTTCTTCTCGTCGACCGGGACCGCCCTGACCGCCCTCGGTGAGCCTCGCGCCCGCCAGCTTCGCGAAGCCGGTGGCCGGCGCTCCCGGTTTCTCGCGGTCTGGATCGAGCAACCGGAGCGGGTCCTCTCCACCTTGCTGATCGGCAACACCCTTGCCGCCGTCGGCGTCGGCGCCCTGGCCGCCTCGGTGGCGGGTGACCTGGTGGCCGGCCACCCGGACTGGACCACGGGGACGGCGGTCGTCATCGCCACCGCCCTGACCACCGCGGTGGTCCTCTTCTTCGGTGAGATCGTCCCAAGGACGCTGGCCAGGCGCCGGCCGGTCCACCTCGCCCTCGCCAGCATCGCGGCGGTGAGCCTGCTCACCTGGCTGCTCTGGCCCGTGACCGCGGCCACCTCGCGCGGTACCACCCTGCTGATGCGGCTGCTCGGCCGGACCAACTCGGCGGCCTCCCCGCCGGTCACCAGCGAGGAGATCGAGTTCCTGATCGAGAGGGGGACGCGGGAGGGGGTGCTCGACGAGGTGAAGGAGGAGCTGCTCAACAGCGTCCTCGAGTTCGCCGACCGGGTCGTCAAGGAGATCATGGTCCCCCGCACGCGCATGGTGGCCATCGACCGCCACGCTTCGCCCGAGGAGCTGACCCGCGTCGTCACCGAGAACCCCTACAGCCGCATGCCGGTCTTCGAGGGGACCATCGACAACGTGGTCGGCATCCTCATGGTGCGCGAGATCGTGCTGGAGCTGCGCCGCGGCCCCATCCAGGCGGTCGGCCTCGACGGCCACCTCAGGCCGGCTTTCTTCGTCCCCGAGCAGATGAAGATCTCGCGGCTGCTCAAGGAGATGCAGCGGCGCCACGTCCACCTCGCCATCGTGGTCGACGAGTTCGGCGGCACCAGCGGCATCGTCACGCTCGAGGACGTGCTCGAGGAGATCGTCGGCGAGATCCAGGACGAGGGGGACGCCGAGGCCGCCCCGGTCAAGCTGGTGGGCGATGGGGTCTGGCTGGCCGAGGCCACCATCCCGCTCCATGATCTCGAGGAGTTCCTCAACGGCCAGGCGGCGCCGCCGCCGGCCGGGAGCGACGACCAGCCCGGTGCCGCGCCGGTGGAGATCCGCTTCCCCGAGGAGGGCGACTACGGGACCCTGGGGGGCTTCGTCACCGCCACCGCCGGACGTGTTCCGCCGGTCGGCTCGGTCATCGACTGGGACGGCCTGGCCTTCACGGTCCGCGGGGGCGACGAGCGGCGCGTCACCCGGGTGGAGATCGCCCGGCGCGGAGGCGCGCTGGTGGCGGCGGGGAGTCGCGGCGGCCGGCAGGCGGTGGCCCCGTGAGCGAGGGCGGGGGGCTCCCCGACCTGCGCTCACTCTCCCGGGTCGAGCTGGCGGCGCTGGTCGCCGGGCTGGGCGAGAAGCCCTTCCGGGCCCGGCAGCTCTTCCGCCGGCTCCACCGCAACGGCGCCGCCAGCCTGGAGGAGATGACCGACCTGCCCAAGCCGCTGCGGGGGGCGCTGGCGGCGCGGTTCTCGCTGGCGACGCTGGAGCGGGCCAGCGAGCAGCGCTCCAGCGACGGCACCATCAAGTGGACCTGGCGGACCGTCGACGGGAAGCTGATCGAGTCGGTCTACATGCCCGAGACCGACCGCAAGACGCTCTGCGTCTCCTCGCAGGTCGGCTGCGCCCTCGGCTGCACCTTCTGCATGACCGGGACCATGGGGTTGGCCCGCAACCTCACCATCGGTGAGATCGTCGACCAGGTCCACCGGGCCAACCGGCGGCTGGTCGAGCTCGGGGAGGGAGCGGCGCCGCGACCGCTCACCAACCTGGTCTTCATGGGAATGGGGGAGCCGCTCCAGAACTTCGACGCGCTCAAGGCCGGGCTCGACCTGCTCCTCGACGAGGATGGCCCCAACTTCTCCCACCGCCACGTCACCGTCTCCACCAGCGGCCTGGTCCCGGCCATGCGCCGGCTCGGCGAGGAGACCCAGGTGAAGCTGGCGGTCTCGCTCAATGCCACCACCGACCAGCAGCGCGACGCACTCATGCCCGTCAACCGGCGCTGGCCCATCGGCGAGTTGCTGGCCGCCTGCAGGACCTTCCCCATGAAGCATGGGCGGCGCATCACCTTCGAGTACGTGTTGCTGAGCGGCATCAACGACGCCGATGCCGACGCCATGCGCCTCTCCCGGCTGGTGGCCGGCATCCCGGCCAAGGTAAACCTCATCCCCTACAACGACAACCCGGGGCTCGGCTTCCGGGCCCCGGCGCCCCATCGGGTCGAGGCCTTCCACCGCATCCTCTGCGCCCGGAACATCACCGCGGTGATCCGCAAGAACCGGGGGGGCGACATCTCCGCCGCCTGCGGGCAACTGGCCGCCGAGGGCGGACCAGGGGATCCGCGCCGCGCGGCGATTGGTTGACCGAACCCGGCGCGCTAGTGCCCCGACCCAGTCATGATGATGTGACGAGAGCGCTGAGACCGAAGCGAGGCTGGCGCCCGAGGAGGGAGCAGCGGAAGCGTAGAAGATCTACCCTGAGCAGCGGACCGACGAGGCCGCCTGCCGTAGCGAGAGGATCGGCGCTCGCAGTGTTCATCTTGCCTGGGTAGGGGCACTAGGCTACTGAGACCACGCGCCCGCGCTCCGCGGGGAAGCAGAGAGGGTTCCATGTCGCTGTTGGTGGTCGGCTCGGTCGCGCTCGATTCGCTGGAGACCCCGTTTGGCCGCCGGGATGAGGTCCTGGGTGGCTCGGCCTCCTACTTCTCCGCCTGCGCCTCCTACTTCGGTCCGACCCGGGTGGTGGCGGTGGTCGGCGAGGACTTCCCCGAGGAGCACGTGAAGTTCCTGGCCTCGCGCGGCGCCGACCTGGCCGGCCTGGTGCGCCAGCCCGGCAAGACCTTCCGCTGGAAAGGGCGCTACCACTTCGACCTCAACAGCGCCCAGACCCTCGACACCCAGCTCAACGTGCTGGCTTCCTTCAAGCCGCTGCTCCCGCTGGCCTGGCGCGACACCGACTTCGTCTTCCTCGGAAACATCGACCCCGACCTGCAGCGGTCGGTGCTCGACCAGGTGAACAGGCCGAAGTTCGTGGCCTGCGACACCATGAACTTCTGGATCGACTCGAAGCGTGAGAGCCTGCTCGAGACCCTCAAGCGAGTCGACCTGCTCTTCGTCAACGACGCTGAGGCCCGGCAGCTGGCGGGCGAGCACAACGTCGTCAAGGCGGCGCGAAAGATCCTCGGCTTCGGCCCCAAGGCGGTGGTCGTGAAGCGGGGCGAGTACGGCTCACTCTACTTCTCCGCCGGCGAGGTCTTCGCCGCCTCGGCCTACCCCATCCCCGACGTCTTCGACCCGACCGGCGCCGGAGACAGCTTCGCCGGCGGCTTCATGGGCTACCTGGCCCGGCAGGGCTCGGTCGACCCGGCGGTGCTGCGGCGAGCCATCGTGGTGGGAAGCGTGGTGGCCAGCTTCACGGTCGAGCAGTTCGGCCTCGACCGGCTTCGGACCTTGACGGCGGCCGAGATCAAGGCTCGCTACGACGAGGCCCGGCAACTGGCCCACTTCGACGCCCTCGAGCCCGGGATCTTCACCCCCGGGCGTTGACGCTCCTTCTCGCCCGCGGCTAGCATCCCGGCTCACCCGAGGACCAATGCGCGTCGCCATCCTGAGCGACATCCACTCCAACCTGGAGGCGCTCACCGCGGCGCTGGCGGTCGTAGACCGCGAGCAACCCGATCGCGTCATCTGCCTGGGCGACGTGGTCGGCTATGGCGCCAGCGTCAACGAGTGCTGCGAGCTGATCCGGTCCCGCGCCGCGGTGACGCTGCTCGGCAACCACGACGCGGCGGTCTCCGGTCGCATGGACTACAGCTTCTATTACGACGCCGCCCGCCACGCCCTCGACTGGACGGCCAGCCGCATCGACCCGGAGCACCTGGAGTGGCTCCGCACCCTCCCGTATACGCACGCCGAGGCCGGCATCTGCTTCAGCCACGGCTCGCCGGTGGAGCCGCAGGCTTACGACTACGTCTTCGCGCTGGAGCAGGCCCGCGAGCTCATCCCCCACGCCCGGGAGCTGGCCGACGTCACCTTCATCGGCCACAGCCACCTCTGCAAGACCTTCGCGCTGGCCCCGGGCGGCGAGGTCAGCGAGGTGATCTCGACCCGCTTCGGCCTGCGCAAGGGGTACAAGTACGTGGTCTCGGTCGGCTCGGTGGGGCAGCCGCGCGACGGCGACAACCGGTCCTGCTTCGTGACCTACGACACCGCCACCCGCGAGGTGGAGTTCCACCGGGTCGCCTACGACATCGAGACCTCGGCGCAGAAGGTCTTCGACGCCGACCTGGCGCTCAACTTCGGGAAGCGGCTCTTCCTCGGGGTGTGACGTGAGGTGAACGGACCGGCGCGGCGCCGATCGCGAAATCCTTTCGGGGAATCAAGCACTTTCGCCGTTGACAGGGCGTCGAAGCGCGACCAGAATGGCCCCTTCCAGGTGGGCCGCACCATCGCTGGCCCCCGAACCTCTTTCATCAAGGAATTCCATGACTTTCACCGAAGCCGCCATCGAGGTGCTGCGGCGCGAGGGGAAGCCTCTTCACCTCCGGAAGATCACCGAGATCGCGGTCAGGGAGAACCTGCTCGATCACGTCGGCAAGATCCCGGACGAGGTGATGGCCGACCAGGTGGCGGCGCACTGCCGCCTGCCCAGGCCGGAGCGGCTGCTCATGCCGGTCCTGCCGGCCACCTTCGCCCTCGTGGAATGGCAGCTCGACGAGGACCCGACCGGCCTCGAGAACCTGGTCGAGGCGCCGCCGCTCGACGAGCTGCCGTACCGCAACCGCGAGCGCCACCCCATCCCGGCCCGCGAGATGGCTCGCGTCTCCGGGCGCGGCGGGGACAAGGGACGCCGGCGGGAGGAGGGCGAGGAGAAGCGCAGCCGCCGCTTCCCACCGCCCGCCGAGGTGGCCTGCGACCTCATCTCCAGCGCCGGCGGCTCCATGTCGCTCGGCGAGCTCGCGGCGAGCGGGGCCGAGCGCCAGCTCATGCCCGAGGCCTTTGGCCGCGACCACGCCGCCCTGGCCAGCGCGCTGGCCGAAGACAACCGGCGCCGCGAGTCGGCCGGCCGCCGCCCGCTCTTCCTGGTCGACGGCGAGACCGTCACTCTGCTCTCGCAGCCGGAGCCGGGAGAGCGGACCGCCCCGGACGTCAGCGCCGCCCGTCCCGCCGGCGCCACCGCCGCGGAGCTGCGCCGCGCCGGCCTGGCCGCGCTGCGCCGCCGGGTGCGCGAGTGCGACGCCGCCACCTTGGAGCACCTGGTCCTGAAGCTGCTGGAGCGGCTCGGCTACCGCGAACTCAAGGTGGCCCGGCGCGGCAAGGACCATCTGCTGGTCACGGCCCGCAAGCGCATGGGGCTCGGTGAGGTCCGCCATGGCTTCCGCGTGCTTCGGGGCGGCGGCGACGCCACCCGCCGCGACGTGGTGGAGACGCGCCGCGACCTCGGCCACTACGGGGCTCAGATCGGCGCCGTCATCACCGCCGGGGAGGCGCACCGTGACGCCCGCGGCGACGCCTCCGCGGCCGGCCAGCTGCCGGTGCTGCTGCTCTGCGGCGAGGCGCTTGCCGAGGCCTTCGTCGAGGCCACGCTCGGCTGCAGCCAGGTGGTGGTGCCGGTGGTGGACGAGGCTTACTTCGCCGCGGCGACCGAGGCGGCCGCCCGCGAGGAGGCCGGGAGACCGGCCCGGCGCGACCGGGAGCGTGAGCGCCCCGAGCGTCGCGAGCGTCGCCCCGACGGGGAGTCGCAGGTCTCGGCGAGCGCCGGCGAGGCGCCGGGCGATGCGGGCGAGCAGGAAGTAGCCACCTCGTCCCCGGCTCGGGAAGAGGGATCTACAGTGGCCTTGGAGTCCGCCGTGCAGCGGAGCGAGCCGGCCTCCGAAGCCGGCCTCGAGGGCGATGACGCCGAGGGCGACGATCCCGACGAAAGCGCCGACCAAGGTGACGACGACGGGGAAGAGACGGCCGAGGCGGGGGGGCCCGAAGGGTCCACGACCGTGGTGCCGGCCGACGGGCGCCCCGCCGGAGAAGTGCGCCGCAAGCGTCGCCGCCGCCGGCGGCGCGGTGGGCGTGGCCGCGGTGAGCGGAGTGAGGGCGCTCCCGTTGAAGCTGGCGGCGCTGCCGAGGCGGCCGGTTCCGGCGGAGCGGGCCAGGCCGGCGGCGAAGGTGGCGCACCGGGAACCGCGGCTCCGTCCACCAGCAGCGGCGGCTCCGATCCGGGTGCAGGCGGGGCGTGATCGGGGAGGCGGGCATTGGCCTCGGTGGCGCGGGACCGAGGCGGGCGCTGCTGCTGGCCGCCGCGGTGGCGCTCTCTGGCTGCCAGCGCACCCCGCCTCCGAGCATCAGCGGCGTCAAGGTGGGCTCCGCGCTGGCCGACGCCGTGGCCGAGGTCGGGCTCGATGCCGGCGAGGTTGAAAGAGTGACCCGCATGGCCCTCGCCGAGGCCGGCTTCCGGCTCGAGCCGGCCCGCCAGCGGACCTTCGAGGCCCGCGTCGACGTGGTGGCGCTGGGAGTGGTGCCGGGCAGCGGCGGCACCGGGCTGCTGGCCGAGTTGGCGGTCGAGGTCGAGCTTGCGCCCGGCACGGGGGGCCAGCCACCCCACAAGGAGACCGGCCGGGGCTCTTCGCCGGTCGGCCCGGGCGGTCCGTCCCAGGCGGTCCGGGCCGCCCTGGCCAGCGCGGTGGGCGAAGCGGTCCGCGCCCTGCGGGTCAGCGTGGCCGCGGAGGTCAAGGGCGATGAGGCCCTCATCGCCGATCTCGCCTCGCCGGACGGCCGGGTGCGGGCCCAGGCCGTGCAGGCGCTGGGTGAGCGCCGAGTCAAGACGGCGGTGCCGGCGCTCATCGAGCGGCTCCGCGACTCGGACCCCAAGGTGGCGCACCGGGCGGTCGGCGCGCTGGCCCAGGTCAAGGACCCCCGGGCGGTTCCGGCCCTCATCGACCTCTGCCGCGCCGGTGACTCAGCCCTGGCGCTGCGCATGGTCCGGATCGTCGGCGACATCGGCGGCCGCGACGCCCAGGGCTGGCTGCTGGTGACCGAGCAGGCTCACCCCGATCCGCGGGTCCGGGAGGCGGCCGCCGAGGTGCTCGACGAGCTCCGCCGCGCCGCCCCGCCGCCGCGGAAGTCGGCGGGGCGCGAATGAAGGAGGGTACAGTGCCCGGCACAATGCGACCTCTCCTGGCTCTGCCGCTGCTCGCCGCCCTGGCCGCCCTGGCCGCCCTGGCCGGCTGCGCCCACGCGCCCCGGCCGGCCAACCCACAGGCTCGGCCCGCCGACTACTACCCGATGGCCATCGGCTTCGAGTGGACCTGGGAGGACCAGAGCCCTCGGCTGCCGGCCGGAACTCCCTCGCTTCGGACCGTCCGCGTGCTGGAGCGGAGCCGCGACGGATACTTCAAGGATAGCGCCCGCGGCGAGCTGCGGCCGGCCGCCTGCGTCGAGGATCGGGCACGCGCCCTGCTCTGCGGCCCCATCGCGGTGGGGACCACCTGGACCTCGGTGCTCTCTCCGACTTCGAGCGAGCGCTACGAGATCGTCTCGATCGACGAGCGGGTGGTGACGCCGGCCGGCACCTTCGAGGGCTGCGTCAAGGTCCGGGCGGTGACCCGCGCCGCCGCCAACACCGATCTCGTCAACGAGATCAGCTACGCGCCCGGGGTGGGGCCGGTGCGGATCGAGGTCATCGCGGTGGCGAACGGGAAGGCCGTCCCGCAGTTCCGGGCCGTCCTGCGAGCCTACCGCCTGGGGAGCAAGTGAGCATGCGCGAAGTCGGGATCGGGATCGCGGGGTTCGGCACGGTCGGTGGCGGGGTGCTCTCGATCCTCCGCAAGCACGCCGGGGACATCGAGGCGCGGCTCGGCGCGCGCATCGTGGTGCGAAAGATCGCCCTGCGCGACGCCGGAAAGAGCCGCTCGGTGGAGGTGCCGGGTGGGCTGCTCACCACCCGCATGGAGGACCTGCTCGACGACCCGGGCATCGAAGTGGTGGTCGAGCTGATGGGTGGGGTGGAGGAGGCATTCGACCTGGTCACCGGCGCGCTCTCCCGCGGCAAGCACGTGGTCACGGCCAACAAGGCGCTGCTGGCGACGCGCGGCCAGGAGATCTTCAAGATGGCGCGCTCCAAGAGCGTCGACGTCTATTACGAGGCGGCGGTCTGCGGTGGCGTCCCCATCATCCGCACCCTGCGCGAGTCGCTGGCGTCGGATCGGATCAACAGCCTGGTCGGGATCGTCAACGGCACCACCAACTTCATCCTCACCGCCATGGCGGAGCGGGGCGAGGCCATCGGACCGGTGCTGGCCGAGGCGCAGCTGCTCGGTTTCGCCGAGGCCGATCCCACCCTCGACGTCTCCGGGGGTGACGCCGCGCAGAAGCTCTGCGTCCTGGCCCAGCTCGCCTTCGGGGCCCGGCTCGAGCCGAATCAGGTGCTCACCGAGGGGATCATGGACCTCTCCCCGGACGACTTCCGCTGGGGGCGCGACTTCGGCTACACGCTCAAGCTGCTGGCGGTGGCCCGCCGCTGCGAGCCGGCCGGGGCCGGCCGGGACGGCAAGGATCTCATCGAGGCCCGCGTCCACCCGGCCTTCATCCCGCAGTCCTCCCTTCTGGCCGGGGTGCGCGGCGCCATGAACGCCGTGGTGCTCCGCTCCGAGGCCCTCGGGGCCTCCATGCTCTACGGGCAGGGAGCCGGCGCCATGCCGACCGGCAGCGCCGTGGTCTCGGACATCATCGACCTGACCCGCAACATCGTCGCCAGCAGTCCAGGGCGGGTGCCGCTGCCGCCCGAGCAGTCGCTGGTCGAGTTGCGGCCCCACTCCGAGATCCGCTGCGCCTACTACCTCCATTTCGAGGTCAAGGACGAGCCGGGCGTGCTGGCGCGCATCGCCGCGACGCTGGCGGCCCGCTCCATCTCGGTGGCGGCGGTGCAGCAGCGCGAGCAACCCGACGCCACCGCGCCAGTGCCGCTGGTCTTCGTCACCCACCAGGCCCGTGAGGCCGACGTCAAGGCGGCCATCGCCGAGGTCGACCGCCACCCCGCCACGCTCACCGCGACCCGGCTCATCCGCATCGAGTCGGTCTAGCCATACCCGGTTCGAGGTCCTCGATGGTCGCCACGGAACTGCGCGTCATTTACGGCGACACCGACCAGATGGGGATCGTCTACTACGCCAACTACCTGCGCTACTTCGAGGCGGGGCGTACCGAGTTCATCCGTGCCAAGGGGCTGCGCTACCGGGACTTCGAGGCCAGATACCAGCTCTGGCTGCCGGTGACCGAGGCCAGCGTCCGCTACCTCCAGCCGGCCCGCTACGACGACTTGGTCCGCCTGGAGATCTCGCTGGAAGAGATCAGGCGGGTCTCGGCCACCTTCGCCTACCGGTTGCTGCGAGAGGATGGCGTCCTGCTGGTGACCGGGCGCACCGTGCACGCCTGCATCGACCTGGGGGGGAAGGTGCGGCGGCTCCCCGAGGCGCTGGTGAGCCTGCTCTCCGCCGGCGAGACGCTGGCGACCAGTTGAAGGAGAGGCCGGGCGCCCGCCGCCGGCCAGATAGGGAGAACCGATGGCCGAGGTGTCCAAGGAGATCCTGATGTCCTGCACGAAGGAGCGGCTCTTCGACGTGCTCATCGACTACGCCCACTACCCGGAGTTCGTCCCGGGCATCAAGGCCTGCCGGGTGCTGCCCGGCCCGGGAGTCCGGCAGGTCGAGTACCAGCTCGACATCGGGTTCAAGAGGATCACCTACGTGCTGCGACACCTCGAGCAGCGCCCGGCGCGGGTCTCCTGGTCGCTGGTCTCCGGCGACGCGCTCAAGGTCTCGAACGGCTCCTGGGAGTTGACGGCGGAGGGGGCCGGGACGCGGGCCCGCTACTCGGTCGACATCCAGATCGTGAAACCAGCGCTCATCCCGCAAGGGGTGATCGACAAGGTGACCGACGAGTTGACCCGGGTCCAGTTGCCGAGGACCCTTGAGGCCTTCAAGTCGCGCGCGGAGCGAGCCTGAAGGCCCGGACGGGGCGCGGCGGGAGTGCCTTTCGCGTGTAACGGAATGAGGTACCATGGGCAAAGGCGAGAGCCCGCTTCCGCGCCAGCTATCGGGAAGACCAAGGAACAGGAGCCTGCAAGAGGATGACAGAGGAGACTGAAGAAACCCGGTAGGGTCGTGCGTCTGGACAAGAGGAACGACAGTTGCAACTTGGCAAGGCGTGATCGTGTTGGGGAGCCACTGGATGCTGGACGCCTACGTCATCGAGGAGATCAAGCGGCGCGAGCAGCGCACCGAGCGCACCGAGCGCCCGGTGGCCGAGTTGCCGGTGCCACCTCCTCCTGACCAGCGTCCGCCCGAGCCCGAGCCAGAGCGGCCCAACCGCGGCGTCATCGTCATCGATCTCGGCTGATGGCGCCCCCCGCCTGGCCCGATCCCTGCCGCGGCGCACCCTGCCTGGCCGCGCCAGCCGGGCACCCCGAGGATCCGCTGAATCAGGTTGACGGGGCGGGCTCCCGACAGTCAGATCCCGGCGTTCGCGAACCCCGAACTTCCGCGCGGAACCCCCGCACGCCCAGGAGAGGTCCATGACCGAGATCATCAACGTGGTGGCGAGGGAGATCCTCGATTCGCGAGGCAACCCGACCGTGGAGGTGGAGGTGGCGGTGGCCAGCGGCGACGTCGGGCGTGCTGCGGTGCCCTCGGGTGCCTCTACCGGCGAGCATGAAGCGCACGAGCTTCGCGACGGCGACAAGAAGCGCTACCTCGGCAAGGGCGTCCGCAAGGCGGTCGCCAACGTCGTCAACGCCATCGGCCCGGCCATCCTCGGCATGGACGCCACCGATCAGGTCTCGCTCGACCAGCGCATGATCAAGCTGGACGGAACGCCGACCAAGTCGAAGCTGGGCGCCAACGCCATCCTCGGCGTCTCCCTGGCCGCGGCCAAGGCGGCGGCGGCGGCGCATGGCCTGCCGCTCTACAAGTACGTCGGCGGCGTCAACGCCCGCACCCTGCCGGTGCCGCTGATGAACATCCTCAACGGTGGCGCCCACGCCGACTCCAACGTCGACATCCAGGAGTTCATGGTGGTGCCGCTCGGCGCCCCCAGCTTCTCCGAGGCGCTGCGCTACGGCGCCGAGATCTTCCACGCCCTCAAGAAGGTGCTGAAGGCGAAGGGAGCCTCGACCGGGGTGGGCGACGAGGGCGGCTACGCCCCCAGCCTCAAGTCGAACGAGGAGGCGCTCGAGGTGATCATGGAGGCCATCGGCAAGACCGGCCTGAAGGCCGGCAAGCAGGTGGGGCTGGCGCTCGACTGCGCCTCCTCGGAGTTCTACGACGAGAAGAGCGGCAAGTACCTGCTCAAGGGCGAGGGCAAGAGCTTCGACAGGAGGGGGCTGGTCGAGTGGTACGCCAGGCTGGCCAAGGCCTACCCCATCGTCTCCATCGAGGACGGCTGCGACCAGAACGACTGGGCCTGCTGGAAGCTCCTCACCGAGAAGCTGGGGGCCAGCGTCCAACTGGTCGGCGACGACCTCTTCGTCACCAACGTGGAGCGGCTCGGCCGGGGGATCTCGGAGGGGATCGCCAACTCGATCCTCGTGAAGGTCAACCAGATCGGCTCGCTCACCGAGACGCTCGAGGCGGTCCGCATGGCCCACCGCGCCGGCTACACCAGCGTCATGAGCCACCGCTCCGGCGAGACCGAGGACACCACCATCGCCGACCTGGCGGTGGCCTGCGACTGCGGGCAGATCAAGACCGGCTCGGCCTCGCGGACCGATCGCATCGCCAAGTACAACCAGCTGCTCCGCATCGAGGGGGAGCTGGGGGCCAGCGCCCGCTACGCCGGACGCTCCGCCTTCAGGGCGTTCCGCTAGCCGCCGTCCCCGCCCCAGCCCCCGCAGGGGAAGCCCAGCCCCCGCAGGGGAAGCCCAGCCCCCGCAGGGGAAGCCCAGCCCCCGCAGGGGAAGCCCAGCCCCCGCGGAACGAAGCGAACGTTCTCCGGGCGCTCGTTGACAACTTCGACGAGCGCCCGCTAGTTTCACCGCCCCGAGGGGTGGTTGGAGGTTTCGCATGCGGTCGGAGTGGGTCTCGAAGCGTCGCGGGCAGGCCAACGTCACGCAGTTGCACCTCGCTCGTGAAGGGGTGGTCACCGAGGAGATGTCCCGGGTGGCGGCCCGCGAGCGGCTGCCGGTCGAGGAGATCCGGGCCGAGGTGGCGCGCGGCCGGATGGTCATTCCAGCCAACCTCAACCACCCCGAGCTCGACCCGCTCGGCATCGGCATCGCCGCCACCTGCAAGATCAACGCGAACATCGGCAACTCGGCGGTCACCTCCGACATCAAGAAGGAGCTGGAAAAGCTGCAGCTCTGCCTGACGCACGGTGCCGACACGGTGATGGACCTCTCCACCGGCGGCAACATCCCCGCCATCCGCGAGGCCATCATCCGCGCCAGTCCCATTCCGGTCGGCACCGTCCCCATCTACGAGTGCCTGGTCCACGTCGACGACGTGCCCGAGCTGACGCCGCGCCTCATGCTCGAGGTGATCGAGTCCCAGGCCAGGCAGGGCGTCGACTACATGACCATCCACGCCGGCCTGCTCCGGGATCACATCCCGCTGGCGGCCCGGCGCGTCACCGGCATCGTCTCGCGGGGCGGCGCGATGATGGCGCAGTGGATGCTCTCCAACAAGGCGGAGAACCCGCTCTACACGCACTTCGACGAGATCTGCGAGATCTTCAAGCGCTACGACGTCACCTTCTCGCTCGGCGACGGCTTGCGTCCGGGCTGCCTCGCCGACGCCTCCGACGAGGCCCAGTTCGCCGAGCTGAAGGTGCTTGGCGAGCTGACCAGGAAGGCCTGGTCCCACGACGTCCAGGTCATGGTGGAAGGTCCCGGCCACGTCCCGCTCGACCAGATCCCCATGAACATGGAGCGGGAGCGGGTGCTCTGCCACGAGGCGCCGTTCTACGTCCTCGGCCCGCTGGTCACCGACATCGCCCCCGGCTACGACCACATCACCAGCGCCATCGGCGCGGCGGTGGCGGCCCAGCACGGCGCCGCCATGCTCTGCTACGTGACCCCCAAGGAGCACCTCGGCCTGCCCGACCTGGAGGACGTGCGGCAGGGGATCATCGCCTACAAGATCGCCGCCCACGCCGCCGACATCGCCCGCCACCGGCCCGGAGCGCGTGACCGCGACGACGCCCTCTCCCGGGCCCGCTACGCCTTCGACTGGAACAAGCAGTTCGACCTCTCGCTCGATCCCGAGCGTGCCCGCTCCATGCACGACGAGACCCTCCCGGCCGACCACTTCAAGACCGCCGAGTTCTGCTCCATGTGCGGCCCCAAGTTCTGCTCGATGCGGATCCACACGCACCTCGAGGAGCTGGCCGCCAAGCAGCCGGGCGCCAAGCGGACGGGGCCGGCCGAGATCGTGCGCTGAGGGCTGCCATGGGGCCGCGCATCACCGTCTACGAGGTCGGTCCACGGGACGGCCTCCAGAACGAAGCGGCGCGGGTCCCGACCAGCGGGAAGCTCCAGCTTATCGCGGCGCTGGCCGACGCCGGGCTCTCGCGCATCGAGGCCACCAGCTTCGTCTCTCCCACCTGGATACCGCAGCTGGCCGACGCCGCCGAGGTGACGTCGGCGCTGCCGCGCCGGCCCGGGGTCGGCTACGTGGTGCTGGTCCCCAACGCCAGGGGGCTGGCGCGCCTGCTGGAGGCGCTGGCGGGAGCGCCGGGAGGGCCACCCGTGGCGGCGGCGGTCTTTCTCTCCGCCTCCGAGTCGCACAGCAGGAAGAACATCAACAAGACCATCGAGGAGGCCTTCACCGCCTTCGCCGAGGTCATCCCGCCGGCCCGGGCCGCCGGGCTGGCGGTGCGCGGCTACGTGTCTACCGTCTTCGGCTGTCCTTACGAGGGGGCGGTCGACCCGGGGCGGGCGGCCGGGGTGGCGCTGCGGCTGCTGGAACTCGGCTGCGAGCAGGTCTCGCTCGGTGACACCATCGGCGTCGGGACCCCGGCGCAGGTGCGCGCGGTGCTGCGGCGCCTGCTCCCAGTGGTGCCGGCGGAGCGGCTGGCCCTGCACCTCCACGACACCCGGGGGACGGCGCTCGCCAACGCGCTGGCCGGGCTGGAGGAGGGGATCACCACCTTCGATGCGGCGGTGGGCGGGCTGGGCGGCTGTCCCTACGCCCCGGGCGCCTCCGGCAACCTCGCCACCGAGGATCTGGTGTACCTGCTCCACGGCATGGGGTACGACACGGGCATCGATTTCGAGATGCTGGTGAAGGCCGGCGCCCTGGCGCAACGCCTCACCGGCCGTGAACTTCCTGGGAGGGCGCTCCGGGCGGCGCTGGCGACGCGAGCGGAGGGGTGACATGGAGTGGAACGTCGAGCGGTTCGGCGCCATCGAGCGATGGACCATTCTCGGCGAGCCCCGTCGCAACTCGCTGAGCGTGGCGCTGCTCCGCGAACTGCTGGTACACCAGGCCCGCGCCGCCGCCGACCGGGCCCTGCGGGTGGTGATCCTGACCGGAGCGGGCCCCAAGGCCTTCTGCGCCGGCGCCGACCTGAAGGAGCGCGCCCGCATGGACGAGGGGGCGGTGGCCGGGTTCCACAGGGCCATCCGCGCCGCCTTCGACGGCCTGGAGGCCCTGCCGCAGCCCGTCATCGCCGCCATCAACGGCGCGGCGCTGGGCGGGGGGCTTGAGCTGGCCCTGGCCTGCGACCTGCGGGTGGCGGCCGAGGGGGCCGAACTGGCGCTCCCCGAGGTCGGCCTCGGCATCATCCCCGGCGCGGGAGGGACGCAGCGGCTGCCGCGAGTTGTCGGCTTGGCCTTGGCCAAGGAGCTGATCCTGACGGCCCGCCGCGTCACCGCTGCAGAGGCCTTGTCGATGGGGCTGGTGGGACAAGTCGTTCCAGCCGACCAGTTGCAGGCCGCGGCGCTGGCGCTGGCCGAGCGGGTGGCGCGCAACGCCCCCATCTCGCTGCGTCAGGCCAAGCGGGCCATCGACCGCGGCCTGGCCCTGCCCATGAGCGAGGCGCTCGACCTCGAGAACAAGCTCTACCAGGCCTGCATCCCCACCGCGGATCGGCAGGAGGCCCTGCGGGCCTTCGCCGAGAAGCGCGCCCCGGTCTTCACGGGCGAGTGACGCGTCCACGGACCTTCCGGACCGAGGCGACTTCGAGGAGCCACCGATGAACCGAGACGAGCAGATCGAAGCCGAGCTGGTCAGGGTGCGACGCGGCGGCGCCGAGCGTTACCACCAGAAGAACCGGGAGTCGGGGAAGCTCTTCGCCCGCGAGCGGCTGGCCTTGCTGCTCGACGCAGGCTCCTTCATCGAGGACGGAGCGCTGGCCAACGCGCTCGACCCGGAGCTCCCCGCCGACGGGGTGGTGACCGGGATGGGGACCATCGGTGGCCGCCCGGTGGCGGTCATGGCCAACGACTCGACCGTCAAGGCCGGCTCCTGGGGGGCCCGCACCGTGGAGAAGATCCTGCGGTTGCAGGAGGTGGCGTCGGCACAGCGGCTGCCGCTCTTCTACCTGGTCGACTCGGCCGGCGCCCGCATCACCGACCAGGTGGAGATGTTCCCGGGCCGGCGCGGCGCCGGGCGCATCTTCTACAACGAGGTGGCGCTCTCCGGGCGGGTGCCGCAGATCTGCCTGCTCTTCGGCCCCTCGGCCGCCGGCGGCGCCTACATCCCGGCCTTCTGCGACATCGTGGTGATGGTGGAGGGGAACGCCTCCATGTACCTCGGCTCTCCGCGCATGGCCGAGATGGTGATCGGCGAGAAGGTGACGCTCGAGGAGCTGGGCGGGGCGCGCATGCACTGCTCGGTCTCCGGCTGTGGCGACTACCTCGTCAAGACCGAGCAGGAGGCGCTGGCGCTGGCGCGCCGCTGGTTCTCCTACTTCCCGCGCAGCCACCGCGAGCTGCCCCCGTCCGCTCCGGCCCAGGCCCCCAAGGCCGGGGTGCGGACGCTGGAGGAGATCATCCCGGCCGACCAGAACCGCCCCTTCGACATGACCGAGCTGATCGAGGCGCTGGTCGACGAGGGCTCCTTCCTCGAGGTGAAGAGGCTCTGGGCCGGCGAGCTGGTGACCGGGCTCTGCCGCATCGACGGCCGGGTCATCGGCATCGTGGCCAACCAGCCCAAGGTGAAGGGCGGGGTGCTCTTCGTGGACTCGGCCGACAAGGCGGCGCGCTTCATCTGGCTCTGCGACGCCTTCAACATCCCGCTGCTCTACCTCTCCGACGTGCCCGGCTTCATGATCGGCACCAAGGTGGAGCGGGCCGGCATCATCCGGGCCGGCGCCAAGATGATCAGCGCGGTCTCCGAGGCGACCGTGCCGCGCATCTGCGTGGTGGTCCGCAAGGCCTACGGTGCCGGGCTCTACGCCATGGATGGCCCGGGCTTCGCTCCTTCGGCCACCCTGGCGCTCCCCGAAGCCATGATCGCGGTGATGGGACCGGAGGCGGCCGTCAACGCCGTCTACTTCAACAAGATCCAGGAGAAGCCGGAGGCGGAGCGGGCCGCCTTCGTGACCGCGCTGCGCGAAGAGTACAAGAAGGACATCGACTTGCTGAAGCTGGCCAGCGAGCTGATCATCGACGCCGTGGTGCCGGGGCGCGGCCTGCGGGAAGAGCTGACGCGCCGCTACCGCCTCTATGCCGAGGGCTACGAACCGCCACTCAACCGCAAGCGCGGCGTCACGCCGGTCTAAGGAAACCAGAGCATGAATTTCGACCTGCCGGACGAGCTTCGCGAGATCCAGCGCACGGTGCGTGAGCTGTGCCAGGCCGAGGTGGCCCCGCACGCCAAGGCCTGGGACCAGACCGGGGAGTTCCCCTGGGCGGTCGTGAAGCACCTCGGCGAGTTGGGGCTGATGGGGATCGCCGTCCCGGAGGCCTACGGCGGCGCCGGGCTGGGGGCCATGGCCACCTCGGTGGTGATCGAGGAGATCGCCCGCTGGGACGGCTCGTTGGCGCTCACCGTGGCCAGCCACAACGGGCTGGGGCAGGGTCACATCCTCAAGTTCGGCAGCGAGGCCCAGAAGCAGCGCTGGGTCCCGCCGCTGGCCCGAGGCGAGAAGCTGGCCGCTTGGGGGCTGACCGAGCCAGGCAGCGGGTCGGACGCCTCGGGGCTGGCCTCGACGGCGGTGCGCCGCGGCGACGGCTGGGTGCTCAACGGCGCCAAGACCTTCATCACCCAGGGCACGGTGGGAGACACCTTCTTGATCCTGGCCCTCACCGACCCGGCCAGGCGGCAGCACGGCATCACCGCCTTCGTGGTCGAGAAGGGGACCCCTGGCTTCACCCAGCGGCGCATCCACGACAAGCTGGGTATGCGCTCCTCGGACACCGCTGAGCTGCACCTCGAGGACGTCGAGGTGGGCGACGACCATCGCATCGGCGAGCTGCACCAGGGGTTCCTCAACACCCTGCAGATCCTCGACCGCGGGCGCATCACCATCGGGGCGCTGGCGGTCGGGTTGGGGCGCGGTGCGCTGGAGGAGGCCCGCAGGTACGCCCTGGAACGGAAGACCTTCGGCAAGCCCATCGCGGAACATCAGGCCATCTCCTTCATGCTGGCCGACATGGCCACCGAGATCGACGCCTCCCGGCTGCTGGTGCGGCGGGCCGCGGCGCTCTGCGACGCCGGCGTCCGCTTCAACCGCGAGGCGGCCATGGCCAAGCTCTTCGCCAGCGAGGCGGCCATGCGGGCCACCAGCAAGGCCGTCCAGATCCACGGCGGCTACGGCTACACCCAGGACTTCCCGGTGGAGCGGTACTTCAGGGATGCCAAGCTCTGCGAGATCGGCGAGGGGACCAGCGAGATCCAGCGCATGGTGATCGGCCGCGACCTCCTGAGCCGCGGGGTTCTGGTGTAGAGTCCCGCGGGAGCCGTGACATTCACCATGGGTGAAGGCGAACATACCATCATCAGCCGTATCCCCCGGGAGCGGCTAAACCAGATCGCCTCGCGCAAGCTCTCCACGCTAGGGGTCCCGGTGCGGCTGGGGGCCGACCGCGAGACCCTGGAGGGGGAGTTCGGCTTCACCGGCCGGGTGCTCCACCCGGCCACCGGTCAGTCCATCACCCGGGCCCGCTTCGTGGTCTCCGGCCACGACCGGCTCAGCTTCGTCGAGCCCCCGCTCTCCGCCCTCGGGCCGGTCGACTTCCAGGAGCATGAGCGGCTGCTCTCCTTCGAGCAGGCGGTGGCCGCGGCGCTGGCCGGCCTCCACCGCCATCTCGACGAAGTGGCGGCTCGCCTGCGGGCGCTGCGGCTCGAGGTGACCGTCGACGCCGAGCGGCTGCAGCTGCGCGCGGTCGTCAAGGCGCCACGGCACGCCTTCGAGATCATCGGTGGCGCCGACGGTGCCCGGGTTTCACGGGTGGCCCCGGTGGGCGGGAGGCCCCAGGAGGTGGCGGCCAGCTTCCCGCCGCTCGACCTGGGCCAGTTCGGCAGCGGCGCCGAGTTCGAGGAGTTCCTCATCGCCTCGCTGCCGCAGATGGAGATCGGTCCGGCCCCACTCCTGCAGCCATCCCCGGCCTCGGCGCAGGTGCCCCGGGTAGAGGCCACTCCGCCGCCCCGCAACGCCTTGACCCTGGCCCTGTTGGCCCAGGTCTTCGGTGAGGAGGCCATGCTGCCGCCCAACGCCATGGTCGAGCTGGTGCAGGAGTTCCAATACGCAGGGACCCGCTACCGCTTCGTGGCTACTCGCGAGATGGGGACCCGCTTCAAGGGGCGGCTCATTGGCCCCAGCGGCGACGTCTGGTCGGACCGCTTCGAGCTCTCCAGCTTCCCCGGGACGCGCGCCTTGGTGGCGAATGCACTCGGCGCGCCGGTCGAGGCCATGGCCGGGGAGGGCGGACCGCCGCTGGAGCTCTGGCCGGGCCAGGGTACCCCGGGCCAGCAGCCCCAGCACCCGCTCCCCCAAGCCTCCGAGGTCTGGGTCATGAACGTGGTGGTGGAGCAGGACGGCCCCGACCAGGTCCGCTACGTCGGCACCGACATCGACGGCAAGCCCTACGGCGCCGCCCGCGTGCTCAAGCGCAGCGAGTTCGAGGCGGTCTTCACGCAAGCCCGCAGTGGCTGGAAGCTCCTCATCCGGATCGACCAGGTGCAGGACGGCGCCGTGCTCTACCGCCAGCTCGACCAGGCCCGCCAGCCCATCGGCTCCCCGCGCAGGATGGCCGCGGCCATCCTGATGGCCAACTTCGTCCCTGAGGCGGGGCACTCCTGATGATCGGAACGAATAGTGGCGGGCGACGTGCGGGCCACCGCCAGGCTCATGCGCGACCTCGACGAC
>JANPOM010000209.1:0-27926 GCA_031427995.1 Anaeromyxobacter sp. | reverse complement strand
AGTCAACCGCGCTGCTGCCGCCACCGGTGCGGATGATCAGGCCGAGCTGCCCCTCGATGCCGACCGAGAAGTGCGGGTCGGGCAGGTACTCGACGCCGGCCGCCGGCAGCAGGCCGATGTCGGTGCCGGTGTCGGAGGTGGAGACGCGCGTGATCGGGTCGGTGCGGCTCACCGAGATGATGCCGAGGCCGACCCGGGCGCCGAGATAGGCGGTGATGGTCCGCACCGGCTTCAGGAGCATGAAGCCGCCCGCGCCGAACTCGATGCCGAACTGGCTGCCGGTGCCGCGGTCGCCGCCGCGGGCCAGGCCGATCCAGGGCTCGATGCGGAACTTACCGCCGATGTCGATGGGGACGTAGAAGGCGATCGGGGCGACGATGCCGCCGAAGCCGGCGCTGCCGGGGCTGAGGGTGCTGCCCATCACGGCCAGGCCGACGCCGATCCTCATGGCGTCATTGTTGGGCGGCGGGGGGAGGGGGGTCTCGTCGGCCGCCGCCGCCTTCCTGTTGGCCGGGGCCGGGGCGGCGAGGGCCGCGGGTGTGATGGCTAGCGCAGCGAGCAGCGACAGGTGACGGAAGGTGAGGAAACGCATGCGTGATGACCTCGCGTGTTGAGAAAGAGGGTCTGATGAAGCGCGGATGGTTCGCACCATAGCCGACCGCCACCAGGTTCGCCCGCGCGAAAGCGGGCTCCAAGAGGAGGTGTCACATCCGGGCCCGCCAGGGGACGCGGCGGCTCAGCCTTCCCGCTGGTGCGGGTAGGGCACCGAGCGCGGTGGATCGAAGTTCTCCTTGATGGCGCGGATCGAGGTCCAGCGCATCAGGTTGGCGAGGCTGCCGGCCTTGTCGTTGGTGCCGGAGGCGCGGGCCCCGCCGAAGGGCTGCTGCCCCACCACCGCCCCGGTCGGTTTGTCGTTCAGGTAGAAGTTCCCGGCCGCGTCGGCCAGTTGCCCGGTGAGCCGCGCCAGCGCCCCCCGATCGCGGGCGAAGACCGCGCCGGTGAGCGCGTAGGGCGAGGTGCCGTCGCAGAGGGCGACGGCCTCCTCGAGCCGGGCGTCGTCGTAGACCCAGAGCGTCAGCACCGGGCCGAAGATCTCCTCCTGCATCAGCCTCGAACGCGGGTCCTGGCTCTCGATCACGGTGGGCGCCACGAACCAGCCGGTCGAGTCGTCGGTGGTGCCGCCGCAGAGGACCTGGTGGCCCGGCGTGGCCTTGGCGAAGTCGAGGTACCCCTTGACGCGCGTGAAGGCGTTCTTGTCGATGACCGCAGAGAAGAAGGTGCTGAATTCCTCGGCCGGGCCGACCTTGAGGCCGGCCACCTCGGCCAGCAGCCGCTCCTTGAGCGCCGGCCAGAGCGAGCGCGGCACGTAGGCGCGCGAGGCGGCCGAGCACTTCTGACCCTGGTACTCGAAGGCGCCGCGGCAGAGCGCCACCGCGGCCGCCTCGACGTCGGCGCTGGGGTGGAGGAAGACGAAGTCCTTTCCGCCGGTCTCGCCGACGATGCGCGGGTAGCCGCGGTACTTCTCCAGGTTCGCGGCGATGGTCCGCCACATCCCGTTGAAGACCGCCGTCGAGCCGGTGAAGTGGAGGCCGCCGAGCGAGCCGTGGGCCAGCGCCGCGTCGCCGACAATGGCGCCGGGGCCAGGGACGAAGTTGATGACGCCGGGCGGGAGGCCGGCCTCTTCCAGCACCTTGAGCAGGTACCAGTTGGAGAGGACGGCGGTGGAGGCCGGCTTCCAGACCACGCCGTTGCCCATCAGGGCGGGGGCGGTCGGCAGGTTGGCGGCGATGGCGGTGAAGTTGAAGGGGGTGAGGGCGAAGACGAACCCCTCCAGCGGCCGGTACTCGGTCCGGTTCCAGATGCCGGGAGACGAGATGGGCTGGTCGGCCAGGATCCGCGCCATGAAGTGCGGGTTCCAGCGCCAGAAGTCGATCACCTCGCAGGCCGAGTCGATCTCGGCCTGCTGCACGGTCTTGGCCTGGCCGAGCATGGTGGCGGCGTTGAGGGTGGCGCGCCATGGGCCGGCGGCGAGATCGGCCGCCTTGAGCAGGACGGCGGCCCGGTCATGCGGGCCGAGGGCGCTCCAGCTCCTGCGGGCCTCGACCGCCGCGTCGGCGGCGGCGGCCACCTCGGCCGGGCCAGCCTGGTGGAAGCGGGCCAGCACCTGCCGGTGCCGGTGCGGGGCGCGAATCTCGGCGAGGCGGCCGGTGCGGACCTCCTTGCCGCCGATGATCAGCGGGATCTCGATGGGGTTGGCCGCCAGCTCCTTCAGCTTGGCCTGCAGCGCCGCCCGCTCGGGCGTGCCCGGGGCGTGGGTGAGGGTCGGCTCGTTGCGGGGGGCGGGGATGCGGAAGCTGGCGTTGGACATTCGGGCCTCGCTGGGGCGGGTGGCGGCGGGGAAGATACCTCCAAAGCCGGGGCGGCGCCCGGCCGTGGTGGGGCCGGTTCCTGGTGGCGCGTCCCCGCCCATCCCGGTACCGTTCCCGTCTCCACTCCTGCAAGGGGCTCACATGGTGAAAAGGTTTAGCGCCGTGCTCGTCGTCGCGCTCACAGGCTGTGGGGCAGACGCCATCCAGGACCTCCTCCCCCACGCCTCGTGCAACAACACCGCCCTCGGCACCTGCCAGGACTTCACCGGCGCGGTGGGGGCCGCCCGCACCGAGTTCCAGAACGCCTGCACCTCCACCTCCGGGACCATCGGCACCGCCGACTGCGCCACGGCCAACCGGGCCGGCAGCTGCTCGCTCAGCCTCGCCCCCGGCGTCACCACCGTCACCCGCTACTACCTCACGAACTGGACGGTGGGCACGGCGACGGCCGCCTGCACCGCCGCTGGCACCGCCGCCGGCGTCGCCCCGACCTTCACGCCAAACTGAGCCGGACGGGGAGCCACCGTCCCACTCCGGCCAATGGCGCCCGTCACGCTGCACGCACGCTGGGCGTGACATGTCACGTCCGGTGAGAGACCCGGGCATGACGCGAGCGCCCGTGGTTCCAGCAAGTCCGCCGGGTTGAACAGGCCCCCCCCCGCGCTGGCGCCAGCGTTGCTATGCTTCCGGGCACACCCCGCGCCGAAGGCCGGCGCAACGCCAGGAGCCACCATGATCTACGCAGCGCCAGGGCAGGCAGGCAGCAAGGTCACCTTCAAGAAGCGCTACGGCAACTACATCGGCGGCAAGTGGGTGGCGCCGGTCAAGGGGCAGTACTTCGAGAACATCTCGCCGGTCACCGGCAAGCCGTTCTGCGAGATCCCCCGCTCCGACGAGGCCGACATCAACCTCGCCCTCGACGCCGCCCACGCCGCCAAGGCGGCCTGGGGCAAGACCTCCTACTCGGCACGCGCCGTCATCCTCAACAAGATCGCCGACCGCATGGAGCAGAACCTCGAGCTGCTGGCGGTGGCCGAGACCTGGGACAACGGCAAGCCGGTGCGCGAGACCATGGCGGCCGACATGCCGCTGGCCATCGACCACTTCCGCTACTTCGCCGGCGTGATCCGGGCCCAGGAGGGCTCGGTCTGCGAGATCGACGAGACCACCGTCGCCTACCACTACCTCGAGCCGCTCGGCGTGGTCGGCCAGATCATCCCCTGGAACTTCCCCATCCTCATGGCGGTCTGGAAGCTGGCCCCAGCGCTGGCGGCCGGCAACTGCGTGGTCCTCAAGCCGGCCGAGCAGACCCCGGCCTCGATCCTGGTCCTCATGGAGCTGGTCGGCGACCTGCTCCCTCCCGGCGTGCTCAACGTCGTCAACGGCTTCGGCCTCGAGGCCGGCAAGCCGCTGGCCTCCTCGCGCCGCATCGCCAAGATCGCCTTCACCGGCGAGACCACCACCGGCCGGCTCATCATGCAATACGCCTCGCAGAACATCATCCCGGTGACGCTGGAGCTGGGCGGCAAGTCACCCAACGTCTTCTTCGAGGACGTCATGGCCAAGAGCGACGACTTCTTCGACAAGGCGCTCGAGGGGTTCACGATGTTCGCGCTCAACCAGGGCGAGGTCTGCACCTGCCCGTCGCGCGCGTTGATCCAGGCCTCCATCTACGACCGCTTCATGGAGGCGGCGCTGGCCCGGGTCGCCAAGGTCAAGCAGGGCAACCCCCTCGACACCGACACCATGATCGGCGCGCAGGCCTCGACCGAGCAGTTGGAGAAGATCCTCTCCTACATGGACATCGGCAAGCAGGAGGGGGCCAAGGTGCTGGCCGGCGGCAGCCGCAACCTGCTGGCTGGCGACCTGAAGGATGGGTACTACGTCCACCCGACCGTCCTGCAGGGCCAGAACAAGATGCGCATCTTCCAGGAGGAGATCTTCGGGCCGGTGGTGTCGGTGACCACGTTCAAGGATGAGGCCGAGGCGCTCGAGATCGCCAACGACACGCTCTACGGGCTCGGCGCTGGTGTCTGGTCGCGCGACGGCAACACCGCCTACCGGATGGGACGGGCCATCCAGGCCGGACGAGTCTGGACCAACTGCTACCACCTCTACCCGGCCCACGCCGCCTTCGGCGGCTACAAGGGCTCGGGCATCGGCCGCGAGAACCACAAGATGATGCTCTCGCACTACCAGCAGACCAAGAACCTGCTGGTCAGCTACTCACCGAAGGCGCTCGGCTTCTTCTAGGGAACCATGGCGCTCCCACCCCGTGTCATCGCCACCGAGGCCGCCCTGGCCCTCATCGGGCGCCTCATGGCGAAGCACGGTCCGCTCCTCTTCCACCAGTCGGGCGGCTGCTGCGACGGGAGCGCGCCCATGTGCTACCCGCGCGGCGACCTGCTGGTCGGGGACTCGGACCGGCTGCTCGGCGAGATCGGCGAGCAGCCCTTCTACATGGGCGTCGATCAGTTCGTGGCCTGGCGCCACACCCAGCTGATCATCGACGTGGTGCCGGGGCGCGGCGGCATGTTCTCGCTGGAGGGGGTCGAGGGGGTCCGCTTCCTGACCCGCTCCCGCGTCTTCACCGACGAGGAGCACGCCGCGCTGACCGCCGCCGAGGGGCCGGAGAAGCTGCTGCGCTTCTGACAGGGAGGCCTACCGCGGTGGCCGGACCAGGTCGTGCCGCTGGAGCCGGTCGATGAAGAGGGTGCCACCGCTGGCCTGCTCGAACTTGCCGGCGCTGCCGTCGCGGGATCAACCCTCCTCGTCCCCACCCAGCCGGTATTTCTTCAGCTTGTCGTGCAGGGTGACGCGCGAGATGCCGAGCCGCCGCGCCGCCTCGCTGCGGTTTCCGAGCGCCCCCTTGAGCGCCTCGTGGACCAGCCCCCGCTCGTAGGCCTTGACCCGCTGCCCGAGCGAGAGCGGCCCCTCCTCGGCCTGCGCCGCCGCGCCGCGCCCGAACGGCAGCAACGAGAGGTCGAGCCCCTCCGGCGGCGAGAGCGCCACCAGGCTCTCCAGCGAGTTCTCCAGCTCCCGCACGTTGCCAGGCCAGGCGTGGGCCCGCAGCCGATCCAGCAGGGCCTCGGGGATGCGCAGCCCCTCGACGCCGAAGCGGGCCGCGAAACGGTCGAGGAAGGTGCGGGCCAGCAGCACCACGTCGTCGGGCCGATCCCGGAGCGGCGGGACCTGCAGCCGCACCACGTTGAGCCGGTAGAAGAGGTCCTCGCGGAAGCGCCCGGCCTTCACCTCGGCCTCGAGGTCACGGTGGGTGGCCGCCAGCACTCGCACGTCGACGGTGCGCGACTTCTCCTCGCCGACCGGCCGGACCTCCCCATCCTGGAGCACGCGCAGCAGCTTGGCCTGGGCCGGGGGGGCCAGCTCGCCCACCTCGTCGAGCAGGATGGTGCCGCCGTCGGCCTCGCCGAAGAGGCCGGGCCGGGAGCGGATGGCGCCGGTGAAGGCGCCGCGGGCGTGGCCGAAGAGCTCGGCCTCGGCCAGGTCGGGGGAGAGCGCCGCGCAGTTGAAGCGGATGAAGGGCTTCTCGGCGCGCGGCGAGGCTCGCACCAGCGCCTCGGCCACCCGCTCCTTGCCGGTGCCGCTCTCACCGGTGATGAGGACGGTGATGTCCTTGGGCGCCACCCTGGCCACCAGGCGCGCCAGCGCCCGCATCGGCTCCGAGCCGAAGACCATGGTCCGCGAGAGCGCCAGCTCGCCGGCCAGCCGCTCGTTCTCGTCGCTCAGCCGCACCGCCTCGACGGCGCGCCGCACCACCGCCAGCAGCTGGTCGGTCTCGAACGGCTTCTTGAAGTAGTCGTAGGCGCCGGCCTTGATGGCCTCGACGGCATCGCGCTCCGACCCGTGCGCGGTGATCAGCACCACCCGGGTGCCAGGGGCGCGGGTGGTCAGCTCGGCCAGCAGCCCCAGCCCGTCGAGCTTCGGCATGCGCAGGTCGGTGATCACCAGCGGGGCCGGCTTCTCGATGAAGCGCGCCAACCCCTCCCGCCCGTCGGCCGCCTCGGTAACCTCCAGCCCCTCCGACTCGAGGATCTCACGGAGCGTGTAGCGGACCCCGGGGTCGTCGTCGACCACCAGCACCCGGGCGGTCACGCCGCCTCCCCGCCGGGGCAGCCGCTGGCGGTGGCCGGGCTGGCCGCCTCCGGGCCGGGCAGCAGCAGCACCGCCTCGGTGCCGCCCCCCTCCCGCGAGACCAGGGTCAGGTCGCCCCCGTGCTGGCGGGCCAGGGCCCGGGCGATGGTGAGGCCGAGGCCGCTCCCCTGCGCCTTGGTGGTGACGCCGGGATCGAAGATCAGCCTCCCCAGTCCCGGGTCGAGCCCGAGGCCGCGGTCGGCCACCACCACCCGGGCTCCGCCTCCCGGCTCGGCCTTGGCGCGCAGCAGCACCACCGACTCCGGTGGCGAGGCGTCGAGGGCGTTCTGCACCAGGTTGATGAGCACCTGCTTCACCTTGCGCGGATCGCAGCGGGCCGGGGCCGCCGCCGCGGCGTCCACCTCCAGCTCCACGCCGCGCTCGTGGGCCAGCCCCTCGTGGAGCGCCGCCACCTCGCGGCAGAGCTCGCCGGCGTCGTGGTCGCCCAGCGCCAGCGGAACCAGCGGGCGGGAGAAGTTCAGGAACTCGTCGAGGATGGCCTGCATCCGGTCGACCTCGTGGCGGAGCACCGCCAGCCGCTCCGCCCCCTTGCCGGCGGCCAGCGCCGGCGCCAGCAGCCCGGCCAGGCCCTTCACCGAGGCCAGCGGGTTCTTCAGCTCGTGGGCGATCTCCGCGGAGAGCGCGGTCAGCTCCTCGGCTCGCCCGGCGTGGGCGCGCAGCGACTCGGTCTGGGCCCGCACCGTCCGGCGCAACATGGCGTCGAAGGCGCGGCGCACGAAGCGGCCGAGCTGCCGGCTCAGCGCCAGCAGCACCGTGAAGGTGACGGCCAGGGTGAGGGTGCGGGCGGTCGGGATGCGCCCCTCGCCGGTGAGCACCGGGAGCCGCAGCCAGGCGTCGCCGCGTGTCAGCTCGAGGATCGTGAAGGTGAAGACCGTGAACATCTCCAGCCCCATCAGCCAGGTCGCCACCGCCGGGGAGCCGAAGAGGCCGATGGCCACGGTCATCACCAGCATCAAGGGGAGGAACGGGCTCCCCAGGCCGCCGCCCACCACGCTGAAGATGATCACCCCGAGGGTGCCGACCACCAGGTTCCGGTCGATGGCGTGGCGGGAGAGGCCGCGCCGCTGCCAGCGCCGGAACTCGATGACGAAGATGGCGGCCAGCACCGGCACCGCCACGGCCAGGATGAAGATGCGCCAGCCGGTCGGGTCTACCCACCAGGTCCAGGCGAAGAGGACCAACAGCGCCGGGATGAGCGCGAGCCGGGCGCGGGTGAAGAGCCCGAAGAGCCGGGACATCTCCTGACGCTGGATCTCCTCGAAGCCGTCCCGCGGGGTCACGTGCCTGCCTTCCGCGGCTCCGGCCGCGCCGGGAGGATACGACGGGGCGCGACATCGCGCACGCCGGACCAGGGCCGGACCAGGGCCGACCCAGGGCGGGACCGGCGCGCTCCGGCCCGGCGGCACGCCCCTTGCCCTTGGGAGGGGGGCGCGGTCCAATGCGCGACCCCGGGGAGAACCAGACATGCGCCGCGTCGTCATCGCCCTCGCCGCCTTCACGCTCCTGCTCACCGCCCTCATCTCGCTCAAGGTCTGGTCACAGGCGCGGGCGCTGGCCGCGCCGGCCGGCGGGTCGGGGCAGATCGAGGCGGTGGTGGTCGACCTGGCCTCACGAGTCGGCGCCCGGGTGCTCGAGGTGAAGGTGCGCGAAGGGCAGCCGGTCAAGGCCGGCGACCTGCTGCTGCGGCTCGACTGCTCCGACCAGGAGGCGGTGCTGGCCGAGGCGGAGGCCAGGCTCGCCACCGCCCGGGCCCAGGCTGTGGCGGCCGCGGCCCAGCGGCAGTCGGCGGTCGGCTCCAAGGCGGCGGCGCGGGCCGGCCAGGCCGCGGCCGGGGCCCAGGCCGCCTCGCTGGTGGCCCAGCGCGACGCCGCCGACCGGCAGGCCAGGCGGGTCTCGTCGATGGGCGAGGTGGTGGCCGCGGCCAGTCTCGACCAGGCCCAGGCCGCGGCCGACGGGCTTCACCACCAGGCCGAGGCGGCCGCTGCGCAGGCGGTGGCCAGCGAGGCGCAGGCCAGGGCGGCAGAGGCCGGGGTCGGTGCATCCGAGGCACAGGCCCGGGCCGCCCAGGCCCAGGTCAAGGCGGCCGAGGCGGCGGTGGCCCGCTCCCGCCTGCTGGCCGGGGAGTGCGAGCTCAAGGCGCCGCGCGACGCCGAGGTCTCGAAGCTGCCCCACCAGGCGGGAGAGCTGGTGAGCCCTGGGGCGGTGCTGGTCCGGCTCGTCGACCTCTCCGAGCCGAAGGCGACCTTCTACCTGCCCAACGCCGAGATCGGCGCCGTGAAGGCCGGCGCGGCGGCGGTGGTGGTGGCTGACGCCTGGCCCGGGAAGAGCTTCGAGGGGACGGTGCGGACCGTCTCGCTCGAGGCCGAGTTCACGCCGCGCAACATCCAGACTCGCACCGACCGTGACCGGCTGGTCTACCCGGTCGAGGTCACGGTGAAGGACCCCGAGCACCGGCTCCGCGCCGGCATGCCGGTGCAGGTCACCATCCCGGGCACGGGGAAGTAGCGGTGGTGGAGCGGAACACCGCCGCGGCCAGCGGGCCGGCCATCGTCGCGCGCGACCTGCGCCGCCGCTTCGGCGCCGTCACCGCGCTCGACGGGCTCGGCTTCACGGTGGCCCGCGGCGAGCTCTACGGCCTGGTCGGCCCCGACGGTGCCGGCAAGACCACCGCCATCCGGGCCCTGGCCGGGCTCATCGATCTCGACGGCGGCGAGGCCCGCATCCTCGGCCTCGACCCGGCCCGCGATGGCGCGGTGCGCGAGCGGCTCGGGCTGATGCCGCAGCAGTACAGCCTCTACCGCGACCTGACGGTGGGCGAGAACCTGCGCTTCTTCGGCCGGTTGGCCACCCTGCCGGGTGCGCTCTACCGCGAGCGCGCGGCGCGGCTGCTGGCCCTGACCCGGCTGGCGCCCTTCGTCGACCGCCGGGCCGACCAGCTCTCCGGCGGCATGTACAAGAAGCTGGCCCTGGCCTGCGTCCTGCTCACCGAGCCGGAGGTGCTGCTGCTCGACGAGCCGACCAACGGCGTCGACCCGGTCTCGCGGCGCGAGCTCTGGGCCCTGCTCCACGAGTTCGTCGAGGGGGGCATGGCGGTGGTGATCAGCACGCCTTACATGGACGAGGCCGAGCGCTGCCACCGGGTCGGGCTGGTACACCACGGGCGCATGCTGCTGGAGGGGGCGCCGGGCCTGCTGCTGGCCGACTTCGAGCGGTCCGGCCACGCCCGGCCCAGCTTCGAAGAGCTCTTCATCGACTCGATCGGGCGGGCCGCGTGAGCCAGGCCATCGTGGTCCGCGACCTGACCCGCCGCTTCGGCGACTTCACGGCCGTCGACCGGGTCTGCTTCGAGGTGGAGCAGGGGGAGATCTTCGGCTACCTCGGCGCCAACGGCGCCGGGAAGAGCACCACCATCCGCATGCTGATCGGGCTGCTGAAGCCGACCGGCGGCCAGGCCACCGTGGCGGGGTACGACGTGGCCGCCGCGCCGGACCGGGTCAAGGAGTCGATCGGCTACATGTCGCAGAGGTTCTCGCTCTACCTCGACCTGCCGGTGGAGGAGAACCTGCTCTTCTTCGGGGCCGCCTACGGGCTTGAGGGCCAGGCGCTGCGGAGCCGGGCCGCCGAGTTGCTGGAGCGGGTTGGCCTCGACGCCCAGCACGACGTCACCACCGGTGACCTGCCGGGTGGCCAGCGGCAGCGGCTGGCGCTGGCCTGCGCGCTGCTCCACCGGCCCGGCATCGTCTTCCTCGACGAGCCGACCGCCGGCGTGGACCCGGTGGCCCGGCGCTCCTTCTGGGAGCTGATCCGCGAACTGGCCCGCGGCGGCACCACCGTCTTCGTCACCACCCACTACCTCGACGAGGCCGAGTACTGCCGGCGCATCGGCCTGATGGTGGACGGCAAGCTGGTGGCGCTCGACACACCGGAGGGCCTGAAGAGGACCTGGGTTCCGGACCGGGTGCTGGTGGCGCGCGGGCGCGGGCTGGCGGCGGCCGGGAGCCGGCTGGCCGGGGCGGCCGGGGTGAGGGCGGTGGCCCCATTCGGCGCCGGGCTCCACCTGCGCGTCGACCCGGCCCGGCTCGACGCTCCGCGGGTCGCGGCGGCGCTGCGCCAGGCCGGCGCCGAGGCGGTCGAGGTGGAGGAGGCGGCGCCGTCGCTGGAGGACGTCTTCCTCGCCGTCGTCGATCGCGGCGCCGGGGCCGCCCCGTGACCCGTTCCCCGCTGCTCCGCTCGCTGCTGCGCATCGGCGCCATGGCCGGCAAGGAGGCCATCCACGTCCGGCGCGATCCGCGCACGCTGGCGCTGGCGCTGGTGATGCCGGTGGTGATGCTCTTCCTCTTCGGCTACGGCGTCTCCACCGACCTCGACCAGATCCCCATGGTGGTCGCGGACCAGGACCAGAGCGAGGCCTCGCGCGCACTGGCGCTGGCCTTCGACGGCTCGCGTGAGTTCAAGGTGGTGGGGCGCCCGGCGCCCGAGGGGATCGAGGCGCTCTTCCGCGGCGGCGCGGCGGTGGCGGCGCTGGTGGTGCCGCGCGGCTACCAGCAGGACCTGCTGCTCGGCAGGAAGGCCCAGGTCCAGGTCATGCTCGACGGCGCCGACCCGGTGGTGGGCAACCAGGTGCTTGCCAAGGCCGACGCCATCGCCCGCGTCGAGAGCCAGCGACTGGCCGGCGCGGCCTTCGCCCGGCTCCAGCCGCCGCTGCAGGTGAAGGTCTGGACCCGCTACAACCCGGAGGGGCGCTCGGCGCTCTACATGGTTCCCGGGCTCTCCGCCTTCCTGCTGGCCATCACCGCGGTGATGCTTACCGCGCTGGCCATCGCCGGTGAGTGGGAGCGCGGCTCGATGGAGCAGCTCTTCGCCTCACCGGTGGGGCGCCTCGAGATCGTGCTCGGCAAGCTGCTGCCCTACCTGTTGCTCGGCCTGCTCGAGCTGCTGCTGGTGGTCGCCTTCGGCGCCCTGGTCTTCGACGTCCCCATCCGCGGGAGCTTGCCGCTGGTCATGCTCTTCGGGCTGGTCTTCCTGGCCGGCATGCTCGGGCAGGGGCTCTTCATCTCGGTGGTGGCCAGGAACCAGCTGGTGGCGACCCAGGCCGGGGCGCTCTCGGCCATGCTCCCCTCCATCATCCTCTCCGGCATGATCTTCCCCATCGAGAACATGCCGCTGCCGCTGCAGGCCATCTCCCGCCTCATCCCGGCCCGCTACCTGGTCCACGGGCTGCGCGGCATCCTGCTCAAGGGGAACGGGCTCGAGGTGCTCTGGCCCGACCTGCTGGCCATGGCCCTCTTCGCGGTCGCCATCCTCGGGCTGGCCACGGCCCGCTTCAAGCGGAGGGTCGCTTGAGAGCGCACCCGCGGCGGGGTGCGCCATGAGCCTGTTCTGGCGCACGGCGCGGCGGCAGCTGGCGGCGGTCTTCCGCAAGGAGGTGCGCCAGACCATCCGCGACAGGCGGGTGATGGTGCTCCTGGTCGTGGCGCCCCTGATCCAGACGGTGATCTTCGGCTTCGCCGTCGACTTCGACGTCGACCGGGTGCCGGCCGTGCTGGTTGACCAGGACCGCAGCGACCAGAGCCGCCTCCACGCCCGGCGGGTGCTGGCCGACCAGACCCTGCGCCACGCTGGCGACGTGCCCGGGGTGCCGGAGGCCGACCAGGCCCTCGACGACGGGCGCGCCGCCGCGGCGCTGGTCATCCCATCCGGACTGGCCCGCGACCTCGCCAGCCAGCGGCCGGCCGAGGTGCAACTGCTGCTCGACGGCACCGATCCCAACCGGGCCATGGTCGCGAGCGGCGCCGTCTCCCGCTACTTCGGCGAGGTGGGGGAGCGGCTCATCCGCGAGCGGCTCGAGGCGGCGGGGCGCGGCTCGCCGGCGCAGGTGGTGCTGGTGCCGCGGGTCCTCTACAACCCACGGCTCAGGACCGCCCCCTACATCGTGCCGGGCATCGCCGGGACGCTGCTGGTCATCGTCACCACCCTGGTCACCGCCATGGGGCTCTCGCGGGAGCGCGAGATGGGGACCATGGAGCAGGTGCTGGTGACGCCCATCCGGCCCATCTGGCTGCTCATCGGCAAGCTGCTCCCTTTCCTGGTGATCGGGATCTTCGACGTGCTGCTGCTGGTGGCGGTGGGGAGCTGGGTCTTCGAGGTGCCGTTGCGCGGCAGCCTGCTGGTGGGGGCGGCCGGCGTGCTGCTCTACCTCATCTCCACCCTCGGCGTCGGGCTGCTCATCTCCACGCTCTCCCAGAACCAGCAGCAGGCCTTCCTGGGCGGCTTCATCTTCATGATGCCGGCCATCCTGCTCTCCGGCGTGATGACGCCCATCCGCGGGATGCCGGGTTGGCTCCAGGTGATCACCTGGCTCAACCCGGTGCGCCACTTCGCCGAGGTCATGCGCGGCGTGCTGATGCGGGGGGCCGGGTTCGCCGACCTCTGGTTCCAGCTCGCCTTCCTGGCGGCGCTCGGCGCCGGCGTCATGGCGCTGGCCGCCTCCCGCTTCCGCACCCAGATCGGATAGGGCCGAGCGTCGCCGGCATGGCGGCGCCGCGCCTCACTCGGCCGGGAGGTTGAGCCGGGTGAGCAGCGCCGCGAAGCGCGGGTCGGAGGCCAGCCCACGCAGCAGCGGGTCGAGCCGCAGGTCCATGAGCCCGCCGTCGCGCGCCTCCATGGCCCTCTCCAGCCAGGCGAAGGCCTGCTCCTTCTCCCCGCGCCAGGCGTGGACGGTGGCGATCTGGAACGGCCCGTCGTCGGCATGGTTCGCCAGCATCAGGTCGAGCGCCGCCTGCGCCTCGACCTTTCGCCCCATCGAGTGGAGCGCCACCGCGGTGAGCTGCCGCTTGAAGACCGCCGCGTCGCACTGCTCGGCCGCCGCCAGCGCCGCCTCGGGGCGGCCATCGGCCAGCTCGGCCATGGCGAGATAGGTGGGGGCGAAGTCCTGCTTCGGCCGAAGCTCCAGCGAGCGGGCGGCGGCCCGGCGCGTCCCGTCGAGATCCCCCTCGGCGAGGTGGACCGCGGCCAGCGTGGACCAGGCGCTGTTGGAGAGCGGGTCGAGCCGCGTCGCCACCAGCGCCGCGGCCCTGGCCTCGGGGAGCTGCCCGGTGGGGGCGAGGACGTCGCGGGCGTAACGCTGCCGGATCTCGGCCCCGCCCGGCTCGAGCTCCACGGCACGCTCCAGGTCGGAGCGGGCGCCGGTCCAGTCCCACTCGAGGCAGGCGCGCAGGAAGCCGCGGGAGGCGTACCCTTCGGCCAGATCGGGAGCCAGCGTGACCGCCTGCTCGGCCGCCGCCATGGCCTCCTTGCCGGCCTGTCTCATCGAGGCCGCGGTGCCGCCGACGTTGGCGTAGCCCCAGAAGAGGGCCTGCGAGAGCGCGGCCCAGGCTGGGGCGTAGGTGGGGTCGAGCTCGAGGGCACGCCGGAAGGCCGCCACCGCCTGCTGTGAGGCCCGGGTCCGGTCCTCTCTGGCCAGCTGGCGGCCCAGCAGGTACTGCCCGTAGGCCTCGGGGCTGGCGGTACGGTGCAGCTGCGAGCTCGGCGTCCGCCCTCCCAGCAGCTTGACCTTGAGCGCCTGGACCACCGCGCTGGCGATCTCGTCCTGCACCGCGAAGACGTCGGCGATGGGCCGGTCGAAGGTTCGTGACCAGAGGTGGTAGCCGTCGGCCACCTGGATGAGCTGGGCGGTCACCCGCAAGCGCCCGCCGTCACGGCGCACGCTCCCCTCCAGCACCGTGGCCACGCCGAGATCCTGGCCGACCTTGCGCAGGTCGGGGGCCGCCTCGCGGAACCGGTTGGCCGACCGCTGGCCGGTCACCCGCAGCCCTTCGAGCCGGGTCAGGGCGGCCACCATCTCCTCGGCCAGGCCGTCGGAGAGGAAGCGCTGGTCGTGGGCCTCGCTCAGGTCGATGAAGGGGAGGACCGCCACCGAGGGTGTCTCATCGGCGTCGCCTCCTGCGCCGCGTCGCCACTCCAGCCCCACCGCGCCCAGCGCCGCGAGGAGTGCCAGCGCCGCCACGCCGGCCATGGCTGGCCCGGCCCAGCGGCGCCAGCGCGGCTCGATCCGGATGGCCCCGGCCGCGGGTCCGCCCGCCTCGGGCGGCGCCAGCTCGGCCTGCACCACCAGCAGCCCGGACAGCACCGCCGCCCCGTCGCGCGGCCGGCGCACGGCGTCCTTCTCCAGCATCCGGGCCACCAGCCGGGCCAGCTCGGTGTGCCCCGGGACCAGGAGGCGCGGCGCCGGCCTCGGGTCGAGGACCGAGCGCCCCCCGTCGTCGGGGAAGGGGAGCGCGCCGGTGAGCATGCGGAAGAGCACCACGCCGAGGGCGAAGACGTCGGTCCGTTCGTCCTCGGGCGCCTCGCGCCACTGCTCCGGCGCCATGCAGTTGGGCGTGCCGCCGCCCATGCGGCGCCGCCCGAAGGCCTGGGCCAAGCCGAAATCGAGCACCTTGGCGCCACCGCCGTCGAGGAGGAAGATGTTGGAGGGCTTGAGGTCGCGGTGGACCACGCCATGAGCGTGAGCCCAGGCCAGACCCCGGGCCACGTCGACGGCGAGGGCGACCGCCTCCGAAGCAGGGAGCGGCCCCTTGGCCAGCCGCGCCGAGAGGGTGCGACCCCGCAGCAACTCCAGCACCAGGTACGGGCCGTGGGCGCAGATGCCGAAGTCGTAGAGGGTCACCAGGTTGGGGTGGGCCAGCCGGGCGATGGTCTCGGCCTCGCGCCGCAGCTGGTCCTCGGCCACGCCCGAGAGGCCGGTCCGGACCACCTTGAAGGCCACGGTGCGCCCCAGCGAGGTGTCGCGGGCCTCGAAGACCACGCCGAAGGCGCCGCGCCCCAGCTCGCGCACCAGCTCGAAGCGGTCGACGCGAGCCCCGGGACGCAGCTCGGGGGACCAGGTCATCCCAGCCGCCACCGCGGGGGTGCTGGCCAGATCGGCCAGCAGCGCCGAGATGGAGCCCGGCTCGGGGAGATCCCGTTCGGAGGAGTCGGTCGGCACGGGGAGGAACGTTGGCACGCCACGCGAAGCGGCGGCAAGAGGCCCGGGGGTGGAGGGCTCGGAAGGGCCGCTTCTGACAGGGATTTCGGCCGCGCCCCACCCTCGAAGATCAGCTCAACCGACCCGCCTCCGCCAGCTGATCGGAATGGCAAGGCTTCCCGAGTTGCAGATCGGCTGGTTTGAGCCTTTGGCCGAAATCCCTGTCGGAGTCGCGGCGGAGGTCCTGGTCGGGGCCGTGGTGGGGACAACGCTGCGTGGCTTCTTCACCTGCCCGCGAGACCTGGCCTGCTTCTCCAGCAAGAGCCGGAGCGCGGCCTGGAGCACCTGCTCGGTCGTGGCGTTCGGGATGGAGTGCGAGAGGCCGTCGCGGGCGGCATCGAGCTTGTGCACCACCCGCTTGGCGACGTTGAAGTGGACCCGCCGCACGTCGACCGTGAGCGGTTCGATTCGATCGATGGTCGGAACCGAGCAGGCCAGACCGGGACGGCGATTGCTGCCCCGGTTCCAAGATGGTCTTGATGTCTTGCGGCGGCGCCACCAGAAACCGGCGCCACCGCGACTGGCCCCGGGTTACATTGCCGGCCCGTGACCGAGCCGGTGGTCCATATCCGAGGCCTCACCAAGCGCTACGGCGAGCTGGTGGCGCTCGACGGCGTCGACCTGGAGATCCGGGCCGGGGAGATCTTCGGCCTGCTCGGACCCAACGGCGCCGGCAAGACCACCCTCATCTCGGTGGTGACCGGGCTCTGCCGCGCCAGCAGCGGCGAGGTGCGGGTGCTGGGGCGCGACGTGGTCCGCGACTACCGGTTCACGCGCCGCAACGTCGGGCTGGTGCCGCAGGAGATCAACTTCGACCCCTTCTTCACCGTGGAGGAGTCGCTCCGCTTCCAGGCCGGGTACTTCGGCGTGAAGCTCAGCGAGGCTCGGCTGGTGGAGCTGCTCACCGCCCTCGACTTGACCGCCAAGCGCGCCAGCAGCGCCCGCGCCCTCTCCGGCGGGATGCGGCGGCGGCTCCTCATCGCCAAGGCACTGGTCCACGAGCCGCGCGTCCTCTTCCTCGACGAGCCGACCGCCGGGGTCGATGTGGAGCTGCGACGAGCACTCTGGGCCTACGTTCGCACCCTGCGCGACCGCGGCACCACCGTGGTGCTCACCACCCACTACCTCGAGGAGGCCGAGGCGCTGGCCGACCGGATCGGAGTCATCGACCGGGGCCGGCTGCGGTTGGTGGAGGAGAAGGCGGCGCTGCTGGCCCGCTCGGCGGGCCGATCCCTGGAGCAGATCTACGTCGAGCTGGTGGGGCGCAAGGAGGTGGCTTCGCCATGATCTCGCTCGGCTTCCGCACCCTGCTGGTGAAGGAGATCCGCCGCTTCCTGCGCGTCCCCGGGCAGACCCTGGCCACGCCGCTGGTCACCACCACGCTCTACTTCATCGTCTTCGGGGTCTCCATCGGCCACCAGCTCCGCGAGGTGGGCGGCGTGCCTTACGCCCGCTTCATCGTGCCCGGGCTGGTGCTGATGGGCGTGATCCAGAACGCCTACCTCAACAGCGCCTCCTCGCTCTTCGTCATGAAGCTGCAGGGAACCATCGTCGACGTGCTGGTCTCGCCGCTCTCCTACGCCGAGATCCTCGGGGCCCTGGTGCTGGCCGCGGTGGTGCGCGGCCTGCTGGTCGGAGGCATCACCTTCGCGGTGGCCGGGGTCTTCACCGGCTTCGAGGTGGCGCATCCGCTGCTGGCGCTGGCGGTGATGACGCTGGCGGCCGTGGCCTTCGGGGCCGCCGGGGTGGCGAGCGCCATCTGGGCCGAGAGCTTCGAGCAGGTGAACTTCTTCCCGACCTTCTTCATCCTGCCGCTCACCTTCCTGGGCGGAGTCTTCTTCTCGGTGCGGACGCTGCCGCCGGCCCTGGCGGCGGTGGCCCGCGCCAACCCGATATTCTACATGGTCGACGGGCTGCGCTTCGCGACGCTGGGGTCGGGCGACGGCTCACACTGGGCTGGATTCGGGCTGGTCACCTTGCTGGCGGCCGGGGCGCTCACCGGCGCCTACATGCTCCTACGGTCTGGCTGGCGGCTCCGCGGCTAAAGGTGGTAGACGGGGGCCCTCCGCGACTTCTTGTCCGAATCCCGGAATCACCTTCGGGGTCAGATTGGTTTAGTGTACGGCCCCTCACGGGCACCAACCGCTTCCCGACTTCATGGAGGTTTCACCGATGCGTCGTCTTAGCGCCGTCCTGTTCGTCGCCGTCGCCGTGGCGGGCTGCAAGAAGAGCGAGCCGCCTGCCATCGCGCCGCCAGCCGCCGCCCCCAACGCCGTGGAGGCCGCAGAGGCCGCGCCCCCGGCGGCCAGCGTGAAGGGCAAGGTGCTGGAGCGCCTCGACGCGCCGCCCTACAGCTACCTCCGCATCCAGTCGGGCAAGGAAGAGGTCTGGGCCGCCGTCCCCAAGGCCGAGGTGGCCAAGGGGGCCGAGGTCACGGTCCTCAACGCCATGCCCATGGCCGACTTCGAGTCGCAGACCCTGAAGCGGAAGTTCGCCGTGGTCTTCTTCGGCACGCTGGAGGGCTCGGCGCCCGCCGCGGCGCCCGGCACCCCGCCGCCCGGCATGGAGAACAGCCCGGCCGGCATGGCCCAGCAGCACGCCAAGGCCGCCCAGGGTCCGGTCAACGTCGGTGACGTCAAGGTGCCCAGGGCCGCTGGCGCCGAGGCCCGCACCGTCGCCGAGGTCTACGCCCAGAAGGGTGCGCTCAAGGAGAAGCCGGTCACCATCCGCGGAAAGGTCGTCAAGTTCAACCCCGGGATCATGGGCAAGAACTGGGTCCACCTGCAGGACGGCAGCGGCAAGGCCGACAAGGGCGACAACGACATCACCGTCACCACCCAGGACATGACCTCGGTCGGCGACACGGTGGTGGTCAAGGGCATGGTCCGGGTCGACAAGGACTTCGGCGCCGGCTACGCCTACCCGGTCATCGTCGAGGACGCCAAGCTCTCCAAGTAGCCACCCGGTTCCAGGCTCCGCGACGGGCGCTCACCCTCGGGGCTGGCGCCCGTCCGCATTTGGCCCGCCCCGCCGCCCGGGCGGTCGGGCCCGCGGTATAGAGTGGGCCGGATGAAGGGCGGCGGCGTGCGGGTGGCGGTGATCGAGGACGAGGTGGCGGCGGTGGCCCGCGCCCTCGAGGCCCCTGCTGGCGCTGGTCGCGGCGAGGCCGCGGCCCGGCTCACCGGGCTGCGGACCCGCTACCGGGTCCGGCCCGCCGACTTCTCCCCCGCGCTCCTCGATCGGCTTCGGGTGCTGGCCGAGTCGCTGCGACGTCCACCGTCGCGGGTGGTGCCGACGCTCGACGCGGCTCGCGCCGTACTGCGGGAGCTCTTCGGCCACCGCGACTTCCGACCAGGCCAGGCCCAGATCGTCGAGGCTGTCCTCTCCGGGCGCGACTGCGTCGGGGTCATGCCGACCGGGGCCGGCAAGTCGCTCACCTACCAGCTCCCGGCCCGGCTGCTCGGCGGCACCACGCTGGTCATCTCGCCGCTCATCGCGCTGATGAAGGACCAGGTCGACGCCATGGCCCGGGCCGGGCTGCGCGCCACCTTCCTCAACTCGACGCTGGCGCCCGAGGAGCGGCGCGCCCGCGTGGCGGCGCTGCGGCGCGGCGAGGTGGAGCTGCTCTACGCGGCGCCCGAGGGGCTGGAGGCCTCGGTGGGGAGCGCCCTCTCCGGGCTCGGCCTCTCGCTGCTGGCCGTCGACGAGGCTCACTGCATCAGCGCCTGGGGTCATGACTTCCGCCCCGCCTACCGGAACCTGGCCGGCCTGAGGGACCGCTTCGGCGCGCCGGTGCTGGCGCTCACCGCCACCGCCACCAGGGAGGTGACGCGCGACATCGCCAGCCAGCTCGGCATGGTCGAGCCGCTGCTGGTGTCCGGCTCCTTCCTGCGGACCAACCTGAAGCTCCACGCCGTCAAGAAGGGAGGCGACGGCCCCTCCTCGCGCCACGCCATCCTCAAGCTGGTGAAGGCGCGGCGGAATCGGAGCGGAATCGTCTACGCGCTGGGCCGCAAGACCGTGGACGGGCTGGCCGGGTTCCTCGCCGATCACGGCGTGCGGGCGGCCGCCTACCACGCCGGGCTCGAGCCGGCGGAGCGGGAGCGGGCCCAGGACGCCTTCGCTTCCGGCGCCGTCGAGGTGGTGGTGGCCACCATCGCCTTCGGGATGGGGATCGACAAGGCCGACATCCGCTACGTCATCCACCGCGACATGCCGCGCTCGCTGGAGGCCTACTACCAGGAGATCGGCCGGGCCGGCCGCGACGGCGAGGACTCGGACTGCGTGCTCTTCTACTCCTGGGCCGACGTGGCGGCGCTGGATCGGATGGCCGGCGACGACCAGCAGTTCGCCGCCATGCAGCGGCGCCAGTCGCGCGCCATGTTCCGCTTCGCCGACGGGCCGGGGTGCCGCCACCAGCGGCTGGTCGGCCACTTCGGCGAGGTGGCCGTCGCCTGCGGCGATGCCTGCGACGCCTGCGGGCTCCCTTCGCCGGTCACTTCGCCTTCGCCGCCTCCAGGTAGTCGAGGCGCACCTTCAGGTAGAACACCCCGCCGACGTCGGCCTTCCACTCGGGGATGAAACCGCCCAAGACCGACACCGCCGTGAACTTGAGCGTCAGGTCCCCGCCCAGGATGTAGGGGGCCAGGTCGAGGTTGGACATGGCGGCCACCGTGATCGAGGTCGGGTTCTGGTCGGCCGGCGGCGGGGCCTTGGAGTAGGAGGCGACGATGGTCTCCTCGGGCAGGGTCTGGCCGGGCGGCGGCAGCACCGAGATGGTCACCGACTCGATGTCGCCGAAGTCGCCCATCGGCGAGGTGGTGGCCAGCACCACCGCCATCTGGAGCAGCCTCAACTCGAAGGTGACGCCCTTCTCGGTGATGATGCTCAGGTCCGAGCCGATGGGGAAGGTGACGGTCTTGACCAGCGGCAGGCCGGCCAGGGTGGCGGGGAAGGTCTGGCTCTTGAGCGTGATGGTGGCGCTCGGGATCTCGACCTCGGCGAAGAGCATGCCGCAGCCGGCGAGGGCCAGGGCCAGGAGGGCGGGGAGGGTGATCTGGAGTTTGCGCATGGTGGCCTCGCTAGAAGTAGTAGAGCATGCCGAGCCGCACCGAGGGGAGCACGGCGCGGAGCGACGGATCGGTCATGGTCACGGTCGCCTCCTCGGGCGTGCCGGGGTTCTGGACCGAGACCCAGGTGCCGTGGATGTCGGTCCGCAAGAAGGTGAGTCCGAACGCGAGCGAGAAGGTGAAGCCGCTCGGCGAGCCGAACTCGAAGGCCAGCTGGCCGTTGAAGTAGTCGTAGGCGACGTCGCTGGCCAGGTCCTTCAGCTCGGCCGGGATGTCCTTGATGGTGTTGTTGAGGTTGGCGCCGGCGAAGCGGCCGTAGCGCAGCTCCAGGACCGGTGAGACGGCCCAGCGGAACGGGGTGAGGGCGATGCCGCCCTGGGCGCCCCAGGCCACGGAGTTCCAGGCCGGGCCGGCCTGCAGCCTGAGCCAGGGCTGGGGGCGGAAGACGAAGTCGGCGGTGGCGCCGTCGGGGGCGCCGGCGCCGAGCCGGATGCCAAACCTCGGGAGCGGTGGCTCGGCCGGCGGTGGCGGCGGCGGAGCGGGGACCGCCTCGGCGGCCGGCAAGGGAGGATCCGCGGAGGGCGGCGCGGCCGGTTCGGCGGCAGGAGCGGCGGCCGGTGCCTCGGCCAGCGGGGCCTCCGCGGGAGCAGGCGGTGGCGCGGCGGCGTCGTCGGCCAGTGCCGGCGTGGCCAGCAGGAGCAGGAGCAGAGTGAACTGGCGCATCGAACCTCCGGGGCGAGGCGTCGCCCAGACCATCGACTCCTGATGGTAAGGCTCCGGCCACCCGCCGCCAAGTCCCGCGAGCGCGTCAAGATGTAGGCAAACCCCCCAGGTTCTGCGATAGACGAGCCCCCATGGCGCTCCCCTCCACGCTCCACCACTTCGACGTCGCCCTCTCACACGTCGACCGCGGGCTCGACCTGCAGCTCGGCATCAAGGCGGCGCGACACCCCTCCGAGAGCCCGGAAAGGCTCTGGCTCCGGCTCCTCGCCTTCTGCTGGCAGTGGGAGGAGACCATCGCCTTCGGACCCGGTATCAGCGAGCCGGAGGAACCGGAGCTGCTGGCGCTCGGGCCGGACGGGAGCACCCGGACGCTGCTGGTCCGTGTCGGCCGGCCGGAGGTGGCCCGCGTCGAGAAGGACCTCGCCCGTGGCGGCGGGGCCCGGGTGGCGGTGCTCTTCGAGGGGGAACGCCGGCTGGAGGCCTTCCTGGCAGAGGCCCGGGCGGGGCGTCCCGAACGGCTCGCAAAGGCGGAGCTGGCGGCGGTGCCGACCACGCTCCTCTCGGTCCTGGCGCAGCGCGACGAACGGCGCCAGAAACTGAGCCTGACCATCGTGGCCGACCATCTCTACCTCGACCTGGGGAAGGACTCGGTAGACGCGCCGCTGGTCCGAGCCACGGTTTAGGCGCGAGTCAGCGCCCAAACCGGCTCTTTTTGGTGACAGCAGGCTCGCACCCGTTAGATCCGTATGTATCTGGACCTTTTCGGTCCATGATGCCTGTCTGGTGACGGATGATGCCGTCGCCGGGCCGATCGAGGCGGCGCCATGATCCGGATGAGCAAGCTGACCGACTACGCCATCGTCATCCTCGCGCACCTGGCGCGCGGCGAGCGGACGCTCACCGCCCAGTCGCTCGCCAGCCGCTCGCGCGTCCCGCTCCCGACCGTCTCCAAGCTCTGCAAGGAGCTCTCCCGCGCCGGCCTGCTCCAGTCGTACCGGGGAAGACACGGAGGCTACTCGCTCACCCGCGCCCCGGAGATGATCTCGGTGGCCGAGGTGGTCGAGGCGCTGGAGGGGCCCATCTCGTTGACTGACTGCGGCTCGCCCAGCGCCCAGCCCTGCGGCATCGAGCCCTATTGCGTCGCCAAGGAGACCTGGGACCCTGTTTCACGGGCCGTGCAGTCGGCGCTTCGGGCCCTCCCGCTCTCCGAGATCGGCCCGTTCCGCCTCGACCGGGGCGCACCCGCCGCCCTGGTCCCGATCCTGCTCCCGGCCGCGCTCCCGGTGGGGAACACGCCATGACCACCGCCGAGCAGCTCAAGGAACTGACCGAGCAGAAGTACCGCTACGGCTTCGTCACCGACATCGAGGCCGACGCCATCCCCAAGGGGCTCTCCGAGGAGATCATCCGCATCATCTCCCGCAAGAAGGGCGAGCCGCAGTTCATGCTCGACTGGCGGCTCAAGTCCTACCGCCACTGGCTCACCATGCAGGAGCCGGAGTGGGCCAACGTCAGCTACCACAAGCCCGACTACCAGCAGATCGTCTACTACTCGGCGCCCAAGCAGAAGAAGGGGCCCAACTCGATGGAGGAGGTCGACCCGGAGCTGAAGCGGGCCTTCTCCAAGCTCGGCATCCCGCTCGAGGAGCAGATGCGGCTGGCCGGCATCGCCGTCGACGCGGTCTTCGACTCGGTCTCGGTGGCCACCACCTACAAGGCCAGGCTGGCCGAGAAGGGGATCATCTTCTGCTCCTTCTCTGACGCCGTGAAGGAACACCCGGCGCTGGTCGAGGAGCACCTCGGCTCGGTGGTGCCGACCACCGACAACTTCTTCGCCGCGCTCAACAGCGCGGTCTTCTCCGACGGCAGCTTCGTATACATCCCCAAGGGCGTGCGCTGCCCCATGGAGCTCTCCACCTACTTCCGCATCAACGCCAAGGACACCGGCCAGTTCGAGCGGACCCTGATCGTGGCCGACGAGGGGGCCTACGTCAGCTACCTGGAGGGCTGCACCGCCCCCATGCGCGACGAGAACCAGCTCCACGCGGCGGTGGTCGAGCTGGTGGCCCGCGACGGCGCCCAGATCAAGTACTCGACGGTGCAGAACTGGTACCCCGGCGACGCCGACGGCAAGGGCGGCATCTACAACTTCGTCACCAAGCGCGGCGTGGCCCACCGCGGCGCCCGCATCAGCTGGACCCAGGTCGAGACCGGCAGCGCGGTGACCTGGAAGTACCCGTCGGTGATCCTGCTGGGCGACGACTCGATCGGCGAGTTCTACTCGGTGGCCTTGACCAACAACCGCCAGCAGGCCGACACCGGCACCAAGATGATCCACATCGGGCGCAACACCCGCTCCACCATCGTCTCCAAGGGGATCAGCGCCGGCCGAGGCCAGAACACCTACCGCGGCCTGGTCAGGATGCAGAAGGGGGCGGCCGGGGCCCGCAACCACTCGCAGTGCGACTCACTGCTGATCGGCGACCGCTGCGGCGCCCACACCTTCCCGTACATCGAGGTCAAGAACCCCACCGCCACGGTGGAGCACGAGGCCACCACCTCGAAGATCTCCGAGGACCAGCTCTTCTACTGCCGGCAGCGCGGCCTGTCCGACGAGGACGCGGTCTCGATGATCGTCAACGGATTCGCCAAGCAGGTCCTGAAGGAGCTGCCCATGGAGTTCGCCGTCGAGGCGCAGAAGCTGCTGGGGTTGTCGCTGGAAGGGAGCGTCGGATGAGCGGAGCGGTGCTGCTGGAGATCCGCGGTCTGCGAGCCCGGGTCGGCGAGAAGGAGATCCTGAAGGGGCTCGACCTGACCGTCCGCGAGGGCGAGATCCACGCCATCATGGGGCCGAACGGCTCGGGCAAGTCTACGCTGGCTGGCGTGCTGGCCGGGCGCGACTCCTACGAGGTGACGGCCGGGAGCGTCCGCTTCGCCGGGAAGGACCTGCTCACGCTCGCCCCCGAGGCGCGGGCCGCGGCCGGGGTCTTCCTCGGCTTCCAGTACCCGGTCGAGATCCCGGGCGTCGGCAACCTCTACTTCCTCCGCACCGCGCTCAACGCGGTCAAGAAGGCCCGCGGCGAGGAGGAGTTGGACGCCATGGACTTCCTCTCGCTCGCCAAGGAGAAGATGAAGCTGGTCGAGCTCGACCCGTCCTTCGGCTCGCGCTCGGTCAACGAGGGGTTCAGCGGCGGCGAGAAGAAGCGCAACGAGGTCTTCCAGATGGCGGTGCTGGAGCCGCGCCTGGCCATCCTCGACGAGATCGATTCCGGCCTCGACATCGACGCGCTCCGGGTGGTGGCGGGCGGCGTCAACGCCATGCGCAGCAGCCAGCGGGCCTTCCTGATGGTGACCCACTACCAGCGGCTGCTCGACTACGTCCGGCCCGACGTGGTTCACGTCATGGCCGGAGGCCGCATCGTCAAGACCGGTGGGCGCGAGTTGGCGCTGGAGCTGGAGAAGACCGGCTACGCCTGGGCCGGCGACAAGGCCCCCATGCCGCTCACCGAGGTCCGGTCGTGAATCACGGCGCCAGCGTCACGCCGGCCGCCGAGAGCCTGGCGTCCACCTTCACGATCGGGCCGGACGACCCGGCCTGGCTCGGCGACCTGCGCCAGGAGGGGCTCTCCGGGCTCCGCTCGCTGGGGCTGCCGACCACCCGCCACGAGGACTGGCGCTACACCAGCTTGACCTCGCTGGCCTCGCTCCGGCTCGACCGGGCGCGCCCCGATCAGGGGGACGCCGCGGTGGCGCTGCTGGAGCGGGCCGGGGTCTGGAACGGCCCGCAGCTGGTCTTCGCCAACGGCCGCTACCGGTCCGACCTCTCCCACGCCACCGGCCTGCCGCCGGGCGCCGTGCTCATCTCGCTTGGCGAGGCGCTTCGCGAGGTGCCGGATCTGGTCCACCCGCACCTCGGCCGGCTGGCCCGGGTCGAGCGCCACTCACTGGTGGCGGCCAACACCGCCCTCTTCGAGGACGGCGTGCTGCTCCACCTGCCGGTGGGCGGTGCGGTGGCGCCGCCCATCCGCATCCTCCACCTCACCTCGCTCCCCGGACGCGTGGTCGCCACCTTCCCGCGCCTGCTGCTGGTGGCCGGCGAGGGCTCGCTGGTGACCCTGGTGGAGCACTCGATCTCCGCCGAGGGGGCCCGGGCCCTGGTGGCCCCGGTGGCCGAGATCGTGCTGGCGGCCGGCGCCCAGGTGAACCACTACCGGTTCCAGGAGGAGGGGCTGGAGACCTTCGAGCTGGCCTCGCTCCACGTCGAGCAGGCGGCCGAGAGCCGCTTCACCTCGCACGGGCTGGCGCTCGGTGGGCAGGTGGCGCGGGCCGAGTTGCACGCCAGGCTCCTCGGCGAGAAGGCGGAGCTGACCGCCTCCGGCCTCGGCATGGCCAGCGGCTCGCGCATCACCGACGCCTTCGTGCAGGTGGAGCACGTCGCCCCGCGCTGCACCAGCACCCAGACCTTCAAGACCGTCCTCGACGGGCGGGCCCGCGGCGTCTTCACCGGCCGCGTCCGCGTCGCGCCCGGGGCGCAGAAGACCTCGGCGCAGCAGTCGAGCTCCAACCTGCTCCTCTCCGGCGACGCCACCGTCGACACCCGGCCGCAGCTCGAGATCCTGGCCGACGACGTGAAGTGCAGCCACGGCGGCACGGTGGGGCAGCTCGACCCGACCTCGCTCTTCTACCTGCGCTCGCGCGGCCTCGATGAGCCGGCGGCGCGCAGCCTGCTGGTCTACGCCTTCGCGGCCGGGATGGTGGAGCTGCTCCGGCCGGAGCCGCTGCGGGCCCACGCCCGGGCGCTGGTCAGCTCGCGCCTGCCCGGCGGGGCCCGGCTGGTGGAGGCGGCGTGACCACGGCCACCTCCGCGCCGCCCGCCCCGGTCGCCCCGGCCCTCTTCGACGCCGCCGCGCGGCGCGCCGACTTCCCGGCCCTCGACCAGCAGGTCCATGGCAAGCCGCTCGTCTACCTCGACAGCGCGGCCACCACGCAGAAGCCACGGGCCGTCATCGAGGCCATCTCGCGCTTCTACGAGCGGGACAACGCCAACGTCCACCGCGGCGTCCACGCCCTCTCCGAGCGGGCCACCAAGGCCTTCGAGGGCGCCCGCCTCACGGTGGCCAGGTTCCTCAACGCCGACCCACGCGAGGTGGTCTTCGTGCGCGGCGCCACCGAGGCCATCAACCTGGTGGCGGCGAGCTTCGGCCGGCCGCGACTCCAGGCCGGCGACGAGTTGGTGGTCACCACGCTGGAGCACCACTCCAACATCGTCCCCTGGCAGTTGCTGGCGGCCTCGACCGGGGCGCGGGTGGTGCCGGCCCCCATCGACGACGCCGGCGACCTCGACCTGGCCGCGCTGGAGCGGCTGCTCGGCCCGCGGGTCAAGCTGCTGGCGGTGACGCAGGTCTCCAACGCGATCGGCACGGTGACGCCGCTCGAGGCCATCATAGCCATGGCCAGGGCTCGCGGCATCCCGGTGCTGGTCGACGGGGCGCAGGGGGCGCCACACCTCGGCGTCGACGTGCGGGCGCTCGGCGCCGACTTCTACGTCTTCAGCGGCCACAAGATCTACGGGCCGACCGGTATCGGGGTGCTATGGGCCCGCCGGGAACACCTCGAGGCCATGCCGCCCTGGCAGGGCGGCGGCGACATGATCAGGTCGGTCAGCTTCGAGAAAACCACCTTCAACGAGGTCCCCTACAAGTTCGAGGCCGGCACGCCCGACATCGCCGGGGCGGTCGGGCTGGCGGCGGCGCTCGACTACCTACAGGCCATCGGTCTGCCGGCCATCGCCCACCACGAGGCGGCGCTGCTGCGCCAGGCGGAGCGGGCCTTGCTGGCCGTCCCCGGGGTCCGCCTCGTCGGCACGCCGCGGCAGCGGGCCGGGGTGCTCTCATTCCTGGTTGGCGACATCCACCCGCACGACCTCGCCACCATCGTCGATCGGCAGGGGGTGGCGATCCGGGCCGGCCACCACTGCGCCCAGCCCATCATGCAGCGCTTCAAGCTGGCCGCCACCGCCCGCGCCTCCTTCGGCCTCTACTCCACCACCGCCGACGTTGAGGCGCTGGTCCGCGCCCTCCAGGCCGCCATCAAGGTCTTCGCGTGACGGCTTCATCCATGCGGGAGGCGCGCTCATGAGCGAGCTCACCGATCTCTACCAGGAGGTCATCCTCGACCACGGCAAGAAGCCACGGAACTTCGGTGCGCTGGAGGGGGCGACCGCCTCGGCCGAGGGGCTCAACCCGCTCTGCGGCGATCACCTCCTGCTGCAGGTGAAGGTGGCCGACGGCAAGGTGCTGGAGGCCCGCTTCACCGGGACCGGCTGCGCCATCTCCCGCGCCTCGGCGTCGGTGATGACCGGCCTGGTGAAGGGGAAGACCCAGGCCGAGGTCGAGGCCATGTTCCAGGTCTTCCACGCCCTGGTGACCGGCGGGCCGGGGGCGCACCCAGACCTCGAGGCGCTCGGCAAGCTGGCGGTCTTCGGCGGCGTCCACCAGTTCCCCACCCGCGTGAAGTGCGCCAGCCTGGCATGGCACACCCTCCGGTCGGCGCTGCGGGGAAACGCCACCG
>JANPOM010000208.1:0-1928 GCA_031427995.1 Anaeromyxobacter sp. | reverse complement strand
GGCGAGCTTCACGTCGATGGTCCAGCGCTCCAGCACGGTGCCTTCCTTCGTCTTCCACTTCCGCAGCCTGACGCTCATCGGTCATCTCCGAGCGCAGGACTGCTGTTGCCCTTCAACCAGTCTAGTAGGGCGTCGCGGCCGATGCGGATGGTTCGGCCCATCCGGACCACACCCGGGACGCGCCCCTCGCGCACCGCGTCGTAGAGCGTCTTCCGGTTTACACGCAGCAGCCGGGCGGCCTCGTCGACGGTGAGGGCCGGGGGGAGGGTAGCGGCGAGCGCGCGGGCGTCGAACCTGGCGTCGCGCTGGGCGTCCTGGACGTCGTCCTGAGCGACCGCTGTCGCATCCTGCTGCATGAACCACCTTGCCGCGGCCGCCCTCGCCTCCGGCCGCGCCTACGCCTGCTTCGTCTCATCCGTGATGCGAATTGACGAATGTCAGTCAAACATCTAGTGCGCGGAGGCGAGCCGCCGCAAGGCCCGGCCCAAGTGGATCTGGACAGGTGTCCTGACCCAACGTGGTCGTCCAAGGCGGGCCTTAGCTGGAAACACTGCTAGTCTGGATGCCCCAACTGCCAGGATTCCACGATGATGCTTCGAATCGCGTTCCTGACCTTCGCGCTTGCCACGACTCCAGCAGGATCGAGCGTGGCGAAGCCCGAGTCGGCACAAGCCTTCCTTCTCCGGGTTTACGAGCCGTACACGCGCGAGTTCTCCGAGAGCATCTACGAGAAGCTCCCAAGCTACATCACGCCCGAGCTGCAATCCCTCCTCGTGAAATCATCCGAAGGCGCCGACGCCCGGGACGAGGTCCCACCGCTCAACGGCGATCCCGTGGTCGACGCTCAGGAGTGGGAGTTGAAGGGCCTTGAGATAAGCATCAAGGACGCCGGAGCGGGCAAGGCAGTTGGGACGGTTCGCTTCTCGAACTATGAGCGAGCCACGACCATCGTCGTCGACCTGGTCAGAATCGGAGGCGGTTGGCGCATAGCTGATTTTCGCTATGACGGCGGGAGGTCACTCTCGGCGTACCTGAAGTCCTCCATTGCCCAGGAGGCGGCCTGGATGTCCAAGGAACTGTCGCCACTCATCGGCAAGCCGCGGTTGACGCAGCCCCTGACAGGTTGGTCGCGGAATGGCGGCAGGCTCGTCGGCGGTGGGCTCGCAGGCGAGCGACGGGTCGGGCTCGACGTCTGGGGGCGCGGGAGGCAACTGGCCCTCCTGTTCGAACAGTTCATTGGACAAGTCAGCTTGGACCCAGTGCCCACCGTCATCGATGTCATCTGGTTCAACATGTCTCGGGGCCAGCGCTTCGTGGTTGGCTGTTCCGTTGCCGGAGCATCGGACACCGAGGTCGTGGGGGTAGTTGGGGCAAACCCGAGCGTTCAACGCATAGGCCAGGACGCCATCAAGGCTTGGCGACTCGACCGATCGACGGGAAAGATCCGGGAGATCCCTTCAGCGAAGGTCAGCTGCCGTTCTCAGGTTGACGATTGATGTCCTCTCGCTGTGTTGACTTCCTCAGCTACTGGCCGACGCTTTTCGGTTCTCGCTTCCCTTCGGACGCCCCCAATGGACTGCCGCCCTCCCTCCTCGCCGCTCTCCGCCGTCTTCCGTCCGTGCGTCCGACGACCTGCCCTCGCTCCCTCGATTCCCGCCGCCACTTCGCTCAGCCTCTTTCGCTTCTTCCTCTTCACCTCCTCACAACTGATACAGACTCAACCCAATTGGGTTTGACCTCCTCCTGCTCTTCCATGAACTCCGATTTCCTCCCGCCCTCCGCCCATCTCTCCCTTGGTAACAACTGCCCGACCCCTTTCCCCAAGTCTCAGGGGGAGAGGGGTCGGGCAGTTGGCACCCCTCACCTCGCGCCGATGGCGGAGGGCGGGCCGCGCGAAGGAGCTTCTCGTTTCGAGCGGTTGCGAGGCG
>JANPOM010000207.1:0-3872 GCA_031427995.1 Anaeromyxobacter sp. | reverse complement strand
TCCCACGTAAATGAGCCTTGTTGTGCCCCTCTAATGCTAATAATATTGCGCTATTTATTTCTTCTACTCAGTTGGCAGAGCAGATGACTGTTAATCATCGGGTCGCATGTTCGAGTCATGCCTGGGGAGCTGTTCTTCCATCACCACCAACCGGCGGTGGTGGAGCAGTTAACAGGAGCCCCGCGAGGCAACTCGCGGGGCTTCGTCTTGAAAGCGCCAGCGTTCGCGGGGTTCTGCGCTAGGGCGACGTTCCGCGCGGGGTGGGACAGGGAGCGGCTACGCCTTCGACCTCGGTAGGCGGTCGAGCTCGGTGCCGACCCTGAGGCGGTCGAGGTAGCCTTGGTACACGAAGGAGCGGTCGCGCTTCTTCCCCGTCGTCTCGACGAGCACACCCGTGGCGACGAGCAGCTCGACCGCGCGGCCGGCGGTGGGCTTGGTCGTCCCCACCAGCTTCATCACGGACGCCACGGTCACGACCGGGTGGCGCGGCAGCAGCTCGAAGAGCCGGAGCGCCACGACCGACATCCCCTTGTGCGCGAGCACCCGCGACCGATCCACGGCCACCAGCGCGAACAGCTCTCGCGCGGAAGCGACCGCCTCGTCGGCGATGGTCGCGACGCCATCGAAGAAGAAGTCGAGCCAGCCCTCCCAGTCGCCGTCGACACGCACCGCGTTGAGCCGGCGGTAGTAGTCCTCGCGGTGCCGCTTGAGGAAGAGGCTCAAGTAGAGGAGCGGTTTCGTCAGCAGCTTCCAGTGCTCGAGCAGCAGCGTCACGAGCAAGCGTCCGATGCGGCCGTTGCCGTCGAGGTACGGGTGGATGGTCTCGAACTGCACATGCAGAAGCCCCGCGCGCACCAGCGGCGGTAGTGCATCGTCCGCGTGGAGGTACTTCTCGAAGGCGCCGAGCACCTCGACGAGCGCGTGTGGGGGCGGTGGCAGGTACGCCGCGTTGCCAGGGCGGCTGCCGCCGATCCAGTTCTGGCTGCGCCGCACCTCGCCGGGAAGCTTGTCGGAGCCTCGGACGCCGCGCATGAGCCGCCGGTGCGTCTCGCTCAGCAGGCGCATCGAGAGCGGCAGCCCCCTCGGATCGGCGAGCTGGGCACGCGAGTAGGTGAGCGCGTCGAGATAGTTGCAGACCTCCTCGACGTCGGCGTTCGGCGGGGCGCTCCGCTCTGCGCCCTCCTGGGCCTCGAACGAGAGGAGGTCGACCAGGGTCGCCTGGGTCCCCTCGATCTGCGAGGAGAGTACGGCCTCCTTGCGGACGAAGGCGTAGAGAAACCAGTCCAGCGCCGGGACCATCTCGCCGGCGAGCTTGAGGCGGACGAGTGCCTGCTCGGCGGCGCGGAGACGCTCGGTGAGTGCGGCGTCCACGACGAGCGGCGGGTCCGCGGGCGGCAGTGCGTGCGGGACGAAGGCTGCGACCTCCTCGCCACCCACGGTGGTCCGCTCGTATCGTCCGGTGGTTCGCTTCGGCATCGCTCGCTCCGCTGGGGACGCTCGCTTGACCAGGCGCGCCGGTAGGAAAGCCGGCCTGACTAGGGCGGCACGCCAGGAGCGAACTCTTTACTAGTGCCGCACGTTAGTCAAGTTCGCGTTACTGCGATGCCATGAGGAGGCCTGGCTGGTGCGGTCGCTGTACCGGGACGACGCGCTCACCAAGCCGCAGATCGCGGTCACGGCAGGAACCTCGCGCTGGAACCGGGAGAGGGCGCCGGGCACACTTCGGTGCGGCCGAACCACCGGTAGCGCCTGCGGGCGATGAATCGATAGACCGCGTCCCGGATGAAGCGGGGGACCAGGATCAAGCCATGGAGGAGGGGCCACGCGCCGTCGAGGCGCTTGGCGATGCGCAAGGCCGCGTCGGAGTGCGTGTAGACCTCCTGCCCCTCCACGAGCAGCACGCTCTCCGGGTCGCCCCATACGGCGGCACGACCGCGCTCCCGCAGCAGCCTCTCCCCTGCCACGGACTGCAGCGCCGCGAAGCGGAAGTGGCCGGCGCGATCATGCGCGATCACGAACCGCACCGCCCCGTTGCACAGGTTGCAGGTGCCGTCGAAGAGCACCACTGGCCCGTCCGACATTTCCATCCCGTTCGCCATCCAGGAGAGACCATGGCGGCCTGGGGGCGTGCGGCGCAAGACGAAGCACCTTGTTTGACAGAGCGTCCAGTGGCGTGCTGCACGGCGCTGTCCGAGAAGGCGAGGACTACCCGAGGTACTTGCCGATCAGCGGCTTGAGACGGGCCCTGGTCTCCTCAGAGAGCCTGCTCTTGTCCGACCAGATCCCGAGCGCCAGCGCCGACTGGCAGGGACAGCTCTTCTCGGCCAGCGCCGCCACGTGCGGCATGGAGCGGCGCACCAGCTCGATGGCGTTCTGGGTGGCGGTCTTGATGTTCCCGAAGATCTCCTCGATCAGCTTGGCCTGGTCGAGATTGGCCGGGTGGGGCCGCCAGCAGTCGTAGTCGGTCGGCAGCGCCACCAGCGCGTAGCAGAGCTCCGCCTCCCGGGCCAGCTTGGCCTCGGGCATGACCGTCATGCCGATCAGCGACGCCCCCCAGCTACGGTGCAGCTCGCTCTCGGCCCGGGTGGAGAACTGCGGCCCTTCCATGCAGACGTAGGTGCCGCCCTGGTGAATGCGGACCGGGAAGCCGGCCCCGCCCTTGACCAGGGCGTTGCGCAGCCCGCCGCAGAATGGCGTGGCCAGCTCGACGTGGACCGCCAGGTCGTCGAAGAAGGTGCCGGGGCGGCGGAAGGTCTTGTCGATCACCTGGTCGGGGATCACCAGGTGCCTGGGAGCGACCTCTTCGCGTAGGCTGCCGACGGCGCCGCTGGCGATGACGTGGGTCACGCCGAGCGCCTTGAGGGCGTAGATGTTGGCCCGGTAGGGGACCTGGGAGGGGTTGAGCAGGTGCCCTTCGCCGTGGCGCGACAGCAAGGCCACCGGGACCCCGGCCACCTCGGTGAGCGTGATTGGCCCCGAGGGTCGCCCGAAAGGGGTCTCGACCTCGCGCACCTCTCCCTGGCCGAGCGTGCCGAGCGCTTCGCCCAGCCCGGTGCCGCCGATGATGCCGACGACGACGCGACTCATGTAGGACCTCCCCCGTGAAACGCCAGCCAGCCGAGTCTACCGCGCGATGGACCGGCGCGGAGTGGCAGCTGGGCAAAAAAAGAGCCCGCCAGTGACCTGGCGGGCTCCCAAGAAAAATGCGGCAGCGACCTACTCTCCCACACGGCTTCCCGTGCAGTACCATCGGCTCTGGTGGGCTTAACTTCCGTGTTCGGGATGGGAACGGGTGTGACCCCACCGATATAGCCACCGCAAAGCGTTGAAAAAGAGAACGCCGAAGCATTCTGACAACCGAAAACGAAGGGTAGTGTCGAACATCGCACAACAAGGGACCCGGAACATGTCCGGGTCTCGATCTCGACCTCGACAGGTACGTCCATGACCTGAGAAGAGGGAGACCAAGCCGCACGCCCTATTAGTACCGGTCAGCTAAGCGCCTTACAGCGCGTACACCTCCGGCCTATCAACCTCGTAGTCTTCGAGGGGGCTTCAGGGGCTTGCGCCCGGGAGAAGTTATCTTGAGGTTGGCTTCCCGCTTAGATGCTTTCAGCGGTTATCCGTTCCGCACATAGCTACCCAGCGATGCCCTTGGCAGGACAACTGGTACACCAGCGGTGCGTCCATCCCGGTCCTCTCGTACTAAGGACAGATCCTCTCACTTCTCCTACGCCCACGGCAGATAGGGACCAAACTGTCTCACGACGTTTTGAACCCAGCTCGCGTACCGCTTTAATTGGCGAACAGCCAAACCCTTGGGACCTGCTCCAGCCCCAGGATGCGATGAGCCGACATCGAGGTGCCAAACC
>JANPOM010000206.1:0-7570 GCA_031427995.1 Anaeromyxobacter sp. | reverse complement strand
CCGGCGGAGCTGGCCGGCGGCGCGGCGCCGCCGGTCGGAAAGGCCAGCAAAAACTCGGAGCCCCACTGGGGACAGGTCTGGAGGCCGAACTTCTCGGTCGTGAAGGTGCCCTGGCAACGGGCGCAGCGGGCGAGCATGGCGGGACTGTACCTCGCTCCTGTCAGGCCTCTTCGCGCAACTCGCGCACTTCGTCCATGTTGACCGAGCCGCGGGTGCGGTAGATGGCGATGACGATGGCCAGGCCGACCGCCGCCTCGGCCGCGGCCACCGCGATGACGAAGAAGGCGATGGCGTGGCCGCCGATGTTCCCCTGCTGGCGCGCGAAGGCCAGGAAGGTCAGGTTGGCGGCGTTGAGCATCAGCTCGATGCACATCATGACCACGATGGCGTTGCGCTTGACGAGGACGCCCACCAGGCCGACGCCGAAGAGCACCGCCGCGAGCAACAGGTACCACTGGACCGGGACCATCTAGATCTTCTCCTTCGCCACCACCACCGCGCCGACGATGGCCACGGTGAGCAGGAGGCTGGTGGCCTCGAAGGGGAGCAGGTAGGTGGTGAAGAGGGCGCGGCCGACCGCCTTGACGGTGCCGAAGTCGGGGCCGACCGTGGCCATCTCGGCGCCGGCCACCTCGCGGGAGATCCAGGCCAGCAGCGCCATCAGGCCGCCGCCGCCCAGCACGAAGCCGAGCCACTGGATCTGCTTGAGCCGCTCCACCTCCTGGTGCCCCTCGCCGAGGCTGAGCAGCATGATGACGAAGAGGAAGAGCACCATCACCGCGCCGGCGTAGACCAGGATCTGCATGAAGGCGATCAGGTGGGCGTTGAGCAGCAAGTAGATGCCGGCCAGCAGGAAGAAGGCCGCCACCAGGCTCATGGCCGCGTACATGGGGCTGCGCGCCACCACCACGCCGATGGCGGCGGCCACCAGCGGGATGGCGAAGGCGAGGAAGATGATCTTCTCGGCGGTGAAGAACTCGGTCATAGGGCGTACCTCACGGGCCCGGCCACCGCGTCCTGCGGCGCCTGGGTGAGCCCCCAGCCGTGGTCGCCGAAGGGGCAGCAGCGCTGCTCGGCGTGCCTGAGGAACTCGGGCCTGAACTTCTTCACGAAGGACTGGACCGGCATGGCGGCGGCGTCGCCGAGCGCGCAGATGGTGTTGCCGGCGATCGAGTTGGCAATCTGCTCCAGCTTGGCGACGTCCTCGGCGGTGCCGTGGCCGGCCTCCAGCTTGTGGAGGATGCCCTCCATCCAGCTGGTCCCCTCGCGGCAGGGGGTGCACTGGCCGCAGGACTCCTCGGCGTAGAACCTGGAGAGCCGGGCCAGCGCCCGGACCATGCAGGCCGACTCGTCGAAGACGATGACGCCGCCCGAGCCGGACATCGAGCCGGCCGCCTTGACGGCGTCGAACTCCATGGAGATGTCGATCTCGTGGGCCGCCAGCACCGGAGACGAGGAGCCGCCCGGGATGACCGCCTTCAAGGCGCGGCCGCCGAGGATGCCGCCGGCGTCCTCCATGATCAGCTTCTTCAGGTTGTAGTGGCAGGCCTTCTCGTAGACCCCCGGCCGGTTGACGTGGCCGGAGACGCCGAAGAGCCGCGTCCCGCCCGACTTGCCGGCGCCGAGTGCCGCGAAGGCGTCGCCGCCGTGCTCGACGATCCAGGGGAGGTTGGCGATGGTCTCGACGTTGTTGATGATGGTCGGCTTGCCCCAGAGCCCCACCACCGCCGGGAAGGGCGGCTTGAGGCGCGGGTAGCCCTTCTTGCCCTCGAGCGACTCGAGCAGGGCCGACTCCTCGCCGCAGATGTAGGCGCCCGCGCCGCGGTGGACGTGGATGTCGAGGTCGAAGTCCTTCTTGCCGAGCAGCTTCGCGCCGATGACGCCGGCGGCGCGGGCCTCCTCGATGGCCACCTCGAGGATGCGGGCCTGCCTGGCGAACTCGCCGCGGATGTAGATGTAGGCCAGGTGGATGTCGAGCGCGTAGCAGGTGAGCGCGATCCCCTCGATGAGCTGGTGCGGGTCGTGCTCGATGATGTAGCGGTCCTTGAAGGTGCCGGGCTCCGACACGTCGGCGTTGACGGTCAGGTAGCGCGGGCGGATGTCCTTGGGCAGGAAGGTCCACTTGAGGCCGGTGGCGAAGCCGGCGCCACCGCGGCCGCGCAAGTTCGACTTCTTCACCTCGTCTACGATGACCGAGGGCTCCATCCCGAGCGCCTTGTCCAGGGCGCCGTAGCCGCCGTCGGCCCGGTAGGTCGAGAGCGAAGCGGAGTTGGGCTTGCCCCAGCGGGCCGAGAGCACCAGCGTGTCGCTCACGTGAGCCCCTTGAGGATGGCGTCGACCTTCCGCGGCGTGAGCTGCTCGTACATCTCCTCGTCCACCAGCATGGCCGGCGCCGTGCCGCAGGAGCCGAGGCACTCGACTTCGCGCAGCGAGTAGCGGCCGTCGCCGGTGGTGCCGGCCTTGGCCAGCGCCAGCTTCTGCTTCAGGTAGCCCCAGAGCTGGTCGCCGCCCATGAGCGAGCAGGAGACGTTGGTGCAGAGCTCGACCAGGTGCTTGCCGGTCGGGTGGGTCTCGAGCATGACGTAGAAGGTGGCGACCTCCTCGGCGCGGGACGGCGAGGTGCCGAGCCGGTCGGCGGCCAGCAGCTGCACCGCCGGGGAGATGTGCCCGAAGAGGGCCTGCCCGAGGCGGAGCGCCGGGATCATCGCCGACGCCTTCCGGTCGGGCGGGTACCGCTTGAGGATGGGGGCGAGCTCCCGGTCGAACTGCTCGACCTTCTCTCGCGGCAACCCCTCGACACCACCTGCATGGTTCGTCATGTGAGTCCGAAAGTGGGGTAAACGGGACCGGCTGGATCGGCGGGCGACGCTAAGAGGGCAGGCCGAGATTGTCAAGGAGATACGCAACGATGCGATCGCTCCGCCTGGCCGTTTCACATTGAAAAACGCCCGCCGCGCGGGTGCGCGACGGGCGTCGGAACTTCGGACCGCGTGAAGGCTACTTCTTCGCCTTCTTGTTGAACGCGTCCTTGAGACCCTTGGCCGGGGTGATCTTCACCACGGTCTTGGCGGCGATCTTGATCTGCTCGCCGGTGGCCGGATTGCGGCCGATGCGGGCCTTGCGGTCAACCAACTTGATCGCGCCGAGGCCGCCGAGCGGGATCTTCCCCTCGGCCTTCAGCCGCTTCATCACCACTTCCTCAACGGCCGCGAAGACCGCCTTGGCCTGCACCTTGGAAACATTGGCCGTTTCGGCCACCGCCTGGAAGAACTGGGCCTGCGTCATGTAGGAGAACCCTCCTGCCGCCACTGGTCGATTGGAGTAACAGGGCGGCGATGGCTAAAGCAGATATCGCTTCCGGATCGGGGAGTCAACCAGGGATCCTCACGATCACCCCGAAAAATGGGCCTTCCGTGACGATCGACCGCGCCGCCCCGGCACGCCCCCGGCACGCCCCGAAAGTGTACAAGGACCAGAAGTGCACAGGACGCCGCGTCAAAGGAGGAGCGCCCCCTGCCCGCGAGGGCCGCCCCCGCCTCCCAGGACCTGGGGTGCCGCGCGGTTGGAGCTGCGCCGCCCCCTCGGCCACGTCATGGCCGTCCGATGGGCCCAATCGGTCCATGGCCCGACCCCCTCCAGCCCCTGGTCTGGAGCTGGACGAACCCATGTGGGTATCACGAAAACATCTGTCATTCCATGATGATGCGATTTCGTGTCACACGGCCGAGCGACGGCCGTCTATGTGATTACAGCAGGGGGGATGTCCGTGGATATCGAGCTGGTCAATCCGAGACGCGCGCCGCGGGTCGCCCACCGCTGCCGCGTGGAGGTCCGCGACCGGTTCTCATCCTGGACCGCCTCGACCGAGGACCTCGGCCCGCTCGGCTGCCAGCTGGTGACACCGCGTCTTGCCTCCCCCGGCCGCGAGCTCAAGCTCCGGATCCACTGCGACGCCATCGGCCAGACCATCGAGACCAACGGCAAGGTGGTCTGGTCGCGCTCCGAGAGCCCGTCGCGACTCGGCGTCCAGTTCTCCGAGCAGCGCGCCATTCCGGCCTGGTTCGAGGTCCTGGTCCGCGCCGATCCCCAAGCCGCCGCCAACTCCCGCCGCAGCCCCGCGCGCCTCTCCCGCGAAACCGTGCTCCGGCTCGGCGAACCGCCCGCCTACATCGCCGACTTCTCGGCCGAGGAGGTGGCGGTGCTGCGCCGGGTCGGCTCCGGGGTCACCGTCGAGTCGCTGGCCCGCCAGCTCGGCTCGGCCTTCCAGCGGGTAACGGGGGCGATCTTCGCGCTGCTGGCGCGGCGGCTGCTCGTGCTCCACCTTTCCGAGGCTAGTGACCCGTCCCGCTGGAACGGCCCCATCGCCCTGGCCGAGAAGTCACTCGCCGCTTCGGGCGTGAAGCTGCCGGCCCCGACCGAGGGCCCCGGCGCCGCCAAGGGCCGGAGCGCGGCGGCCCAGGCGCTCTTCGACGAGGGGATCGCCCACCTGACCGCCGGCCGGATCGAGGTGGCGGTGGCCAGGCTGCGCGAGGCGCGGCGGCTGGCACCGGCCGACCCGCTCATCGCCGGCGCCTTGCAGCGGCTCGCCCCGTGGGCCGCCGAGGACGCCCCTGCCACGGACAGCGCGGTGGCGACCAGCAAGCCGGGCGGCTGGCGCGGTCCGGCCCGCCGGTAGCGCGCCGCGGGCCGAGCGGCGCAGGGCCGAGCGCCGCGGGCCGAGCGCCGCGGGCCGAACGGCGCGAGTGCCCCGGCCCGGTTTAGTGCCCCGACCCGGTCTAGGTCCCGACCACCCTCCGCCCTCTCGGGACGGTGGGGCGGGCCGGGAAGTCGATCAGGTACTCCCCGGAGAAGCAGGCGTCGCAGTAGCTCTCGCGCTTCTCGCCGATCGCCTCGTACATCCCCGGCAGCGACAGGTACCCGAGCGTGTCGGCGGTGACGTAGGTGGCGATCTGCAGCTCGTCGTGCGTGGAGGCGATCAGCTCCTGGCGGGTCGGGGTGTCGATGCCGTAGTAGCAGGGCCAGGCGGTGGGCGGCGAGGAGATGCGCAGGTGCACCTCGCTGGCGCCGGCGGCCCGGATCATCTTGACGATCTTCCGGCTGGTGGTGCCGCGGACGATGGAGTCGTCAACCACCACCACCCGCTTCCCCTGGAGCACGCCCTTCAAGGCGTTGAGCTTGAGCTTCACGCCGAAGTGGCGGATCTGCTGCGAGGGCTCGATGAAGGTCCGGCCGACGTAGTGGCTGCGGACCAGCCCCATGTTGAAGGGGATGCCGCTCTGCTCGGCGTAGCCGATGGCGGCCGGCACGCCCGAGTCGGGGACCGGGATGACCAGATCGGCCGGGACCGGGTGCTCGACGGCGAGCCGCCGGCCGAAGGCGTGGCGGGTCTGGTAGACCGAGCGGCCGAAGAGGACCGAGTCGGGGCGGGCGAAGTAGACGGCCTCGAAGATGCAGCGCCCCAGCCGCGCCGGCGGCGCCCGGTCGGGGAAGAGCCGCTCGCTGCGCAGTCCGTCCTTGTCGACCACCACCAGCTCGCCCGGCTCGATCTCGCGGATGTATTCGGCCTCGATCAGGTCGAGCGCGGTGGTCTCACTGGCCAGCACCCACTGACCCTTGAGCTGCCCGAGCACCAGCGGGCGGAAGCCCATGGGGTCGCGGACCCCGACCATGGCGGTGGGGGTGAGGAAGACCAGCGAGTAGGCGCCGGAGACGCGCGCCAGCGCCTCGCGCACCGAGGAGACCAGCTGGACCGGCGAGCCGCGGGCGCCGCGCACCTGTGAGCGGGCGATGAGGTGGACGATCACCTCGGTGTCGCTGGAGGAGGTGAAGATCGAGCCGGCCGCCTCCAGCTCATCGCGCAGCTCGTCGGCGTTGACGAGGTTGCCGTTGTGGCCGACCGCCACCGCGCCGCCGGCGTACTCCACGGCGAAGGGCTGGGCGTTCTTGACGTGGCTGGCGCCGGTGGTCGAGTAGCGGACGTGGCCGATGGCGGCGCCGCCCTTCAGGCGGGCGATCACCTCGGCCGTGAAGATGTCGGCGACGTGCCCCATGTCGCGGTGGACGTGCAGGGTCTCGCCGTCGGTGGAGACGATGCCGGCCGCCTCCTGCCCGCGGTGCTGCAGGGCGTGCAGCCCGAGGTAGGCGAAATTGGCCGCCTCCTCCTGCTGGCCGAGCCCCCAGATCCCGAAGATCCCGCACTCGTCCTTCAGCTTGTCGTAGACGGCGTCGTACCCCATGAGGCGGCGGAGTATAACCCTCGGGACTTGAAAGGGAACCCCACCCGCCGGGCGCTCGACGCGCTGCCCGCCGCCCTGATGGCGGCCGCCCTGCTGGCCGCGCTGGTGCTGGCCACGCTCTCGCTTCCCTGGCGCTCGGTGCCGCCCGGCGAGCCGGCCCGGGTGACCTCGACCGCGGCCGGGAAAGGGCCGCTGCTGGCCGGCTTCGCGGTCCGCCGGCTCGAGCTGGGCCCGGCCCCGGTCATCGGTGGCTTCCCGCGCTGGAACTTCGCCGCCGAGGGGATCCGCGACCCGGTCACGGCCCGGGCGCTGCTGCTCGCCGAGCCGGGCGTCCGGGTGGCGCTGGTCTCGGTGGAGATCCTGCTCATCCCCGAGGCGCTGGAGGCGGCGGTCCAGACCCGGCTCGCCGACCTCGGGCTCGACGCCCTGGTGCTGACCGCCACCCACACCCACGCCGGCCCGGGGGGGTACTGGGACTCCTTCATCGGCTCGCGCGCCGCCACCGGGCCCTACGATCCGGCCGCCTTCAAGCGGCTGGTGGACGACGTGGTGGCCGCGGTGCGGGAGGCCAATGCGGCGCTGGCCCCGGCCAGCCTCTCGGTGATGACCGGCCGCCTCGATGGGCTGGTCCTGAACCGGAACGGCGGCCCGGTGGGCGGGCGGCTGCTGGTGGCCAGGCTGGCGCGCCCAAGCGGCGAGCCGGTGGTGGAGCTGCTGAGCTTCACCGCCCACCCCACCTTCCTCGGCAAGGCCAACCGGATGATCAGCGGCGACTGGCCGGGGCGCCTGCTGGCCTCGGGCGTGCGCGGGCCGCGCCTCTTCTTCCTCGGGTCGATCGGCGACCAGTCGGTCAAGTTCCCGCCCGGCGCCGCGCGACCCGGCGAGCCGGAGTACGTCGCCTACGCCCGGCTGCTCGACGACACCGTCAACGCCTTCGGCAGCGGCCCGGCCGACGCCTCGCCGCGCCTCGCCATGGCCCGGGCCCGGGTCAACCTGCCGCGGCTGGCCCCCGGGGCGGTGCCGCTGCTGCTCCGGCCGGCGACCCGCACGCTGCTGGGAGGGACGGTGCCGAGGTCGGCGGCCATCACCGCCATCCGGCTCGGGCCAATCCTCTTCATCGCCACCCCGGCCGAGCCATCGGAGGCGGTGGGGGTGCAGTGGCGGCTGGCGGCCGGGGAGGGCGCGGCCATGCTCTCACTGGCCAACGGCTACATCGGGTACGTCGAGACGCCCGAGCTGTTCGAGGCCGGCGGCGGCGAGGCCCGCCGCAGCTACTACGGCGGCGAGCTGGGCGGGCGGATGGCGCAGGCCATCGCCGCGGTGGCGCGGGCGGC
>JANPOM010000205.1:0-6335 GCA_031427995.1 Anaeromyxobacter sp. | reverse complement strand
GTTCGCTAGGGCAGGGACGGCGGGAGGGGCCGGCCGCCGCCGGTTCACGCCATCGGAGGAGCGTCATGCGCATCGGTCAGGCCATCTTCGTGTTCGCGGTCGCCTTGGGCGCGCGCCCCTGACGCGCGTGGCCTACGCCTTTGGCACGCCGTCCGGCTCGCTCATGCGTCGATTCAAGACCACGACGACCGACGCAGAAGGGCGCCCCAGCCAGGCATCAAGAACTGCTTCTGAAGGTGGAGCAGCAGCAACTCGTCCACGGTGTCGCTCATGAGAGCGTCCCTCCTCCGAAGTCCAGGGTTCGGAAGAAAGGATTGCGGCCCTGGGCGACGAACCAGAAGCCTAAACGACCGTGCAAGATTCGCGATCACTCCGGTCCCTTCGGCGGCGGCCAGGATCGGATCCACTACCGGCGGTTTGTGGGATCCAGTCGCGGTTGCTGGGGATGAGGTTGGCAGCGCCGGCTAAGCGCGCTGGTCCGCTCGCCGTGGAGGGCGAGCGGGCGAGGCTCCAGCGAGGCGGAGTCGAAGGGCTCGGCACGACCGGTGTTTCCGAATCGCGATCGCCCGTTTAGAGGGCGCATGGCGCCAGGGCAACGAAGCGGCCCGCACCTGAGCCGATCTGGCAGTACGCACGCTGGGGCGGTGGCTAGACCCGCCACCCCTTGGTCGTTGCCCGCAAGGACCGTGAGGGCTATAACAATGGCCGAGGTGTGGTCATGGTTATGAACGGAGCCGCCCGAGCCGACGCCCAGCTGAGCCTCAAGGAGGCCGCCGTCCTCTCCGGGGTCACCGAGAAGGTCATCCGGCACGAGCTGGCCGCTCACGTAGTTCGCGCCTCGCGCTCCTCGGCCGGTGCGCGGCGGTTCCGCCCGCGCGAGCTGCTCTACTTCTGCCTCGTCTCCGAGCTGCCCATCGAGCTGCCAAAGAAGGACCGGCGCGACCTGTTCGAGCTCCTGTCGGCCGGAGTCGAGCAGCGCGGCCGCTGGCGGCGCGAGAAGCACCGGCTCGTCCTGCAGGGTGGGGTGTCCGTGGTGCTCCCCATCGACGATCTGGTGGCCCGCGTCGAGGCACGCGTCGCGCTCTTCCTGCGCGGCCGCGATCGCGTGGTCTCGCGTCCTGAGGTCCTGAGCGGCGAACCAGTCTTCAGCGGGACTCGCATCGCGGTCCGCTTCGTCGGTGGGCGCGCCCAGAAGGAGCCCGTCGAGGTCCTCCTCGAGGACTACCCGGCACTCCACCGCGACGATGTCGACTTCGCCAAGATGTACGTGGCGCTCGGCCGGCCGCCGGGCCGCCCGCGGAGGCTCCGCCTCGTCCGCGGTGACGGGTGAAGCTCCTCATCGACGAGAACCTCTCTCCGACGCTGGTGCAGCGGCTCGCCAGCGCCGGAGTCCCGGCGGTTCACGTGGCCCACTGCGGACTCTCGGGGGCCACGGACCTGGTCGTCTGGCGCTACGCCTACGAGCACGATCTCGTCGTGGTAACGAGCAACGCTGGCGACTTCATCCGGCTCGCGTAGGGCGTCGAGCTTCACCCCGGGCTCATCGTCCTCCGTGCCGGTCACCTCACGCGCGAGGAGCAGTGGGCCTGGCTGGAGCCAGTGGCCAAGTGGCTCGCTGAGAGTGGCGAGGACCTGGCCAACAGGGCTGTAGTGGTGACCGGAAGAGGCCGGTTCTCGGCCCGGGACATCCCGCAGCCCTGACCGGGCCGGCTTCGTCGTCGTGTCCCGTCCCAACTCGCCTTGCGCCGGGTCAGCCAGATCCAGCCCAGCCGCGCCGCACCGAAGATGGCCGCATAGAACGCGAAGGCGAGCGTGGTGACCGGCAAGTACAGGGTGCGCGCCAGCTCGGAGTGATTGAGCAGGGAGGCGCTGCGCACCGCCGCGAGCTTGAGCAGGCGGCGGAGCGCTCCCGGATCCTCGATGGCCGCGATGTCGCGCACGTCGCGCGCCATCAGTGCGGCGAGGTGGGCGTCGAAGAAGGCGCGGCGCCGCTCCGACCTTCCGCGGGCGCTGGCCTCGGGGTAGCCGCCGCGCGCCAGCCGCGGCAGCAGGTCGTCGTCCCCGGCCACGCGGGCGGGCGGCTCACCGCGCATGGCGCGGTCGAGGAAGGTCTCGCGCCGCCCGGACAGCTCGCCCTGGGACAGTGGCCAGAGCGTCGCCACCTCCATTCGACCGGCGAGGGACTCGGCGACCTTTGGGAGCGACAGCACGTTGGCCGACCCGGTGAGCAGGAACCTGCCAGGCCGGCGGTCCCGGTCGATGGAGGACTTGATGGCCGGCAGGAGGTCGGGCGCCTTCTGGATCTCGTCGATCACGACCGGCCCTCGCAGACCTGCAACGAACCCAGAAGGATCCGCCCGGGCCGCCTCCAGCGGCAGGGCGTCGTCCAGGGTGACGTAGGTGGTTCCGGGCCTGGTGGCGGCCACCTCGTGGACGAGCGTCGTCTTTCCGGTCTAGCGCGCGCCCACCACCAGCACGGCAGGCGTGTCGGCGAGCGCCGCCTCGATGGACGGCCGCAGATGTCGTTCGAGCATGCGCAAAGCCTGACCGGTATGCGGACGAAAATCCACCACCACGTGGCTGGTTTTCCGACAGGGGTCGAATGGCGAGGGTCTACGGCCTCCGCCCTTGCGCGCTTGCGACCTGGACCTCCGATTGACGAGTTCGACGATGGCGGCCAAAGGATTTGTCTCCCCGAAGGGTCTGGGGACTTGGTCGGCAGGGTATGGAGAAAAAGCCCACACGATCGAATAGGATATCTTCCCCTATGGGAAGCCCAGCCACAGGCGTCGTTGAACTCGGTCGTCGCCTTCACGCCCGGCGCGAGGAGGCTCGCCTTGATGCGCCGACGCTGGCCAAGCGGGCGCGGGTCGCGGCCAGCGCGCTGGAGGCCTTCGAGGCAGGCTACGGCGGGCTCGGTGTCGCCGCCCTGATGCGGATCGCGAATGAGCTGGGGGTTCCCCTGACTTCGTTCGCTCACAGTCAGGCTCCGGTGGTGCAGGCGCCCGTCGAGCCGAGCATCGTCCTCAAGGGTTTGGGTGCCGCCTGGTTGACCGATAGGGATCGGGAGGCGCTGGCACAGGGACTCCGACGGGCCCGGGCGTTCACCGAGGCCGGAGAACTACTCCGGGCGCCCCGACCCGCGGATGGATTCACTCCCGCTGCAGCCCCGGAGGGGGACGCCCATCGGCCCGGATATGCGGCGGCGATTGCCGCGCGCAATGTGCTTGCTCGGCCCGGACCTCTCCGGAATATTGCTCGTCTCCTTGAAGACCAATTCGACGTGCTCGTTCTCCGGCACCACTTCGCGGATGCGCGAGTGCTCGGGGCCGCCTGCAGATCGGGTTCGGCCCGCCTGGTCGCGGTGAACCTCGACGTCGCCGTCGAAACGACTCGCCGGTTTGCCCTGGCGCACGAACTTGGCCACCAGTTGCTCGATCTCGACGTCACGGGCGTCACGGCGGACGAGGTCCCCGACCGCGACGCGCGCGCCTGGTTCGACAAGAAGCCCACGGAGAAGCGTGCGGACGCCTTTGCCGCGATGTTCCTGGCCCCAGCAGGCGCCGTCGCAGAGGTGGGTGGCCAGCCCAGGGCGATGATTGGTTACGACGAAGCGAAAGCGCTCGTCGAGCGGGTGCGCGTCCATGTCGGTATGGGCTACGCGGCAACCACGTGGCACCTCCACAATCTCGGGTATTTCGACGAGCGCATCGCTGAGAGCATCACGCTCGGCGAACCAGAGAGCGATCCGCTGAGCGGATTCGAAGAGGACACGCGGTTTGATGGGCTCGAGCGCCGCGTGCTGGAGGCCTACGCGAAGGACAGCATCTCGCGGGGCAGGGCTCGCGAACTCCTCGGCGGCAAGGACCCGGAGGCGCTTGCGACCTCGCCGTGACCCGCTTCGTTCTCGACACCGACGTGGTCATCGCTCTCGAGCAGGCCGGCAGCGGCCTCGGCCTCGGGTCGCGTGGCAGTCTGCCGGTCATCGTCACTGAGGTCGTGTGGGATGAGTTGGAGGCACCTGGCGATGCCGAGGTGCGCGCCCAGCGGTTCGCCAAGGCCATCGCGGGGGATGTCACCGCCCTCGTGGCCGACTCCGCCGAAGCGGCCACGCTGGTCGCCCTCCAGGTGGCTCCCAGGACCGAAGGACCAGGCGAGCACTCGGTGATCGCTTACTGCCACCACCACCCGGATGCCATCGCCGTTCTTCAGGACAAGGCGGCCATCCGCCGTGCCATCGAGGAGCTTCGCGGGCGGGTCCTGTCCTTTCACGGGCTCGTCGGAGAGCTGGTAGATCGGGGTCATGTCTTCTGGGGGGAGGCGCGCGCCATGGCGATCCGGTATCGACGCCAGAACAACCACGCTCGCATCCCGGTTTGGTGGCCCCCGGAGTGAGGCCGACGTGCGGAGGCCGCCCGGGCGGCTGCGACCTTCTCGAGGAACCGGCGGGACACCGTGACGTGCGGGCGGCGCAGGCCGGCCATGAGGGGCTCCACCCCGCCCCGAGCAGCGGGCCGAGCGGGGTGGGTCAAGACGACTTCGTGCGCACGAAGTGGCGCCGACGCCTATCGTTCCTTCCCACCGATCGCAGCCGCCAGCGCGCGCGCCAGCTCGGCGGTCCGGTAGGGCTTCTGCACGAAGACCCTCGCCCCTTCGTAGAGCAGCCGCTGCGCACGGCTGTTCCGCGCGAACCCGGAGGTCACGACCACCGGCAGGCCCGGGTGCCGCGCCTGGAGCTGCCGGAAGCAGGCCTGGCCATCCATGTCGGGCATGACCAGGTCGAGGACCACCGCGATCGGGGGCGCCGCTCGCGGGCGCTGCGCCACCGGCTCTACGAGCGGGTCCGCTACCACGCCCACCTCGCGGCGGACGAGCTGACGCGCTACCAGGAGGCCAACCGGCTCGGCGCCGGCTACGCCCGCTGGCTGGAGGGACGCTTCGTCGATGGGGCCGACGTGGAGGGGCTGCTGCGGGAGCTCCGCCAGAGCTACCGGCTCGGCGCCGGGGAGAAGCTGGGGTATCTGGGGGCGCGGGCGCTGCAGTGAGGTTGGGCGGGCCGGCGCGTGGCGCCGCCTGCACGCGACGACGCGGGCGCTCGACGCATGCCCGCGGCTCGGGTATGGGTTGGCTGAACGCGCGGCGCGGGGCCGGAGCTCCCGATGCGCACTGGCGGTGGAGCGATCATGGGCGAAACGTTGTCGGCCGCCGGCGAGGCCTTCGAGCAGGGCTTCCTGGCGTCGGACCTCCAGGAGCAGATCTCACATTGCGACCACTACGAGCTCGCCGAACTCTTCAGGCGGGTGCTGCCCGATCACCAGCCGATCCTCGAGGCCGGATGCGGCTCGGGGAGGTGGGTGGGATGGTTCGTGAAGCAGGGGTGGTCCGCGACGGGCCTCGACTGGAGCGAGGCTTGCTGCCAGCGAGCGCGCTCGGCCATCCCCGCAGGCCGCTTCGAGAGCGGGGACATGCGGCACATGCCCTTCCGGGATGGCGAGTTCGGCGCGATCGTCTCGCTGGGCTCCATCGAGCACACGCCCGACGGCCCGATGCGCGCTCTCGCGGAGTACCGCCGCGTGCTGAGACCGGGCGGGGTCGCCATCATCACGGTCCCGTACCTCAGCCCGGTGCGGGCCGTGATGAGGCTCGCCGGAGCTCCCCGGAGCGCGCTTGTCCGGAGCACGACCTTGCGTCGCCTCGTGGGAAAGCCGCTCGGGGTGGAGCGGCGCACCATCGCGGACGCGCGCCGAGAGGTGCTCCCCGGCTACGCCACGGACTACACGATGTCGCGCCGCGGCTGGGACTTCTACCAGTTCCACTTCTCGAAGCCGCAGATGCGGGCCTTTTTGCGCGACGCAGGCCTCGACGTCGTCGAGGAGTTCGTTGACTTTGGCGACGAGGGGATCCTCCACAACTTCGGGCCCATCGCAGGCCGCTTCGACGCCGCGGCAGGGCGCGTGCGCCTCACGCCCGTCGGCCGGGCCCTGCGACGGATCGTCCCCGTGGAGCAGATGGGTCACATGCTGTGCCACCTCGTCCGCAAGAGCGGCTGACGAGGGCACCCGGCCGGGGACGGGGTAAGGTCCGACAGCGGGTGAGGGAAATCCTCTGGCGCGGCTGTACGGAGCGCTGGCCGGAAGGCCTCTGCGAGCAGGCGGGCGAATGCCTACCCTGCGCAGTCGGCTCCGACCTTCCTTCAGGTACCGCGCCTCTCGCCGACTCTACATTCGTGCTCGGTCACTCAGCGCAGCGTGCGGGTCTGGCCGGACGGGAGGTTGGTCTTCTCCTTGTCGAACTTGCCGGAGAGCGCGTCGCGCACCGCGCGGTCGAAGCGGACC
>JANPOM010000204.1:0-10277 GCA_031427995.1 Anaeromyxobacter sp. | reverse complement strand
CGCGGCGACCCGGGCCGGCTCGGCCACGGCCAACCGGCCTTCCAGCTCCTCCAGCAGTTCCTTGACGGTCGGCAGCTCGGCCACGGTCTGCTCGGGGATGCGGGTGATGGAGGAGCCGGTGTAGAAGAGCCCCTTCTCCGTGTCGCCCTTGATGGCGGCCGCCAGCAGCGCGTCGGTGATGCAGAAGCTCTCGCGGTACTGGGAGGCGCGGCATAGGCAGAGCTCCTCGGCCAGGCATTCGACGCAGGCCTTCTTGCGGCCGTGGAAGCCCTCCGCGCCGAAGTACCAGGCCTTGCTGCGCGGCGGGAAACTCTCGCCCCGGGCCAGCGCATCGGTGAAGGAGTTCCGGACGGCGCGAGCCTTCATCCCCTTGACGCAGCTGGTGATGAGAGTGATCTCGGCCTCGGTCTTTCCGAGGTGCATCTGCTTGAAGTTGGGGTGGACGTCGCCGTCGGAGCTGGCCAGGAAGCGCGAGGCCATCTGCACCCCGGCCGCGCCCGCGGCGAAGAAGTGGGCCACGTCGGAGGCGTCCACCCCGCCCGCCGCGATCACGGGAAGCGAGGTTGCCGCGACCACCTCGTCGACCAGGCTGGGGAGCGGGTGGTCGATATCGCCGATGTGCCCGCCGGCTTCGGCGCCTTCGGCGACCACGAAGTCGGCGCCCCACTTCTCGTACATGGCGGCGAGCCGCCCCGACGAGACGATGCCGGCGAACGGGATGTTCCCGGCGCGGCACCACTTGATGATCTCACGCGAGATGCCGGCCCCCTGGACGATGAAGGAGACCTGCTCCTCGATGGCGATTCGCGACGAGGACTCGAACTCGGTCTTGTTGATGGCCGCCATCAGGTTGACGCCGACGAAGCCTCCCGGGGCCTCGGCGCGGGCCCGGCGGATCTCGCGCCGGAGGTGGTCGGGGTTCTTCACGACCGCGGAGACGGTGCCGACCCCCACCAAGCGGGCCCCATGGTGGGCGGCGACCTTGCCGGCCAGCCCATCGGAGGCGTGGATGCCCATTCCGCCCTGGATGAGGAGGCGGCGCCCGGAGGCGACGATGGCCTGGACGGTGGCGCGGTCGAGACGGCCGAGCGGCTTCAGCCTGCTCGGATCGAGCGGCGCGCCGGATGCGGCGTCGGCGGCCGGCGCGACGGCGCCAGCAGGTCCGGCGTTCGGAGAACCACTCATGTTCGCGCTCCAGGGCCCAAAGGGAGGGGGGTGCGGACTTCGAGGGGCGTGAGCCTACGAAAGGGGTGTCATGCGCGTGTCACGAAACAAGCGAATCAACGGACGCACTGCGTCGTGACCTGGGAATCGACCCAACCGTGATAGGGCTGACTGTAGTGGCGGGCCGTGGCCGGGTAAGCTCGACCCGCACCACCCGGACCCGCACGACCTCGAGGAAGTGACTCCCAGATGCGCATCTTGCTCTCCGCCAGCCTCTTCGTCGCCGCGCTCGCCTTCGGCCTGGGAGGCTGCACCCCCGAGACGCCGAAGCTGACCGCGCCTCGCAATGAGCAGCCGGCCACCGCCCCGGTCGCCCCGCTGGCGTCGCCCCCGGGGACGGCGCCGATGGCCGCCCCGGTCGCTCCGGTGGCGTTACCCCCGGGAAAGCCGCCGCCGGCCACCCCGGTCGCCCGGTTGGCGCCGTCAGCCAGGAAAAAGCCGGCCTCGGAGCCGGTTCGGGAGAAGCTCGGTGCCGGGCGGTGCCGGGCCTGCCACCGGCTCCAGTATGACTCCTGGGTCAAGTCGGGCCACGCCCGCAAGGCGCTCGACTGCGAGGGGTGCCACGGCAATGGGTCGGAGTATGCCAGGGCCGAGGTGATGAAGGATCCGGCCCGGGCCAAGGCGGCCGGGCTGATCTTCCAGACCGCCGCCTTCTGCGCGAAGTGCCACCCGACCGCCGACGCCTCCTACCTCCACCAGGCCCACGCGCACAAGAAGCGCTGAGCGGGACCCCGGCGCAGCACCGTGACCCGGACGCGGCGATCGGTCCCTAGGCACCCTCGGTGAAGCTGTGGCCCGGGCGGGTCTTCGCAGCCACGGCGACCGCGTCCTCGTCGAGCTTCACCGGCGTCCAGAACCGGCCCCGCAGGTCGTCGAGCAGCGAGTAGACCACCGGCACGATCCCGAGCGTCAGCACCGTCGAGGTGATGAGGCCGCCGATGATGGCCACCGCCATGGGCACCCGGGTCTCGGCGCCGTCACCGCGCGCCAGCGCCACCGGGATCATGCCGGCGATCATGGCGATGGTGGTCATGAGGATGGGGCGGAGCCGGACCTGGCCCGCCTCCAGCAGGGCCTCGGTGGTGCCCTTGCCGGCGTGGCGCAGCTGGTTGGTGAACTCCACCAGCAGGATGCCGTTCTTGGTGACCAGCCCCATCAGCATGATGAAGCCGATCATCGCCATCATCGACAGGTACTGCTGGGCGATGAGCAGGCCGGCGATGCCGCCTATGACGGCGAAGGGGAGCGACATCATGATCGTGAAGGGGTGGATCAGGCTCTCGAACTGGGCGGCGAGGATGATGTAGACCAGCAAGATGCCGAGCACCAGCGCCAGCAGGAAGGCCTTGCCGGCTGTCCCCAGCTCACGGGCCTGGCCCTCGAAGTCGGTCTGGACCGAGGGGGGCAGCTCGGTGGCGGCGAAGCTGTTGAGGTAGCTCATGGCGTCGCCCAGCGCGTAGCCGCGCAGGTCGGCGAGGATGGTGACCTGGCGCAGCTGCGCCTGGTGCTCGATCTGCGAGGGGCCGGAGGAGGCCCGGATGTTGGCGATGGAGCGGAGCTCGACCAGCTGGCCGGTGGCGCTGCGGATCGAGACCGCGCCGAGCGCCGCCGGGTCGGAGAGGACCCCGTCCGGGAGCTTCACCTTGATGTCGTAAGTGTCGCCGCCCTGGTGGAAGTCGGTGACCTTGTCGCCGCCCATCAGGGCGCGCATGGCCTGGCCGAGCGCCGCGGCCGGCACCCCGACGGCGGCGGCCCGCTCGCGATCGAGATCGATCTCGAGCTGCGGCTTGCCGGCGCGGTAGGTGATGTCGACGTCGACGAAGCCGGGCTGCTTCTTCATGTGCGCCCGGGTCTTCTCAACGGCCGCCAGCAGGTCCTCCCAGCTGGTGCCGCGCAGGTTGAACTGCACGGGCTGCGGCCGGCTGCCGCCGCCGGCCACGGCGGCGAAGTCCTGCACGCCGAGGGTGGCGGCGGGGCTGACGCGGAGCGACTGGCGGAGGTACTGCTTGAGCTGCTGCTGGCCATAGCTGCGCTCGGCCACCGGCACGAAGTTGACGGTGATCTCGCCCTTGTTGACCTCCTCCTGCGCGCCGCCGCCGGCCACCGCGAAGGCGCCGGTTACGCCGGGCACGGCCAGCACCTGGCGGGTCAGGTCGTCGAGGCTGCGCTCGGTCTCGGCGAGCGGTGTGCCCGAGGGCAGCTCCAGCGTCACCTTCACCATGCTCATGTCCTGCTGTGGGATGAAAGTGAACTTGAGCAGGCTGGCCATGGCCACGGTGGCCACCAGGACCAGCGAGGCGCCGGCCATGGTGGTGCGCCGGTGCGAGAGCAGCCAGCTCAGGGCGGTTCGGTAGCGCAGCTCGACCGTGGTCAGCACCGCCTCGATGGCCCGCGAGACCCGCCCCGGGTGGGCGTGCTCCTTGAGGATGCGGGCCGAGAGCATGGGGGTGAGGGTCATGGAGACGGCGTAGGAGATGAGCACCGCCACCGCGACGGTCACGCCGAACTGGTAGAAGAACCGCCCCATGATGCCTTCCATGAAGGCCACCGGGACGAAGACCGCCACCACCGCCATGGTCACCGCCAGCACCGCCAGGGCGATCTCGCCGGTGCCCTGCTCGGCCGCCTGCCTGGGCGACTTCCCCAGTTCCAGGTGACGGACGATGTTCTCGATGACCACGATGGCGTCGTCGATGAGCAGGCCGATGGAGAGGGTCAGGGCCAGCATGGTGACGATGTTGAAGGTGAAGTGCAGGGCCTGCATCACCGCGAAGGTGCCGATTATCGAGGTGGGCAGGGCGACCGCCGCGACCAGGGTGGAGCGCCAGTTGCGCAGGAAGAGCAGCACCACCAGCACCGCCAGCACGCCGCCCAGGAGCATGTCCTCCTGGACGGCGCCGATGGAGGAGCGGATGAACTTGGCGCCGTCGACCACCAGCTCGACCCTGGAGCCCTGGGGGAGCAGCTTCTCGGCGCCCGACAAGGCCAGCTTCACCTTCTCGGCCACCTGCACGGTGTTGGAGCCCGACTGCTTGAGGACGATGAGGCCGATGGCGCTCCGCCCGTTGAGGGTGGCGGCGCTCCTCGCCTCGGCCGGACCGTCGAGGACCTGGGCCAAGTCGCCGAGCCTGACCGGCGTGCCGTTGGGGCTCATGAGGATGACGGCGCGCAGCTCCTCTACGCTCCTGGCCTCGGCGGAGAGCTTGACCGAGCGCTCCACGCCCGGCTCCAGGGTCCGGCCGGTGGGGACGTCGATCGACTGGCCGCGCACGGCGTTGACGACGTCGACCGGGGTCAGGCCGTAGCTCTTGAGCGACTGCGGAGAGAGCACGATGGTCAGCTCGCGCTTGCGGCCGCCCACCAACTGCACCGAGCCGACGCCCTTGATCTGCTGCAGGGCCGGCTTTACGACCTCCTCGGCCAGCTTGGTGAGCCGCTCGATGGGGACCGGGGCCGAGAAGGCCAGGGTGGCCACCGGGGCGGCGCCGATGTCGAACTTCTGGACGACCGGCGTCTGGATCTCCCGCGGCAGCCGGGAGAGGGTGGCCTGCACCTTGTCGCGGACGTCCTGGGCCGCCACGTCGACCTTCCGGTCCAGGTCGAAGCGGATGACGATCTGCGAGACGTTGTCGACGTTGACGGAACGGAGGGTGTCGAGGCCGGAGAGGGTGTTGAGCGCCTCCTCGAGCGGCTTGGTGACGTTCCGCTCGATCGACTCGGGATCGGCGCCGGGCAGCACCGTGAGGACCGTGACGACGGGGAACTCGACCTCTGGCATCTGGTCGACCCCGATCTTCGGGTAGGCCACCAGCCCGAAGACCACGAAGACCAGGGTGAGCATCCCGGTGAAGACCGGGCGGGTGATGAAGGTTCGGATGGGGCTCATGGCGGTGTCCTGGCGTGAGGGCGGGTCAGTCGACCAGCGGGACGACGGCGTCGCCCGCCACCAGCGTGCCGGGGTCGAGGATCACCGAGGTGCCGGCGTCGAGGCCGCCTTCCACCGCCACGGTGCCCGGGTTGACCTGCACCGGCTTGATGACCCGTTTCTCGGCCTTGCCCCCGACGATGACGAAGACCCAGCTGGCCGACCCGTCCGACCGGACGGCGCTGGCCGGCACGTAGAGCCCGTCCCTGTCGCCGAAGCCGCCGAAGTCGACGTTGAGCAGGGTGCCGGGGCGTAGCGGGGCCCCCTCGACCTTGACCAGGTCGACCAGCACCTCGATGGTCCGGCTGGCCGGGTCGATGATGGCGTTCTTGACCCGCACCTGGACTTCCACCTTCTGGCCTCCCGGGGTGGTGACCCCGCCGACCTTCTGGCCCACCGTGACGAAGGGCTCGACCCCTTCCGGCACGGAGAGCCGGGCCTCGAGGTGGTCGACGTCGGCGACCGAGACGATGGGGGTGAGCGGCATGGCGGTGACCGAGTCGCCGGCGTTCCTGAACTTCCCGGTGACGACCCCGGCGAAGGGAGCCCAGATCACCGAGTCGGCCAGCTGCTGCTCCGCCATCTTCAGGCCGGCGCGGGCCTGATCGGCCTGCGCGGCGGCCAGCTCGGCGCCGGTCTTGACCCGGTCGAAGGCTGCGTCGGGCATCACCTGCTGGTCGCTCAGGGTCTGGCCGCGCTTCAGCTCGCGCTCCGCCGAGGCGAGGTTGGCCGCGGCCACCTTGACCATGGCCTTGGCGTTCTCGACCGCGATGGCCTGCATGGCGTTGTCCATCTCGACCAGCGGCTGCCCGGCCCGGACCCGGTCGCCGACCTGGACCATCACCCGCTTGATCTGCCCCGACCCCTTGGCGGCCAGCACGGCCTCATGGCGGGCGCGGACGGGGCCGGAGGCGCGGGCCAGGCCGGTCTCGAGCCGCGTGGCCGGCTTGCCCACCTTGACGGCGCGAGCGGCCGTGCCGGCCTCGGGGAGGGAGGCCTTGTCGGCCTTGTGGCCGCAGGCGGCCAGGGAGAAGGCGGCGATGAGGGCGGGGACGGTGCGACCAGCAGACATGTTCGTGACTCCCGGGAGGGGCGAATGGGAAGGAGCGGGCTCCGTGGACGGGGGGCCACCGCGCTCGCTCATCAACGCGAACGGACTTTCGTGTCGAGTTATTGTCCCTCCTCGACCAGCGGTCAACCCTACCGGACGTCAAGGTAGGCGCGAGGGCCCGGCTCCTCATGGGCCCACTCGGTGGCTTCGACGAGGAAGAGCCGGGCCGGGCCGGGTCGAAGCCGGCAGTTCCAAGTCGCATTGGGTGGCGCGGCCAAACCCCGAACGTGACACCAGGCCCGGGGTGCTCCTCAGGGCAGGACCTGGAGCACCCAGGAGCGCATGGGGGTGCGCCCCTCGATCTCCAGCGAGACCGGGACGTCGAAGCTGGCCAGGTCGACGACCCCTTCGCGAGGCGAATAGAGCCGGCCAGGATCGCCGGCCAGCACGGTCACCCCCTGGGCCGCCAGGCTCCGGAACCAGGCCAGCGACCGCTCGGCCAGCGGGTTCTCGTAGAAGACGTCGCCGGCCAGCACCACGTCGATCCCGTCGAGCGGCTGACCGAGCAGGTCGACCAGGCGCGGAAACAGGGTCACGCCGTTGAGCGAGCCGTTCATGGGGACCACCACCTCGCAGAAGGGGGCGAGGTCGGTCGAGTCGACGCTGGCGGCGCCGGCCTTCAGCGCAGCGATCCCGACCAGCCCGGAGCCGGTGGCGAAGTCGAGCACCCGCAGCCCGCGCACCAGCTGCGGCGAGTCGAGCAGGTGGCGGGCCAGCGCCTGGCCACCGGCCCACGGGAAGGCCCAGAACGGCGAGGCGTCGTACCGTTCCAGCTGCGCCGAGGTGGCGTGCCAGAGCGGGTTGAGGGCGGTGGCCTGGTAGATCGAGATCTCGGGGACCAAGGGGACGGGCGCGGGCGCGGTCTGCCGGCGGACGAAGTCGCGCCAGCGCTCCAGCTGGTCGGCCGGAATCACGCCGGCCGCCGCCGGCCCTTCCAGCCGCCGCGAGCTCCGCCGGCCCGGGCCGCGCGGCCGGTACCGGCGCCACCGCCTCCCGGGCGCTTGTGAGGCGGCAGGCCCTGATGCTGGCGACCCTCATCGGCGCGGGCGTGCTCGGTCTTGAAGACCTCGGCCTCGCGGGGCACCTCGGCCCGCGGCAGCAGCACCCGGGTGAGCCGCTCGATGGCGCGCAGCAGGTCGATCTCGTCGGGCGCGCAGAAGGCCGAAGCCTTGCCGCTGGCCGAGGCCCGGGCGGTCCGGCCCACGCGGTGGACGTAGTCCTCCGGGACGTGCGGCAGGTCGAAGTTGACGACGTGTCCGATGTCGGCCACGTCGATGCCGCGCGCGGCGATGTCGGTCGCCACCAGCACCCGGTAGCGCCCGTCCTTGAAGCCGTCCAGCGCCATCTTCCGCTGCCCCTGCGACCGGTCGGCGTGGATGCGCGCCACCTTGTGGCCGGCACGCTCCACGCTCTTGGCGACGCGGTCGGCGCGCCGCTTGGTGCGGGTGAAGACCAGCGTGGAGAGGCTGTCTTCGGCCAGCAGGGTCAGCAGCAGCGGCGACTTCTCCTCTTGCGCGCAGAGGAAGACCCGCTGCTCGGCCCGCTCGGCGGTGGTTCCGCTGCGCGCCACCTCGACCCGCACCGGCGCCTTGAGGTGGGAGTTGGCGAACTCGGCCACCTCGCCGGCGGTGGTGGCGGAGAAGAGCAGGGTCTGCCGGGTGCGTGGGAGCCGCTGCAGGATCCTGGTGAGCTGCGGCTTGAAGCCCATGTCGAGCATGCGATCGGCCTCGTCGAGCACCAGCACCTCGACGAGGTCGAGCCTGGCCGTCCCCCGCTGCAGGTGGTCGACAAGCCGACCCGGCGTGGCGATGATCACCTCGACCTTCTCGCGGAAGGCCCGCTCCTGGTTGCCCATCCCCACGCCGCCGATGACCACCGCGCCGCGGACGTGGCGGGTCTTGCCGAAGCGCTCCAGCTCCTCGCCGATCTGCAAGGCCAGCTCGCGGGTCGGCGCCAGCACCAGCGCCCGGGTACCGGGCCTGCCGGCCAGCCGCTCGATGATGGGGAGCAGGAAGGCGGCGGTCTTTCCGGTGCCGGTGGCGGCGGTGCCGATGACGTCCTTCCCCTCCAGCGCGGGCGGGATGGCCCGGGCCTGGATCGGGGTGGGATGCTCGAAGCCGGCGCGGGTGAGCGCCAGCAGCGATTTCTCGGAAAGTCCCAGCTCGGCGAAGGTCGACACGACGGCTCCATGGTGGATCGCGGGCCGCGGCGAGGCTGCCGGGGCGTTTGGTGGCGGGGTGTTATCAGGTCCGCCGCGGCAAGGCGAATCGGGGAACGGCCGGACTGGCCGGCCGGGACGACGAGCCGGGACGACGAGCCGGCGCTACAGGTCGAACCGCTCGACCCCGGCGATGGCGAGCGTCAGGTCGGGGCCGAAGGCGAGCGACGGGGTGAGGAAGCCGGGGCGGGCCTGACCCGCCAGCACCCGCTCGGCGCACTCGATGGCCGCCAGCGCCGTGAAGGTGTAGCCCTCGGGCGCGGTGAGCCGGGTCGCGGCCCGCCGGCCGTCGGCGTGCTCGACCTCGCCGTAGAGGAGTGAGCGGCCCCGGGCCCGGGCCTCGGCGCCGGGGCCGGTGATCCGGGCGCGGACCAGAGCGGCCAGGGCACCCTGCACCGGGCGTGAACCGAGCAGCGGTCCGAGGTGACGGGAGGCGGTGGCGAAGGCGCGCAGCCCGCGCGGCGCCGCCATGTAGACCTCGATGTCGGGGATGCCGGTGGAGTGCCAGGCGGTCCAGACGTCGCCCCATGGGATTGTCATGCAGGTGACCGGCCCGCGCCCGAAGTCAAAGTCGCGGGTGCGCCAGGCGGCCGGCACCCGGGTGAGCTTCCCACCGCGCCGGACCATCCCGCCCAGGTGGATCCCCTCCAGGGCGGTGAGCGTGGTGCCGCGCGAGGGCTGGCCGATGGCCTTGAAGGCGAGGGTGAGGCGGGAGGCACCAGGGAGCCGCCGGGCCAGGTGGGCGGCCAGGCCGTCGGAGGGGACCACGTCGAAGCCGACCCCGGGGAGCAGGGTGATGCCGGCGGCCCGGGCCTGCTCGTCGCGTCGCGCCAGGGCGGCGAAGACCGCCCCCTCGCCGGTGATGTCGAGGTAGTGAACGCGGCGGCGCAGACAGCCTTCGACCATGGGGCGTGAGGTGCGCGAGAACGGGCCGGCCGCGTGCAGCACGGCGGCCACCCCATCGAGCCCGGCGTCGACCGCGCTGGCGTCGTCGAGCGGAAAGGCGCGGTGCGGGAGCCCGAGCTCCGTCGCCAGGCGCGCCACCGCCGTGCCGGAGCGCCCCGCCAGGATGGGGCGCAGGCCGCGCACCACGGCCCGCCGGGCCATCAGTTCGCCGGTGTAGCCGGTGGCGCCATAGAGGAGGAGCGCGCCGCCTGCCGAGGGGGCGGCCGGCGCCTCGCCCCCGGTCCCCGTCACTTCTTCGGCCCCTTGGCGATCTCGGCCAGCGCGCGCCGCGCCTCGCTGGCCTGCTGACTGGTGGGGGCGATGGCGATCACCCGGTTGAAGGCGGCCGCCGCCTTGGCGTTGTCGTGCTTGTCGTTGGCCCAGACCACGCCGAGGTTGTAGGAGCTCTGCACGTGGCTCGGGTCGATCTTCGCCGACTTCTCGAAGTTGGCGATGGCCTCGTCGAAGCGGCCCAGGTCCCGGTACATGACCCCCTGGTCGGTCAACACGTCGGGGTTGTTGGGGTTGAGGGCGAGGGCCTTGCCGTAGGCGTCGACCGATTTCTGGTGCTGGCGGGTGTCGAAGTAGTCGTTGCCGAGCTGGATCCAGACCCCGACCAGCCTGGGGTCGGTGGCCACCAGCTTCTGGTTCATCTCGATGCGCTGGAACAACTCGGGGGATGGTGTGGCCGAGGGCAGCCCGGGCGGCAGCTGTTGCCCCAGGCCGGCCGGCATGGGCGGCGCCGCGTCGAAGGCGGGGAGAGGAGCCGAGCCGAGCAGCATCCGGGCTTCGCGCATCCCCTTGGAGAGTCCGATGGTGTAGCCGACGAGGATGCCGATGAGCAGGCCTCCGAC
>JANPOM010000203.1:0-6546 GCA_031427995.1 Anaeromyxobacter sp. | reverse complement strand
CCCGACCGCCTGCCTTCCGCTGCTGGCCACGGAGGGCTGGGGGAGGGCCGAGGTGGAGCTGATCGCCGACGCGCTCACGGGACAGGACGGGTGCCCGCCGTGGCTGGCCTGACCGCCGCGCTGGCCGGCCGGCGCGTGCTGGTCTGCGTCGGCGCCGGGGGCGTCGGCAAGACCTCGGTGGCGGCGGCGCTGGCGCTCTCGCGCGCCATGCTCGGCGGCAAGGTGCTGGTCTGCGCCATCGATCCGGCGCGGCGGCTGGCCACCGCGCTCGGCCTCGGCGCCCTCGGCAACGCCGAGACCCGGGTCCCGGATGCGGCCTTCGCCGCGGCCGGGCTGCTGCCGCGCGGCCAGCTCTTCGCCATGATGCTCGACGTCAAGCGCACCTGGGACGACCTGGTGACGCGCCACGCCCCCAGCCAGGAGCGGCGCGATCGGATCCTGCGCAACCGGCTCTACCAGCAGATGTCGGCAGCGCTGGCCGGGTCGCAGGAGTACATGGCCACCGAGAAGCTCTACGAGCTGGCCACCGACCGTGACTACGACCTGATCGTCCTCGACACGCCGCCCACCGCCAACGCCCTCGACTTCCTCGACGCGCCCGACCGGATCCTCGACTTCCTCGGCGACGACCAGGCCCCGCTGCTCTTCTCCCCGGCCCGCGGCGCTCGGCTCGGCTTCCGGCTGGCGCAGCTCGGCGGAAGCTTCTTCGTCAAGACGCTGGCCCGCTTCACCGGAGCCGAGATGCTCCATGACCTCGGCGACTTCCTCGCCAGCTTCCAGGGGATGTACGACGGTTTCAAGGCGCGGGCCGCGGCGGTCCACCAGCTGCTGGCGCGGCCGACCACCGGCTTCGTGCTGGTGTCGAGCCCGGGCGCCCGGGCCGTGGCCGAAGCCCTCTCGCTCCACGCCCGCCTCGTCGCCGAAGGGATGCCGGTCGCCGGCGCGGTGGCCAACCGGGTGACCTCGCCGCTATGGCCGGCCGGCCGGCCGAGGCCGACGGCGGAGGAGCTGGGTGCGGCGCTGGGTGAGGTCGACGCCGCGCTCGCCCCAGAGCTGGCGCTCGCCCTTGGCGAGCACGAGCGGATGGCGGCAGCCGACGCCAAGGCGGTGGCGGTGCTGCTGGCGGCGACGCCCGGCGCCAATGCCGTGGTGGCGCGCCTGGAGGAGAACGTGCACGATCTCGCGGGCTTGGTGGCGCTGGCGGAGAGGCTGCGCGGTTAGTGCCCCGACCCAGGCTTGATGACTCGACGAGAGCGCCGAGACCGAAGCGAGGCTGGCGCCCGAGGAGGGAGCAGCAGAAGCGTAGTAGATCTACGCTGAGCAGCGGACCGACGAGGCCGCCTGCCGCAGCAAGAGGATCGGCGCTCGCAGTAGTCAGTAAGCCTGGGTCGGGGCACTAGTTCCCCGGCACCCCTCCACCAAGGCGGCCCGCTCGCGGTATGACCTCGACACTGGTCCCCATGTCCACCTTCCGCGCCGCGATCCGCTCCAGCCTCCCCCTGCTCGCCCTGCTGGCCGGTTGCGCCACCGCCCGCCCGCAGCCCACCGCCACCTGCCCGACCTGCGGCGACGCCGGCGGCGTCGGCGCGACCGAGCCCACCGGGTCGAGGCAGCTCGCCTACGAGCCGCAGGAGGTGGTGGTGACGGCGGCCGACCTCGAGCTGGCCGGCAAGAACGACGAGGAGCTCTTCGCCATCGGCCAGTCCGCCTTCGCCGCACGCGAGTTCGAGCGGGCCGCATCGGCCTTCGACCGGCTGGTGCTGCTCCACCCCGGCTCGAATCGGGCCGCCACCGCGCTCTACAACGGCGGAGTGGCGCACCAGCGGCTGGAGCAGTGGCGGGTGGCGCTGGAGCACTTCACCTCCATGACCCGGCGGTTCACCGGCCCCGACGCGCTGGAGTCCACTTTCCGGATCGCCGAGTGCCACTACCACCTCGACGAGCTGCCCCAGGCCACCGCGGTGCTGACCCAGCTGGCGGCGCGCACCGGTCTCCCGCCCGGCGAGCAGATTCGCGCCCTGACCCAGCTCGGCATCATCGAGCTGGCGCAGCAGCGGCTCGACGACGCCGAGCGCCACTTGCGGCTGGCGGTCTCGGCCTGGAAGAGCGGCAGCGAGCAGGAGCGGCTCGACGACTACTTCCCCTCGCAGGCCCAGTACTTCCTGGGTGAGGTCTACCGCTCCCACTTCATGTCGGTTCGGCTCGACCCCTCGCAGCGCGACGAGGCGCAGCTCTCCAAGGACCTCGAGGGCAAGGCCACGCTGCTGCTCTCGGCGCAGGGCCACTACCTGCGCGCCATCCGCATGGGGAACAGCGATTGGGCCGTGGCTTCCGGCTACCGGATCGGCGAGCTCTACGACTCGCTCCACGCGGCGCTGGTCGACGCGCCCCTTCCGCCCGGGCTCGACGCCGAGCAGACCGAGGCCTACCGGGTCGAGCTGAAGCGCAAGGTGCGGGTGCTGGTCGTCAAGGCCATCGCCATCTACGAGCAGACGCTGGCGGTAGCGGGCCGGACCCGCGTCGAGAACAACCGCTTCGTGGCCGAGACCCAGGCCTCGCTCGACCGGATGAAGTTGTTGCTGCGCGACGTCCCGGCCGAGGACGGGCCCGGCGCCGAGCCGCGGCTGCCGGCCGACGCCAACCCCGAGAAGGGGTAGCGACGGCAAGCCCCGGGCCGGGGCCTACCGGTACATGGCGTCGAGCTGGGCCCGATAGCGCTCCTCGATCGCCTTGCGCTTCAGCTTCTGCGACGGCGTCACCTCGCACTCGGCCTCGCTGAACTCGCGCGGCAGGACAAGGAAGCGCTTGATGGTGGCGAAGCGCGGCAGCGCCGCGTTGACCTGGTCGACGGCTTCCTGCACCTGCTGCTGCACCGCCGGATGGGCCGCCGCCTGCTGGCCGGTGAGCTGGCCGAGTTGCTGCTTCAGGGCCAGCCGCATCAGCGCCTCGGGGTCGAGCGTCACCAGCGCGCTCACGTAGCCGCGCTGGTCGCCGTGGATCAGCACCTGCGAGAGCAGCGGCGTGGCCGCCTTGAGCAGGTTTTCCAGCTCGGTGGGGGCGACGTACTTGCCGCCCGAGGTCTTGATCAGGTCCTTCTTCCGGTCGGTGATGGAGAGCCGCCCCTGGTCGTCGATCCAGCCGACGTCGCCGGTCTGTAGCCAGCCATCGGCGTCGAGCGCCTCGGCGGTGGCCTCGGCCCGGCCCCGGTAGCCGCGCATGACCCAGGGGCAGCGCATCAGCACCTCGCCGTCGGCGGCCAGCTTCACCTCGGTGCCGGGCAAGGGCGGTCCGACCGTGCCCAGCTTCCGGTTCCAGGGGAGGTTGCAGTGGGTGGCGGCCGAGGACTCGGTCAGGCCGTAGCCCTCGAGGATGACGATCCCCATGGCGTCGAAGAACTCGGCCAGGTCGGGCGACAGCGGCGCCGAGCCGGAGATGAAGAAGCGCAGCCGGCCGCCGAAGATGTCGCGCACCTTCTTGAAGACCAACCGATCGGCCAGGAGGTACTGGGCCTCGAGCAGCGGGCCGGGTGCCGCCCCCTCGCGCCGCTTGCGCGACACCGTCAGCCCCACCTCGATGGCCCAGCGGAAGAGGGCCGCCTTGGCGCCGCCCTTCTCGGTGGCGCCCAGCACCACCTTGGCATGGACCTTCTCGAAGATGCGGGGGACGGCGCAGACGAAGGTGGGCCGGACCTTGGCGAGGTTCTCCACCAGCTTCTCGACGCGGCCGTCGATGGCGGTGGGGAAGCCGATGCGAAGCTGGGCGGTGCCGATCATCTTGCCGAAGCTGTGGGCCAGCGGGAGCCAGAAGAGCTGCGACGGGTTCTCGTGGTCGAGGATCCCCGAAGCCTCGATGGCGGCCGACTGCGCCACCCAGCAGTCGTGGGTCAGCTCGACGCCCTTGGGGCGGCCGGTGGTGCCGGAGGTGTAGATGAGCGTGGCCAGCGCGTCGCCCTCCACCGCGGCGCAGGTCTCCTCGAACTGGCCGGGGTGGGCCTTGTCGGTGGCGCCACCGAGCGCCTCGAGCGCGCTGAAGGGGAGCACGAAGCCGTCGGGCGACGGAGCGCCGTCGAAGACCACGATCTTCTTGAGCATCGGCAGGTCGGCACGGCGGGCCAACAGCTTGCCCACCTGCTCCTGGTTCTCGGCGAAGCAGACCACGGCCGCCGAGTCGCCGAGAATGAAGGCGCACTCCTCGGCGGTGGACGAAGGGTAGATGGTGGAGGTGGCGCCGCCGGCGCAGAGGATGCCCAGGTCGGCCAGCACCCACTCGATGCGAGTGCCCGACAGGATGGCGACGACCTCCTCCGGCCGGAGGCCGATGACCCGCAGGCCGCAGGCCACCGCCCGCACCCGGGCCTCGGTCTGGGACCAGGTGAGCTTCCGCCAGCCCGAGCCCTCCGGGTAGCTGAAGGCCTGCGCGTCTGGGGTGCGCCCGACTCGATCGAGGAAGAGCTCCCCGACGGAGCGTGGCTGAAGCCGAGGCTCTGGCATTGGAGGGCGAATCTACCGGAACTCCTCCCCGGGGGGAGCCCTTCGACCGCCGGCCATGACGGGTGTCCGTGATTGCGGATACCCGTCCGTCCGTGGGCGGCCCGACCGTGATTCGACTTCAGGCTTGACGAAGCGGCGTCCGGTCAATAAGATGCCTGTCTACTTTAACGGAACCTGCGAAAGGAACCCCCGTGGCCCTCCCTCCCAACCGCAAGCCCCGCTTCGAGACCCTCCAGGTGCACGCCGGCCAGGAGCCAGCGCCCGGAACCAACTCGCGCGCGGTGCCCATCCACCAGACCACCTCCTACACCTTCGACTCGGCCGAGCACGGGGCCAACCTCTTCGCGCTCAAGGCGTTCGGCAACATCTACACGCGCCTCATGAACCCGACCACCGACGTCTTCGAGAAGCGGGTGGCGGCGCTCGAGGGTGGCGTGGCGGGGCTGGCCACCGCCTCGGGCCACGCCGCCCAGTTCCTCGCCATCACCACCATCGCCCAGGCCGGCGACAACCTCGTCTCCTCGAGCCGGCTCTACGGCGGCACCTTCAACCAGTTCAAGGTGACGTTGCCGCGGCTCGGCATCGGCGTGAAGCTGGTGGACTCGGTGGAGGCGGCCGATCTCGCCAAGGCCGTCGACGCCAGGACCAAGGCGCTCTACGTCGAGACCATCGGCAACCCGGGCTACGACATCCCCGACCTGCCGGCGCTGGCGAAGCTGGCCCATGACAACGGCATCCCGCTCATCGTCGACAACACCTTCGGCGCCGCCGGCTACCTGGCCCGTCCCATCGAGCACGGCGCCGACATCGTGGTGCAGTCGGCCACCAAGTGGATCGGCGGCCACGGCACCTCGATCGGTGGGGTCATCGTCGACTCGGGCAAGTTCGACTGGGCGGCGTCGGGCAAGTTCCCCTTCTTCACCGAGCCCTCGCCCAGCTACCACGGCCTGGTCTTCAACGACGTCTTCGGACCCAAGGGGCCGTTCGGCAACATCCAGTTCATCATCCGGGCCCGCGTCGAGGGGCTGCGCGACCAGGGGGCCTGCCTCTCGCCGTTCAACTCCTTCCTCTTCCTGCAAGGGCTGGAGACGCTCTCGCTGCGGGTGCAGCGCCACGCCGACAACGCCCTGGCCCTGGCCACATGGCTGCAGGGGCACCCGTCGGTGGCCTGGGTCTCCTACCCGGGCCTGCCCAGCCACCCGCACCACCAGCGGGCCAGGAAGATCCTCAAGAATGGCTTCGGCGCGGTGCTGAGCTTCGGCATCAAGGGGGGCCTCAAGGCCGGCACCACCTTCATCGAGTCGGTCAAGCTGGCCAGCCACCTCGCCAACGTCGGCGACGCCAAGACGCTGGTGATCCACCCGGCCTCCACCACCCACTCGCAGTTGAGCGCGGAGGAGCAGAAGACCGCTGGGGTCACTCCCGATGGCATCCGCGTCGCGGTCGGCATCGAGCACATCGAGGACATCAAGGAGGACTTCGAGGAGGCCTTCGCGGCGGTGAAGTAGTCGCTGCGGCGTTGGCTTCTGGTGTCGCCTATTCGCGGCGGCGCTGGCTTCTGGTGTCGCCTGTTCGCGACGGCGCTGGCTTCTGGTAGCGCCGCCGCAAGCCACCTCATGCTTCGTCAGCTGCAGGGAAATCTCCGGGAAGCGCGACCGCCGTGGGTCTCCCCGCGGCGTTCGCCGTTTCTGCTGGGCGGGTCGTGCCGTGGAGGCGACGAGAAGCGCAGCGAAGGGGCCGCGGGGGCGGGCGGTTCCTCGATGCCCGAGCGTCCCGTGTAGGCGCCACCCCTGGCCTTCGCCCTTGCGGAGGCGCCGGCCGAGATCGAAGCGTCCTTTCCGTCCCGAGCCGCGCAGACCACCACGTACCCAAAGTCACTTCGGGCGCCCGAAACGGAAATGACCCACCCCGCGCGGGTCGCGGACTTTGTCGTCGAGGCGGCGGCGCTCGAACATGCGATGCGCCACCTGGAGCGCCGAGAGGTCCCGCCGCGACGTGACGATGGGTGTCTGGTGGCCATCGCCCGAGAGCCGGGTGACCTGTCTCATGCGGAGCT
>JANPOM010000202.1:0-7802 GCA_031427995.1 Anaeromyxobacter sp. | reverse complement strand
TGGGCGGCGGCGTGATCTACGCATGGTGTGGCCCAGCGAGATCCCGCCGACGTTGCGCGCATCGCCTAACTCGAGGCGAAGCTGGCATGGGCGCTCGAGCGGATCACGGTGCTGGAGGCGCAGGTCGCCCGGCTGACTGCGCAGTTGAACCAGAACTCGACCAACTCGTCGAAGCCGCCGTCCTCGGATCCGCCAGGGGTGTCCCGCCAGGCGAAGGCGCCATCGGTCAGGAAGCCCGGTGGGTGAGCCCCGCGCCGATGGGCCGGAATCGAGAGGCAGGCGGCCAGATCGCATAGACTCCCGACACGCGCCATGACCGCCCCGCTGACCGAGCCCGAGCTTCGCAGCCTTCTCTCACGGGAAGAAGGCCAGTACCTGGAGTTCAAGTCGCTCTGGGACCAGACCCCAGGCAAGCGGAAGCCGCTCGACCGGCGCACCGTGAGGGACGTCATCGCGGAGTACGTGGCCGCCTTCGCCAACGCGGATGGCGGCACGCTCATCCTCGGCGTAGAGGACGACGGTGCCCCCTCCGGGCACGGGTACCCGCCGGACGAGGTGCAGAAGTTCCTGGCGACGCCGGATACCCGGTTGCGCGCCTCACCCTCCGGCGCGCCGCACGCCTCGACCACGACCCAGGTCGTCACACTCGACGGCCACGAGCTCCTGATCTTCCAGGTGGCCCCAGCGCCGGTGGCGGTGATGGTCGAGGGCGACGGGTTCCCCTACCGCACGTCCGACAGCGTCATCCAGGAGCCGCAGGAGGTCATCAACGACCGCAAGGAAGCGTACCGGCGCGTTGGGTTCGAGCAGCGGGTCCGGCCGGAGGCGACGCTCGACGATCTCGACCTAGAGCTCATCGCCTCCCTGGTGCCGGAGCTGGTCAGGAAGAACCTCCCGATCCCGCGTCTCCTCGAAGCCTACGGCCTCGTCCTTCCGCGAGCTGGTGGCGTGGGGGTGACGAACGCCGCGCTGCTGCTCTTCGGGAAGCCACCGCTTCTTCGGTGGCATCCTCACGCCGACGTCAGGTACTTCCGGGTCGCGGGCACCGAGGTAAGGACCGGCGCCGCCCGCAACGTCACGCAGCTCGGCCGGGTGGAGCTCGCCATCGCAGTAGCCGTGGCCGAGGCGTATCGCATGGCGGCTCAGCACATCCGCAAGTCCGAGAAGCTCCACACGCTCTTCTTCCGGGAGGTGCCGGAGTACCCCGACTTCGCCTGGCAGGAGGCCGTCGTCAACGCCGTCGCCCACCGGGACTACGGCGACCAGGGGCGAGGGATCGAGGTCTGGTTCTTCGACGACCGGATGGAGGTCAGGAGCCCCGGCGAGCTGGTCCCGCCGGTGACGCTAAAGCAGCTCCGCGACGGCGGCTCGGTTCACGCGAGCCGCAACCCGCTCATCTCCCGCATGCTCGTGGAGGCCGGCATCATGCGCGAGGAGGGCGAGGGCGTGCCCCGCATCTTCGCGGAGATGAGCGAGTCGTTCCTTCGCCACCCGGAGTTCGAGGCCAAGGACGCCACCTTTACCGTCACGCTCCGCAACACCCCCGTCTTCGAGGGGCCGAGCACCGAGTGGAAGGAGATCGTGGACCGCTTGCCGCTCTCGACCGCACAGCGGCGGGCGATGCTGGCGCACCCCGAGGGCTTCACCAACGAGGACTACCGCGAGCTGAACAAGGTGGACCGGGATCAGGCATACCGGGAGATCCAGGGGATGGTGGACATGGGGGCGGTGGTGGTCAAGGGACAGGGCCGCGGCGCCTCCTACCGGGTCTCCCCCGAGCTCCATGAGACCCGCGCCTGGCTGGAGAACCGCGTGCCGGCGTTACGGACCTTCTTCGGCGCCAACTCCGCGCTCAAGAACGCCGACTATCGGCAGGTCTTTGGCCTGACCTCCCGTTCCGCCGCGAGCCGCGAGCTCGCCCGGCTCGTGAAGCAGGGGTACCTGAACTCCGAGGGGGAGCGCCGAGGGAGCAGGTACCTGCCAGGAGCGCGGCTGCTTGAGCGGGTCGGAAAATGATCGATATGAACGCGTTATGTGCGCTCATATCGGCCAGAAATGGCCCGGAGATGCCGGCAAGCCGCTGACATCTTTAGTGTTCCCACAGATCCTTCGCGAGGGGACGATGGGCACATGGCCCCCTCGGTCTCGCCCCTCGGCGCGCGACGGCCGCATTCATGTCCGCGATGCTTACTGGCTTCGCCGGTTTTCCCACCAAGCCCTTCAGGGTGGAGACCGATTGGGTTGCCGCCACCAGTTCGAAATGGCCCGCCTCCAAAGGACGCTCCAGCTGGTTCGTGCCCGGCAGATCGTCACGCCGCTCAACCTGCCGGGTGGGCCTGATGTTCCGCGAGATGACCAGCGCCGGCCGGGACATCCCCCGGATCGAGTCTCACCACGATCACGTCAGGGTCAGCCTGGTGGGTGGACGGGCCAACACGCAGGTCGCGCGCTTCGTCGCCCGGGACTCCCTCCGCAAACTCCGGGAACCTGGCGGTCTCTCGGCACCGCTCGAGCAAGAGTCAACGTCAGCCGCTTGCAGCGTGGTTGCGTTCAGGTCGAATAACCACTAGCGTCAACCAGGAGGTGCCTCATGGCAACCACCGCTCGACAGCACGCCCATGCCACCCGCACCCTGGCACCGGTCACCGCCGAGCCCGGCGAGCTGGCCGACGTCGCATCGCTGCTCCAGGCGCTCGACGATCTCCTGCGGTCGCGCACCCGCGGGCCGGTGCGCGGCGAGTTCGTCGGGATGCGTGGCCGCCGCTCGCCAGTTCCGGGCTCGGTGGTCCAGGTCTTGGAGCGCGTCACCCAGGCGATGGCCCGGGGTGACGCGGTCGCGGTGGTCTCGGTCGGCCGCGAGCTGACGACCCAGCAGGCCGCCGATCTCCTCAACGTCTCCCGTCAGTACCTGGTCCGCCTCGTCGACGCCGGGCGCATCCCCTCGACCAGGACCGGCAGACACCGCAGGCTCCGGCTCGCCGACGTCTTGGCGTTCCAGGCGTCGCGCGACAAGGCGCGGAAGGCGAGCCTGCGAGCGCTGGCACGGGCCACCGAGGCGGCTCGCGGCTACGTTGCAGAGGTCGAGTAGCTCCGTCCGAGGGGGAGCCATCCCGTGAAGGCCGTGCTGGACGCCAACGTCCTCTTCCCGTTCACGCTGCGCGACACGCTCCTCCGTGTCGCTGCCGCGGGGTGCTTCCAGGTCTATTGGTCGGAGCAGATCCTCGATGAGGCGACACGCAACCTGGTCGAGGCCGAGGTCATGACGGCCAGGCAGGCTGAGCGGCTCCGGGCGTTGATGGAGCGGGCATTCCCGGAGGCGATGGTGAGGGGCCATGAGCGGCTCGTTCCGTCGATGAGGAACCATGAAAAGGACCGGCACGTCGCGGCGGCCGCAGTGAAGGCCAAGGCGCAGGCGATCGTGACGTCGAACATCCGGGACTTCCGCCTGCTTCCGGAGGGGATCGAGGCGCAGCGGCCGGATGAGTTCCTGTGCGGGCTGCTCGAGGCGAAGTCCGAGGTGATCATCGGCGTCCTTCGGGATCAGGCCGCCGACCTCAGGCGGCCGCCGATGAGCGTCGGGGACGTTCTCGCGAGACTGGAGCGGGTGGTCCCGAGGTTCGTCGCCGGGGTTCGCGGCAAGTTCGACTGAGCGGGAGTTCACTCCGCCGAGCGCACCAGAGTTCGGACCAGATCGTGGCAGGGGAGGGCGGAAGGATCGAAATCCAAGGGTTTAGCTGCGTCGCTCTTGGTCATCGTGTGTGGTTGAGTTTCACGGGCGGCGGAGCTGCTCGCGGTCCTCTTGGGTATGGGACAAGGAGGAAGCTGGGCAGTCACCGTGGGTGAGATCATTCTGTCAGCTATGAGAGCGATGGCAGGCGGTGAGATGCTGGCGGGCGTGCTGGAGGCGGAGCCCGACAGGAACTGGTTCGGACGCGGTGGGTGCATCGAGGCCCACGGGGACGACACCTTCGCCGTGTACATGCGCGGCGAGCTGTTGGCGGTCTACGACCGCGATGACGTGGCCAGCCGAGACGTCCTGATCGCTGTGGTGGTCGGCCATGGCGAGTTCACGCGCGAGGAGGTGGCGAGGGCCTTCAGGGTGTCGTCGGCCACGGTGGGCCGGGTGGTGTCGCGGCGCAACCAGGGCGGCCTGCGGGCGGTGGCCGACTACGGGCGAACGGGCGGGAAAACGGTGGTCACGCCGAAGCTCACGGCCAGGCTGGCGGCGCTGTTCGATGAGGGGGCTGGCCCGCACGCGGCCCATCGCGCCGTGAAGCAGAAGGTGAGCTACGGCACCGTCCACGGCGTTTACCAGAGGTGGAAGGAGTCCCGGGCCGGGCCGCCCGCGCTGGCGCTGGTGGAGCCGCAGCAGGTCCTGCCGCTCGGGGTGCTCGGCGAGGCGACTGCGCCGCAGGCCGAGCCCGCCGCGGCGCCAACGGTGGTGCCAACAGAGCCGGCCACTCGAGAGCCGACGCTGGCCGAGGTGGCCCCGTCCTCGACGGAGCAGGTGCAGCACCTCGGTTCCTGGCTGGCGCTGGGTCTCCTGGGCAAGCTGGAGATCCACGACCTGGCGGCCAAGGCCGGTGGCGAGTCGGTCGGCGGTGCCGAGCTACGGGCCGCCATCGACGCCACCGCCGTGGCGCTCTGCCTCGGCGAGGGCTGCGTGGAGGGGGTGCGGCGCCTGGAGACCAACACGGTCGGCACGCTGCTGCGCCGGCCTGGCGGGATCAGCGCGAGCTACACGCGGCGGGTGCTGCACGGCCTCGCCGACGCCGGCCACGCCACCTTCCAGGACGGGGTGGCGACGCGCTTCCTGGCCCGCGCCGCCGACGATGAGGACCACGTCTTCCTCTACGTGGACAATCACCTTCGCCCGTACACGGGGCTGCACGTCATCCGCAAGGGCTGGCGCATGCAGGCCAAGCGGGCCGTGCCCGGAGTCACCGACTACTACGTCCACGACGAGGACGGCTGCCCACTGTGGCGGATGAGCACCGCCTCGCACGACTCGCTGTGCGACTGGCTCATGCCGGTGGTGGAGTTCGCCCAGCTCTCGCTCGGCGAGAAGGTGACGCCGGTGCTGGTGTTCGACCGGGGCGGGTCCTTCCCGGAGATGATGGCCGAGCTGAGGGACGCTGGCGCGGAGTTCATCACCTACGAGCGCCAGCCCTACCCGGAGCTGCCGGCCAACGACTTCCCCAACAGCCTCACCATCACCACGGCGAGCCACCCGACGGAGCCGGTGCGGATCTCCTGGGCCGAGGCCCCCAACAAGAACCTGGGCCGCGAACGTGGCCGGGTGCGGCGCATCGCCGTGCTCACCGAGGACGGCCGGCAGGTGAACGTGCTGGCCGTCTCCCAGCTGCCAGCCGAGGTGCTGCTGCGCCGGCTGATGGCTCGCTGGGGCGCGCAGGAGAACGCACTCAAGCACCAGGTCGAGCGCTGGGGCATCAACCCTGACCGATCCCCTCATTCCCAAGTTCATGGGATGAGGGAAGTTGTAGACGTTACGGGAGCTTGAGATCATGTTGCCGGGCCCATGCGCACTCCAGCCATTCGCCCTCGCCGAGTCCACGCCTTCGTGGCCTCCATCTTCGACCACGACCTCCACGAGAAGCGCGTCGCCTCCTTGGCCGACGCGACGGTGGGTGCGCTGCGAGGGGCTCAACTGGCCGTGGGTGCTCTCGGTCGGGCCCTTGCGGTGGCCAAGGAACTCGACGGGAAGCACGCCATCAAGCAGGTGGACCGGCTCTTCTCGAATACCGGCGTGGACGTCTGGAAGCTGTTCGGGAACTGGGTCCCCTTCATCATCGGTCAGCGGCCCGAGGTGGTGGTGGCGCTCGACTGGACCGACTTCGACCAGGACAACCAGTCCACCATCGCGCTGCACCTGGTCACCAAGCACGGCCGGGCGACGCCGCTCATGTGGAAGTCGGTCGTGAAGTCCGAGTTGAAGGAGTGGCGGAACGAGCACGAGGACTCGCTCCTCGAGCGGTTCCGCGAGGTGGTGCCGGCCGCCACCAGGGTGACCGTGCTGGCCGACCGCGGCTTCGGGGACCACAAGCTCTACGAACTCCTCAAGGACCAGCTCGGCTTCGACTTCATCATCCGATTCCGCGGCGTCATCAAGGTCACCGACGAGAAGGGCGAGACCCGCGCCGCGGAGGACTGGGTGCCCGACACCGGTCGGCCACGGACGCTCAAGAGGGCCCGCGTCACCAAGACCCAGCGTGAGGTGGCGGCCGTGGTCTGCATCCACGCCAAGGGGATGAAGGAGCCGTGGCACCTGGCAACCAGCCGCGACGACAAGACCGGCGCCGAGATCGTGAAGCTCTACGGGAAGCGCTTCACCATCGAGGAGAGCTTCCGCGACCTGAAGAACCTCCGCTTTGGTCTCGGGCTCACCGACACCAGGATCTCGTCGCCAGAGCGCCGCGACCGGATGCTGCTGATCGGCGCCATCGCGGTGTCGCTGCTCACCCTGCTCGGCGCCGCTGGCGAGTCGCTCGGCCTCGACATGAAGATGAAGGCCAACACCGTGAAGACCCGCACCCACTCGCTGCTCAACCAGGGGCTCTTCTACTTCGACTGCCTCCTCAACATGCGCTACGAGCGCGCCCGGCCGCTGATGCACCGCTTCGACGAACTCCTCCTTCAGCATGCCGCCACCCGTGAGATCTTCGGTCTCATCTGAATGAGGGGATAGCTCAGGTGCTCCCCAGCTGGTCCCGTTGAGCCCTGTCCCCCTCCTGGCTCGCCAGAACCCGGGAGCCGTTCCCCTTGCCCGGGAGAGCGATCGTCACCATCTCGAGCGTGTTGGCGCCCTGGCTGTGTTCCCCTCCCCACCCCCAACCCGCCCAACTCTCGGCGTTACACGCCCAGACGTCGTCGGCGTTGAAGACGAAAAAGCGACCATCCCGTGAGACGACCGTCTCCTCGGGCTGGTACCGGCCCCAGTAACCGTTGTCTGCAATCAGCGCCGGCGGGTCGCCCTGGGGCGACACGAACCACCAGCCCGGCCCGCTGATGTAGGTCTTGCCGTCCCAGCCCAACCCCACTACGCCGGTTCCGTCGGGCAGGGCGGCCCTCCCGCCCAGGAACGGTGTCACCGTCGAGTCGATGAGTGGCGCCGTCTCCAGCAGTCCCGAGTCGCCGACCTCGGTCAGTGGGAGCATGTTGGTGTCGACCACCGCTTCCGCCTTCCCGAGGATGCTCCCCTCCTTGGCCGGCGCGCGAACGATGACCTGGAATCGACCGTCTCGGACAGGCTTCCCGGATTCATCCAGGCCGTCCCACTCCAGGGCCCCTGCCGGCCCGGCAGTCCCGGCCAGGCTGCGAACCAGGAAGCCTCGCTGGTCGACGATTTCGGCTTTCACCTCGCCCGGATCAGGCCAGCGGTAGAAGATGGTGGTGGTGTCCTTGACGCCGTCTCCGTTCGGCGAGAAGAACGGGTTGGAGAGCGCAACCGGGGTGTCGAGCGCCGCGACGGCCTTCTCGCCTCGGTTGTTGTCGAACCGGTTCTCGAAGCTGGAGTGAGTCGGATTGACCAGTGCGATGAGTCGGGTCACTCCTGCGGACGGCACCGTCCAGGTGAAGCGAAGCTGGACGGACGACCCGGCCAGAATGGCCGGAACCAAGCGGCTCTCGACCAGCGTCGTCATTCCGTCCGGCGTGAAGGCGCTCAGCTCCAGATTCGTGGCCGGTGCGTCCTGGCCGCCGGCGTTCACGACCAGGACGTCGACGGAGACCTGTTGCCCGGGCCTTACCGACGGACTGACCACGGCGATGGCGCCATCGGTCAC
>JANPOM010000201.1:0-1216 GCA_031427995.1 Anaeromyxobacter sp. | reverse complement strand
GCCATCGCGCTGCCCCGGTCGCCGGCGCCGGGCGGGGTGCCGGCGCTGCGCCTCTCCTTCCGGGTGGCGGACTGGCGCGTGGGCAACGTGCACGTGGTGCCCTACCGGGAGCAGCGCCGCAAGGACGGCAGCCACGGCGCGCCCAAGCGGCTCACCGCGCGCGAGCTGGAGCGGGCCGAGGCGGGCCTGGCCGAGGAGGACCAGGCGGTGCTGCGGCTGCTCGGCCTCAACACCCGCACCTTCTACGCCTACTCCTGCGGCGGCAGCGGCCTCGGCGTCGGTGGGCGGGCGGTCGAGGCGCTCGTCGGCCACCCGCGGGTCTTCCCGTCGAGCGGCGAGGGGCCGCCGCTCACGGTGGAGCGCGCCGCCGTGGCGTTGAGCGTCCGCCCGGCGCCCGAGGGTGGCCTGGAGGTGATGCCCACCGCCGGGGGCGCCCCGGTGCCGCTCACCCAGCTCCGGCGCTGCCTCGAAGGGCTCGGCGTCGATCAGACCTTCACCTGGGTGGACGAGGAGCGGCGGCGGGTCCTGGTGATCCGGCCGGAGGCGCCGGAGGTGCTGGCGACCATCGCGGCCGCCCTGGAGCGGCGCGGCCAGCGCTTTCCGCCGCAGGCCGAGAGCGCGCTCCTGGAGCGGCTGGGGGCGCTCCAGGCGCTGGTCCCGCTGGAGCTCGACCCGGCCCTGGCTGGCGAGGAGGTGCCGCCGGGCCCCGCACTGGTGGTGCGCCTGGCGCTGCGCGAGGTCGGCCTCTCGCTCCAGGTGCTGGCCCGGCCCCTGCTCGAGGCGCCGGCCTACCCACCGGGCGAGGGGCCGCCGCGGCTGGTGGCCTCGACGCCGGCCGGCCGGAGGAGCTGCCGGCGCGCGCCCGATCCGGAGGCCCACGCGGACGCCTACGTCGATGGGCTGCGGCGGCGCGAGATCCCGGGGCCGGCGAGTGAACCGGGCCTGGCCCGCACAGCCATTGGGCGACTCAGTCGAATGCTCGACGGAGGGTGAGAAGGGGGCGGGGTGCCGAACGCCGAGACCGCGGAGGCAGGCGAAGCGCCGAGCCCAGCATGGTCGATGCTTCGGCTTGTTGGGGCTTCCACTCGACCGCGACGGGCGCGAATGAGATCCAGCGCTGTCTCGCGGCCGTCTCCCGTCAGGGCCTCCGCCACACCCAGTCCACTAGTGCCCCGACCCAGGCATGATGACCCGACGAGAGCGCCGAGACCGAAGC
>JANPOM010000200.1:0-7460 GCA_031427995.1 Anaeromyxobacter sp. | reverse complement strand
TGCTGCGGCATCTTCCCCTTGGCCAGCGTCAGGTACTGCTTCTTGAGCTCGGCCTTCGACTCGAAGAGCTGGGCCAGCGTCACCATGGCCTGGCGGGTCTTGGCCACCAGGATGATGCCGGAGGTCTCGCGATCGAGCCGGTGGGCAGGGGAGGGCTTGAACTCGCCGCTCGCCGCCCTGGTCGGCACCTTCAAGTAGTCGCGCACCAGCTCGACCAGCGTGGCGCCGCTGATGCCGGTGCCGGGGTGGGCGGCCAGGCCGGCCGGCTTGTTGACGACCAGCAGGTCCTGGTCCTCCAGCAGCACCTCCAGCCGGGGCCCGCCGCTGCCGCGCACCCGGGGGGTGGTGCCCGGCGCCGGCTCGGCCAGCAGCTTCTGCTCGTCGCCCCAGATCTCGATCTTGTCGGCGGCCGCCAGCAGCTGCTCGGGGCGTCCGCGCACGCCGTTCACCTTCACCTTGCGGGTGCGGAACATCTTGTAGACGTGGCTGAGAGGCACGCCCTTCAGGGCCTTGCGGACGTACTTGTCGAGACGCAGTCCCTCGGCGTCGGCGCTGGCGGTGAACTCGATCACTCGCCCGTCATACTACAGAAGCTCGAGCTGGCTCCCCTCCCGCAGCGGCTCGGCCCGCATCCCCTCGCGGCGGAGCGCCGCCGCCAGCTCGTCGGTGAAGCCGTGGATCGTGAAGATCCGCGAGGCCCCGGTCGCCCTGGCGTAGGCCAGCAGCGAGGGGAAGTCGCAGTGATCCGAGAGCGGGAAGGCGGCGTCGACGCCGCGGAACATCCGCTCGCCGTCGATGGCCCAGCCGGTCAGCGCGGCGGTGCGGCGCCGGCGCACCGCCTTCATGGCCGGGCTCCAGGCCAGCTGCTGTGGCACCACCACCACCTCGCGGGCCGCCACCCCTTCGGCGTCGATGGGGCGGACCCCGGGGAGCGGGACGCCGTGGGCCTCGTAGATCCGGTTGATGGCGTGGACCACCGGGTGGCAGCGGCAGGCGTAGCCGGCGCCCGAGAGGAAGGCGAGGATCTCCTGCGCCTTGCCGAGGGCGTACCCGTGGAGCACCGGCGTGACGCCGTCGGAGAGGGCGTCGTCGCAGAAGCGGCGGATGGCGGCCAGCGTCTCCTGCTTGGGCGGGAAGACGTAGCGGGGGCGGCCGAAGGTCGACTCGAGCACCAGCGTGTCGCAGGGCATCACCTCGGCCGGCTCGGCGGCGCAGGGGGTGTCGGTGCAGAGATCGCCCGAGTAGCCGAGGGTGCGGCCGTCCTCCAGCGTGACACGCAGCTGCGCCGAGCCGAGCACGTGGCCGGCCGGGAAGAGCTCCAGCGTCTGCGGGCCAAGGCCGAAGGGCTGGCGGTAGCCGACCGGCATCTGCTCGGCCCTGCGGACCCGCTTCGGCTCGCCGAGCCGGTGGTTCATGAGCGCCAGCGTGGCCGGGGTGGCGATGGTCCGATCGTGGCGGCCGATGTGGTCGCCATGGGCGTGGGAGACGAAGGCGCAGGCGGCGCGGCGCTGGGCGTCGAGGTGGAGCGCGGTGCCGGCGACGCGCAGCTCGCCGCGGTGCAGCTCGATGGGCGGCTGGCGCATCTAGTGCCCCGACCCAGGCAGGATGCCTACTGCGAGCGTCGATCCTCTCGCTGCGGCAGGCGGCCTCTTCGGTCCGCTGCTCGACGTAGCGCTGCTACGCCTCCGCTGCTCCCTCCTCGGGCGCCAGCCTCGCTTCGGTCTCGCCGCTCTCGTCGCGTCATCCTGCCTGGGTCGGGGCACTGGGGGAGGATCTACAGCGGGGGGCTGACGCGCGCCTCGCGCCTCACCTCCGAGTACGCGCCAGGCGAGGAGCTCTCCCGCCGGGCTGGTGGTGCGAATCCTCCCGCCGCCCGGTGGCTCCAACCGGGCATCGGAGGATGCACACATGACCAACGAAGGCACCATCGACCGCGCCGTCCGCATCGCCCTCGGCCTGGGGATCCTCTCCATGGTCTTCGTCGGGCCGCAGTCCCCGCTCGGCTACCTCGGCCTCATTCCCCTGGCGACCGGCCTCGTCGGCTTCTGCCCGCTCTACAAGGTCTTCGGCCTCAGTACCTGCCCGGCGAAGAAGGCGTAGCCGAGCCGGCGCGGCGGGCCGGGTGGAAGGGACACGGCTCGCCGAGGCACTCGGCGTTCAGTTCGCTCCAGTCGCAGGAGGGGCCGTGGCCGTCGAGCCGGACGCCCAGGGTCTCCCGCGCCACCGAGATCCCCGTCAGCAGCGCGAGCCAGCTGGTCCGCTTGCAGCAGCGCGGCCCGCCCAGCCCACCGATCACGGTGAGGGCGCGCCCGGTGGCCCGGTTGGCCGCCCCCCAGCCCTCGCGCGCCAGCGGCGTGGCGCCGGTGGCTACCGAGGTGAAGATCCCTACCCCCACGCCCGCCCCGCAGGCGCCCTGGAAGCCGCAGGAGCCGCCCGGCACCGCGTCGGAGCGGCGCCGCGCCTCGCCGAGCCAGCCCGCCTTCTCGCCGGGCAGGGCGCGCGCGTTGGCGACGGCCGTGAGCAGCGCGGCCGGCACCAGGAAGTGGTGCTCCGGCCCGTGGAGCTTGAGGCTGGGGTGGCGCATCAGCCTGGTGGCCAGCGCCACCGGGTCGATCGAGTCGCTGGCGAGGCAGGCCCGCTCAATCACCTCCCGGGCCGGCGCGGCGTGGCAGCCGTCGCAGACGAAGTGTCCGGCAGAGCAGGCCACCGGGCTCAGGCCCGCCGCGCCGCAGAGGGCGCAGGTCACCGCCGCGGCCTCGAGCCGGTAGGCCAGCGCCTCGCCGCAGACCAGACAGCCCCGGTGGCGGCCGGTCACGCCGCGTCACCGAGGGCGTAGAACCGGGCGCCGAGCCCGTAGAGCTCGCGCACCGGCCGGCAGTCGGTCTCCAGCGCCGAGCCGGTCCGGTGCCAGGCCACCGCGCCGCAGCCGCCGCCGCAGACCGAGGCGAGCCCGCAGCCCTGGCAAGCCGGGATGGTCAGGGTGCTGCGGCCGTTCCAGCGGGCGATGGCCGCCTCGTCGCGCGCCACCTCCGGGTAGAAGGAGCCGAGCCGGTGGGCCGGGTGGCCCACGGTGGCGGTGCAGCCGAAGACGCCGCCCTCGGGCGAGAAGGCCCACTCGGTCTTGGTGGCCGGGCAGGCGTCGAAGTTGGGCGGCGGCAGCTCGCCGGCCGAGGCCAGGTGGCCGATGCCGTGGAAGCGCGGCGCGTGGAAGCGGCGCAGCACGGGGTGGGCCTCGCAGAGCTCGAGGTAGCGGGCCCAGAGCTCGACCCGGTCGAAGAGGGCGTCGCGGTCCTGCCGGCTGGCGCAGCCGAAGAGCTCGTAGTTGCGCCCGATCTGCGTCTTGAAGCGGGCGGCCGGCAGGTCGAGCCAGCCGCGCGCGGCCGCGAAAGAGGCCAGCTCGGGCAGGCGGGGCAGGTTCTCCTTGTCGGCCACCACCCGCAGGTTGACCGGCACGCCGGCCGCGATCAGCGCGTCGAGGCCGGCGACGACCCGGTCGAAGGTGCCCGAGCCGTCCTTGTGGGGGCGGCGGGCGTCGTGGAGCGCGCGCGGCCCGTCGAGCGTGACCTGGACCTCCTTGACCGGCCCGGCCGCCAGCGACGGCACGAAGGCGGTGAGGTCGTGGCCGTTGGTGACCACCGCGGCCTTCATGCCGCGCGCCCGGGCCCCGTCGAGGAAGCGGTCGATCCGGTCGTGGTGGGCCGGCGTGTCACGCAGCGGCTCGCCACCGAAGAGGGTCAGGTAGGGCTTGAGCGGGCCGCCGAGGTGGTGCTGGTCCACGTAGGCGAAGAAGGCGTCGATCGCCGCGGGCGTCATCAGGCCGGCGCCGGCCGGGTCGAAGAGCTCCTGGTAGCAGTAGGTGCAGGCCAGGTTGCAGCCGAAGGTCGGCACCACGATGAGCTGGGTCTGGGTGAGCGCCGCCTCGGCGCGCCAGGTGGCCAGCGCGCCGTCGAGCAGGGCCTGGTCGGCGGCGGCGGTCTCCACCACGAAGCCGGCCTCGCGCAAGGCGGCCTCCGGCAGCGAGGCCGGGAGCGGGCCCGGCAGCGCGCGCAGGGCGGCGGCGGCGGCCCGCGGCAGCAGCGCGGCCTGGCCGGAGAGCGGCTGCACCAGGAGCACCTCGTCCCGCCCCGGGACGTCGGCGAGGATGGCGTGTCTGGAGAGCTTCACTTGGGCTCCGCGCCGCGGCGCGGCGCGCGCGCCTCCAGGGTCAGGCTGAGGACGCGGACGCCGCCCTTCTGGTAGGGATCGCTCCGCTTGAGGACGCGCAGGCCGGTGAGGCCGGCGGCGGTCACCGCGGCCAGGTACTCGGCCTCGGGGATGGCGCCGCCGTAGCAGGCGGCCCAGGCGGCCGGATCGGACCTGACCGACTCGGGCAGGACCGCCTCGGAGACCACGTCCGAGACCACCGCGCGCCCTCCCGGCGCGAGCAGGCGGGCCACCTCGCGGTAGACGGCCGCCTTGTCGCTGGCGTGGTTGATGGCGCAGTTGGAGACCACCACCTCGGCGCAGCCGTCCGGGAGCGGCACCGCGGCCAGGTCGCCCTGCACCACGCTGGCGTTGGCGAGCCCCGCGGTCCGCTGGCGCGCCTCCTCCACCATCCGCGGCGTGGCGTCGACGCCGGTGACGCGCCCGTCCGGACCGACCAGCGCCGCGGCGCGGAGCAGGTCACCGCCCCGGCCGCAGCCGAGGTCGACCAGCCGCTCGCCCGGACGCGGCGCGGCCAGCTCGAGGGCACCGCCGCAGGAGAGCGAGCTGGTCCCCGCTGCCAGCGCCCCGTAGCGGGCGGCCACGGCCCGGCCGATCGGAACTGCGCTGGCGTCGTCTCGGGTCGTCATGGGGTACCCCCGATTGGAGCCAGGAGGCGGCCCCGAGGTTCCGAAGATCCTCCCGCCGGCTCCCGCCGGCAAGCCGAACCGCGCTGGGAGGGCCGGGCTCATACCGGGCGGAGAGACCGCCATGACCATCGAACCGACCGAGCAGGTGCCCGACGTTCCGCCGACGCCCATCACCCGCCTCCTCGCCTGGCTGCGTGGAGGCGGCTGGAGGCCGCTCGCGCTGGGCGCTTTCGGCGCGCTGGCTGGCGGAGGCTACGCCCACTTCATCGGATGCCGTGGCGGCAGCTGCGCGCTGCTCTCGAGCGTCCGGAGCGCCTCGGTGGCGGGCGCCCTGTTCGGCCTTCTCATCGGCTGGCCAGCGCCGGTGAAGCGAACCTGAGGGCGATCGGCCCGAGGAGGTCCCCGTGAATCGGCTCATGGTGGAGCACTGCCGCTGCGACGAGATCGGGGATCGGCTCTCCGAGTACCTCGACGAGGAGTTGGGGACGGTGGACCGGGCCCGCGTGGTGCTGCACCTGACCGCCTGCACGCGCTGCGCCGCGGCGGCGGCCAGCCTGGCCGAGACCATCAAGGCGGTCCATCGGTCGTCGGGCTGGATCGCGAGCCGCCTGGCCCGGCACCGGCATTGACGCCGGGCTCCCGGTTCGGTGGTAGCCCGCCGTGCCGGCGGAGGTTCGCCCTTCCTCTCCTACGCCAGCAGCGCCTCGACGGCCTTGACGAGCGCGCCGCTGCCGATCTGCCCCCCGGTGTGGCGCGGCGCCACCTCCTGGCCGCCGCGGAAGAAGAGGAGCGTGGGGCTGCCGAGGACGCCGAGCTCGACGGCCAGCTCGCGGTTGGCCTGGCGGAAGACCTTCACGAAGCGGGCGCGGCCGGCCAGCGCGGCCGCCGCCGCCTCGAGGCGCGGCGCCAGCGCCTCGCAGGGCGGGCACTCGGACGAGTAGAAGTCGACGACCACCGGCTCGGCGGCGTCGAGGACCTCGCGCTGCCAGTCGGCAGCCTGGATCTCCCTGACGTGCGCGTCCATCAGTCGTGGCAGCCCGAAACCAACCGGGAGGCCTTGGCGCAGCACTGCGCCGTCTTCTCGGGCGCGCAGCAGCCCTGCTTCTTGGTCAGCAGCTTCATGTCGACTCCTTCCTCAAGCGGCGATCTGCTTCTCCAGCTTCTTCTTCAGTGTCCGCGCCGCATCGCAGTCCTCGCACGGCGCGTCGGGTTTCTTGGCGTGCACCTGGCAAGTCGCCAGGCAGTTGCCCAGCGACTGCACCATGATGCGGAGCTCCTTCGCCGAGAGGTCGAGGCCAGTCATGTCGTTCGCGCTCCTGTCGTTCGCGCTCATGGTGTCCCTCCGAGAGCCGCATGGTACCGCCCGCATGGCATCTCCCGGCAGCCTTCTGGAGGGTTGCGCCAAACGGACGCTCCCACCTCCTTGGAGCCAGGGGAGCCGGTGAGGGTTCGTGGGCCGCGGAGGAGGCGGCCTCGTCGGTTCGCTTGAGCCGCCGCCCGTGCACCGGCATCATTGGCCGGTGAGCCTGCCGCACCGGTCCCCCCTCATCACCCTCCTCGCGGCGCTCGCGCTTGCAGGCGGCCTGGCGCGCGCGGTCGAGCCGGGGAAGCCGGCCGTGGCCCCGGGCGCGACCCCGGCCACGGCCGAGCTCCCGCCACCGTCCTCGCCCCCCGACCAGCCCTCCGACCAGCCCTCCGACAGGCCACCCGGCACGCCCACCCCGGCGCCCGATGGCGACGACGACGACCCGGCCCTCTACGCCGGCTGGGCCACGCCGCAGGAGCCGGAGCCGCCGCCCCAGCAGCCCATCACGCTCCTGTTCACCATGGGTGCCTACTACTCGAGCGCCGGCATCTACATCCCGCTCTTCGACGCCTCGGCCCCCGCCAGCGGCGAGCGGAGCGAGGCCGAGATCTACCGGGCGCTGCTCGGCGGCGCCTTGGCCCGTCACTTCCTGGTGCTGGAGGCGAGCGTCAACCCACTCCCCTGCGTCGGCGTGGCCGTGCACGAGTGGCGGGCGACCTACCGGCAGGCGCAGGTCAGCGCCGACCTCAACCTGGTGCAGGCCCTCACCGCGGGCTTCGACGAGCCCTTCGCCCTCTCCCTCTTCATCGGCAACGTGGTCGACTTCGACGCGCCGGGGAGGTCCGAGGTGCGCGGCCGCGGCTACCTGGGGCTGGTCGCCTCCGGCGGGCTCGGCCACATCAAGCAGAACCAGCTGATCGACGACGCCTGGCTGGAGACCGAGCTGAAGCTCAAGGGCGACCGGGTCTCCGAGGAGATGAAGCTCTCCTGGAGTTTCCGGATCGGCGCCAAGCTCCACGGCAATGGCGACATCACCGACACCGCCTACCTGGCGCTGCGGCGCAGCCGGGTCGACTACCAGGACGACTCGCTGCTGCTGGCCAACTCCGGCGTCGAGTACCGGCTCGACCTCTCGCTCACCGGCAGGCCGGTGCGCCAGCTCCTCCTCGTCGACAAGAAGTTCCCGCTCGGCAAGGGGAAGGTGACGCTGGTCTTCGGCGTGGGCCTGCTCTGGGAGTCGGGGGCCGCCTACCAGGGCGGGCTGGCGGAGAGCCACGACCCTGGGTTGCAGTTCCTCATCCGGCCGAACCTGGTGTTCTAGT
>JANPOM010000199.1:0-24729 GCA_031427995.1 Anaeromyxobacter sp. | reverse complement strand
CACCAAGGCGGCCGAGCGAGCCGGGATGGCGCGCGAGAGCCTCCACCGCCTGCTCAAGCGCTACGGCGTCCGGTCGGACGACTTCAAGGCCCGGTAGCGGCCGCCATGCGCACGGCGGAGGAACCTCCCGTCAAGCGGAGAAGGCGCGCCCACCCCACCCATGCTGGTCCCGACCCAAGGGCGTCCGGTTCAGCCCCCCTGCGACCGCAGCCGATCCAGCTTGGCGTCCAGGTCCGACGAATCGGGCTTCGCCGTGGGCGTCGCCCGGCTGCAGGTGCAGGCATGGGCGGTATTCACCCTGGGCACGGCGCCCTCCTTCCCATCCGCGACTGCCCTCTGCTCGACACCCCGACTCGTCTCCTGCAAGGAGGCCTGGTGCCGATCTGAACTGACGTCGTTGGCCTGCGTCGCGCCGGCCGCCAGCAGCAGCACGCCGATGACCGTGAAGACCCTCAGTGCTACTTGAATCGTGGACATGGAAGCTCCTCTGGTTGGAGGGAGGCCTTGTTGCCTCCCGACACTCAGCAGAGCATCGACCGTGCCGGAAGCCATGGAGGGCAGGACGAGAGTTCTCAAACGGTTGGGGCTCTCGCTTCCGGAAACGGTCGCCCATGCCTGTCACGTCGTGACGGGTCGGGTCACGCCAGTCTCGCGCTCGCAAGCGGCAGGAGGTGGCCAGGCCATGCAGCGCGGCTCTATTCAGCGCCGCACCCTCTCGGCGACCCTTATCACCGCGCCGTCGGTCCCGCTCAGGCACCCGAAGCGGACCACTCCAGGTTCGTCCACGTCGATAGTGACCTTCAGCTCCAGCCCAAGGGGCACCGCGACCTGCACTCCGCGCCCGTGGAAGTTGACCTCCCTGGCGCAGGTATTCTCGGTGACGCGCGTGATGCGCAGCGTCACCGAGTCGCCCGCGTTCGCCTGGATCTCACTGGGCTCGAACCCGCTCTCCCCGATGGTGACCTGCACCTGCCTGGGCCCGGTGGGAAGCGAGAGGGGCGGAGTCGCGATCCGGGAGGGAGCTTGCCGCTCCTGCTCGGCCTGAGGTCTGGCGTCGCCGACACCATGGCCGGCGTGTTGCGCCTGGGCCGGTGCAGCCGCAAGCATCAAGGCCACTGCAAGAGGGATGGGGGAGAGTTGCATGGTGACTCCAGATCGCCGTACGCCCCGCGACCACCGGCCCCGCGCCATGGCGAAGCGGGCGCCATCGCGCCGTCGGGCTTGAAGGGAGAGGTTCGGCGCCAGGACGGCCGTGCAGGTGGCCGTCGGCACGCTGCCAGGAAGCGACCTACTCGACGGCGATGACACCGGAGATCATGTCCATGCCGCAGGCATAGCGGAGCTCGCCGCTCTTCTTGGGTGTGAACTCGACGGTGACCGGCTGGTTGAGCGGCAGCTTCTGGTTGATGCCCTGGTCCCGGATGACGATCTCGGTGGCGCAGGTCCGCTCGACCCTTCGCGTGACGACCAGCCTGACCAACTGGCCCTTCTGGACCCTGATGTTGGCCGGGACGAAGCCGTCCCCGGTCACCGAGATCTCGATGGTCTGACCGGCCACCTGGCCCATCGGGGCGGCGACGGGCGATGGGGCATGGTCGCTGGCCGCCTGGTGGCCCTTGTGGCTGCCGCACAGGGCCAGCGCCGCCGAGGGCAGGGCGGTGAGGGCAAGGACCAGGGTGGCCGCAGCGGGAATGTTCAGAGCCATGTCGATAGTCTCCAGAGCGTTGGCGCCCCGTCGGCGAGGCGTCCGTCGCCTGAGCAGAGAAGCACAGGTCGTGCCGTGCGGTTCCTCTCGAATCGAGGCTGATCCAGGGCGCTCGGCGGAGGGCGGCGCGTCGAAGTGGGCCACACTGTGACCTGCTTCATCACGCCGAAGCCGTCCGCGTGGCCTTGCGCCAGCAGTCGCCGGGCACTACTGACAGTGGAGCGAATCCGCGTGGGAGGCGTGCATGAGGTCTCGGTGGTTCATCGGAGTGGTGCTCCTGGTCGCTGTCATGGCGGTCATGCCGGTGGTCCTGCTGCTGCGCGGCGGGATCTCCGCCAGGGCCGACCCCAGTGCCGCCGAGGAGGCGATCGCCCGGCGCTTGCGGAGCCTCCTCATCCCGGCCGTGGCCCGGGACGCTCGAAACCCGCTGGCGCTGGAGCCTCGAATCCTGGCCGCGGGTCGCGCGCACTTCGCGGATCATTGCGCCAGTTGCCACGCCAACGACGGGAGCGGAAGGACCAATCTCGGCCGCAACCTCTATCCGCGGGCGCCCGACATGCGCGGACCGATCACCCAGGCGCTCACCGACGGGGAGCTCTTCTACATCATCGAGAACGGGGTTCGGCTCACCGGCATGCCGGGCTGGGGTGGCGCCGGGAAGCCCGAAGAGAGCTGGAAGCTGGTCCACTTCATCAGGCACCTGCCGAAGTCGACTCCGGAGGAACAGGCCGAGATGGAGCAGCTCAACCCGCGCAGCGCTGAGGAATGGCGCGAGTTCCAGGAGGAGGCCGAGTTCCTGAAGGGGACTGGGCGCCCACCGTCGCCGCGCAATCACGCTGGTCATTGACCGGCTCTCAGTGGAGGACGTCATGAGGAAGCTCATCGCTGTCATGCTGGTCTCGACCGTCATCGCGCTCCCCGCGCTCGGGCACGAGGGTGGACATCGCGCCTACGGCGTCGTCAAGGAGCTCACGGCCGCGCGCATCGTCGTCGCCGGCGAGCACGGCAAGGACACGGCCTTCGCGCTGACCCCTGGGACGAAGTTCTTCCGCGACCGCAAGGCGACCGAGCGAGAGAAGGCCCTGGTGGGCGACCGGGTGGTCGTGAAGGGCAAGGACGTGAGCGGCCAGATGGAGGCGACCACCGTCGAGCTGGGCGCCCCACCGAAGCCGGCTCCCTGACGTCGAGGTCCCGGCGGGCGGGCTCATGGCCGGATCGAGCGGCCGCGGGCTACCCCTGCTCGCCGGCCCGGGACCTGGGCGGCGCCGGCTCGACGCCACCCCGGCCGTGACCAGATCGGTCACGCTGTCCCCGGGCTGACCGCTGCCTGCCTCACGAGTCCCCGCGAATAGCCCGCGATTCCAAGGGGTCGTCGCCTCGGTCCGGCAAGGACAGCGGTCTCCGCTCCGGCACGCCGCTTGCTTTTCGAGGCCGCGGCCCGGCCCGTTCGCTTCGAGCACCAGCTCCTCGGTTGGAAGCGTCGCGAGCGATCCGGGCCACCACCTGACCCGGAGCCTCCGCATGTGGATGATCTTGAGGGGCGGCCTTCGCCGCCGCTGGCCGGAGCACCTGCTCGCGGCCATCGTGATCGCGGCGGTGGTCGCCGGCCTCGGTGCCCTGCGCGCCACCTCGGCCGCGGCCGAGGCGGAGGTCCACGACATCGCCCACCGGCTCGGCCGGAACATGCTGCTGCTCCCAGCCGACGTGGCGCCGGCTGACTTCCATGCACAGCGGTACCGCGGGGGCCTCCCTGACTCGGCGCCCGAGCGGATCAAGGCGTCGCCGGCCGGGCCGCACGTCCAGTCGATGGAGGCCCGGCTGTACGGAAACCTCGAGGCGCGGGGGAGGGCGGTCATCGTGGTGGGGCAGGAGCTGGGCTGGCCAGTGCTTCCGGCCGGCCGGGTGCCGGTGGTAGCCGGCGTGGCCGCGGCGCGGGCGCTCGGACTCCAGGCCGGTGGCGCATTGGACCTCGGAGGAGTCCGGCTCGCCGTCCTGGAGGTGGCCACGCACCCGCCAGAAGGGCTAGACACCGCCCTCTTCATGCCAGTGGCCGCCGCGCAACAGATCCTCGGCCGCCCCGGCGAGCTCTCGGCCATCCGCCTGGCTGGCTGCTGGTGCCGCACCGACGTCAAGACGCTCGGCGCGCAGATCGAGGAGGCGTTGCCCGGAAGCCGGGCCATCACCGTGTCCAGCGTGCTCGCGGCGCAGCAGGGAACGGTCGAGGTGGTGCGCCGCTACGGCACGGCGCTCCACCTGCTCGCCGCGGCCCTGGTGGCGGCGCTGGTGGCCGGGCTGGCCGTCTCCGGAGCGCGCCGCCGGGCGCGGGAACTGGGCCTCCTGGCCGCCATCGGCGTCCCGCCAGGCCAGCTCGGCGGCCTTCTGGTCCTGGAATACGCGCTGGTCGGACTTGCCGGCGGCCTGGCCGGTTGGCTCGGCGGGGCTGCGGTCGCCCGCTGGCTGGTAGGCGCGGCGGCATCTGCCGTGCCCAACCCGTCGTTCACGCTGGTCCTTGGAGCGGCCGCGCTGAGCGCAGTGGCCGCCGCCATCCCCGCGCTGCGGGCCGCCGCGCTCGATCCAGCCGTCGCGCTCAGGGAGACCGCAGCATGATCGAAGTCAGCGAGGTGGGCAGGACCTTTCGGGCCCCGGGTGGTGGCATCGTCCAGGCGCTCGATGGGGTGAGTCTGACCATCGGGCAAGGGGAACTCCTGTCCGTGGTCGGCGCGAGCGGGAGCGGCAAGTCGACGCTCCTCTTCACGATCGGCGGGCTGTCGGCACCGACGACCGGTCGCGTCGTCATCGATGGCCACTCCGTTTATGACCTGGACCAGGGACAGCGCGCCGCGCTACGGCGAAGCTCAGTCGGTTTCGTCTTCCAGACCTTCAACCTGGTTCCCTACCTCACCACGCTTGAGAACGTGATGTTGCCGTCGTTGCTGGCAGGGCGATCCCGGAAGGAGGCCGAGGCGGCGGCCGTGCGGTTGCTCGAGCGGCTCGGGCTCGCCGCCCGACTCCGGCACCGGCCGGCGCAGCTCTCGGTGGGAGAGCGGCAGCGGGCTGGCATCGCCCGCAGCCTGGTGAACGCACCCGGCGTCATCCTGGCCGACGAGCCGACCGGAAACCTGGATACGGAGTCCGCCGCAGAGGTGATGAGGCTCTTCCATCAGCTCAACCAGGAGGGGCAGACCATCGTCATCGTCACCCACGACCTCGACCTGGCGGAGCAGGCGCTCAGGGTGGTGCGCTTGCGCTCCGGGCTGATCGCCGAGGACCGTCCCAGCCTGCGGAGGCTCGCCTCGTGAGAATGGGGTGGTGGCTGGCCATGAGGGAGCTTCGGGCTCGCGCCGGGCGAGCGGTCCTGGCTACCGCGGTGGTGGCCACGGCCGCGGCGCTCGGGACAGGGCTCGAACTGGTGGCGCGCGGGCGGGAAGAGGCGGCCAATCTACGCGTGGATGGCGTGGGACCCGCGCTCCGCCTGGTGGCCAGCGGCGTCGGTGGCAGCGAGCTGGTGCGGCTCGACCTGGGAAGGCAGCTGTTGCCACCCGGCACGGCCAGCCGGGTGGCGGGCGTGCTCGGCAAGGACCTTCGCGAAGCCCGTGAGCGGCTGGTGGTTCAGCAGGACATCTCCGGGCGCTCCGGGCCCATCATCGGAGTCGGCACCGGGGAGCGTGGAGGCGTCGAGCTAGGCTCGGCGCTGGCGGAGGCGCTCGGCCAACGGTCGGCCCTCGATCTGGGCGGAGGCGCCCGGCCCGTGCTGGTGGTCCGCGAAGCGACCGGGTCGTCGGAGGACGGTGCGGTGTTCCTCTCGCTCCCGGAAGCCCAGGCGTTGACCGGGCTGCGCGGCATCAACGAGATCCAGGTCTTCCTGCGGGCTGGCGTGGCGCCGCGGGCGGCCGGTGCCCGGCTCGAGGCCGCTGGTCTTCAGGTGAAAGTGGTCCCGGGTGGCCGGGGGGCGCCCGCCGACGAAGAACTCCAGGGAGCGCTGGCCCGCGGTCGCCGGTTGGCGCAGGGCGTACTGGCGCTGCTGGTGGGCCTCGGCCTGGCGGTGACCGCCCACCTCGACGCCTCCGAACGCCGGAGCGAGGTCGCCACGCTCCGGGCCGTCGGCGCCACCGCTGGTACGGTCTGGTGGGCCCTGGCGGCGAATTCGGTCGTGGTGGGGATGGTGGGAGGGGCCGCCGGCGCCCTGTCCGGCGCCGCGCTCGCCGCGCTCCACGATCCTTCGGTGGCGCTTCGGATCGTCGCGGACTGGCCGGTGGCGCCCGCCGTGGCGGCCCTCTGTGCGCTCCTCGGCGCCTTGTCGGCCGGACCGACCGCGGTCGCGATGGCTCTCCGGGATCCAGTCCCTTGGCTCCAGGAGAGCTGAGCGCACGGATTCAACGCGCCTTCATCCCCCTCCGCGGGCCACCACCGGGATGGCGAGCATGGCGGGGGAGGCGGGGGCCGTGGCGTTGATCGGCCTGGCCGCCGTGCCCCTGTTGTTCATCATGTACACGCCTGCTCCGACCACCATGACCACCATCATGGCGCCCATCACGATCCACATGGGGGACATCTGGTCGGAGTGCTCGCCATCCCCCGAGCCGGTGTCATGCGTCGGCAGCGACGCGAGAGCGAGTGGCGCATGCGACTCTTGCGGGGCAGCGAGCGGCCGAGGCGATGCGAGCCCGGGTGGCGGCAGGGGTGCCGCTGGACCGGCCTCCTGGAGCGAAAGCGTAGGCTGGGACAGGCTCAGTTCCAGCGTGGTGGGGAGTGGCTGGACGGTACACAGCGCGCACGTCAAGGCGAGCAGCATGGGTGACCTCTGGGGATCGGGTGGTCCTGGTGGACCGGGTGGTCTTGGGACAGCGGACTACTTCTTCTCGACTTCCATGGCGCGTTCGCGATGGAACCTGGCGGAGAAGCATGGGGCGTGCCTGGCCGGGAGAACCTCGCGGCTTGGGAATCCCTGGGGTAATCGTTCGTTCGGCCGGGCTCCGGCGGCATCAGCGCGCCACACTGTCACCGGAGCGGCCACACCAGAGCCCCGACCCAGGCATGCTTCAGAACAGCAACCTCGCCAGCAGGCCGCCGGTGGTGGTGTAGCCGGCCACCGAGCCGGTGATGCGCCCTTCGGCGTCGAGGAAGTAGACGGTCGGAAAGGCTTCGACGTGGAAGGCGCGCACCGTGGCGTCGTCGCCGAGCAGCACCGGGTACTCGACCAGGTGCTCCCTCATGTAGGCGCGCACCTCGGAGACGTCGCCGAAGGCGGTGGCCACCGAGACCACCTGGACGCGCGACCCTGCCCACCGCAGCGTTCGCGAGAGGTTGTCCGACTGGGCGGCGCAGACGCCGCACCAGGGCGCCCAGAAGGCGAGCGCCAGCGGCTTGCCGCGCAGCGACTCCAGGGTCACCGGAGCGCCTTCAAGGGTGCGGAAGGTCGCGGAGGGACGCTCGCCGCCGGAGAGGTGGTGGCGGGACTGGATGGCCCCGATCGCCAGGACCGCCAGCAGCACCACCACCGCCTCGCCGCCCCAGCGAAACCAGCGCCGCCGCTCCAGCGCCTCCAGCCGCGCCCGCCAACCCAGGGGCGGCGTCTTCGGGGCCGTCATGACGCCACCGGCCCCTTCGAGCCGGCCAGCCGGCTCACGCCCCAGCCGAGCAGCCCGAGCGCGAACCACTGGGCGAAGGTGAGGCCGAGCTGCCGGCCGTCGGCGTAGACCAGGTCACCGGGGCGGGCCCGCAGGAAATCGAGCAGGAAGCGGCCGGCGCCGTAGAGGACCGCCAGCAGGGGGAGCAGCCGGCCCTTCAACTGGCCGCGCCAGCGCAGCATGAAGAGCAGCCCGGCCAGCGCGAAGAGCAGGATCGCCTCGTAGAGGCCGAGGTCATGGCGCGGCCCGCCCGGGAAGTCGACCGCCAGCCAGAAGTCGCTCCGCACCCCCGGGTGGTCGTGGACCGAGAAGCAGCCGAGCCGTGCGATGCCCCAGCCCGGGGCCAGCCCGAGCGCGTAGGCGTCGCCGTATGGAGTGAAGCGGAGACCGCGCCGCCGAAACCAGACGGCGGCGGTGAGGATGGCCCCGGCCAGGCCACCCATGGAGGAGAGCCCCTCCCAGACCTTCAAGATCCGCATCGGGTCGGCCAGTTCCTCCGGGTGGTAGAAGACCAGGTGGACGAGGTGGCCGCCGATGATCCCGCCGGCCACGGCAATGACCGAGAAGTCGAGCACCACCTTCGGATCGAGCCGGTCTCGCCGGGCGGCGCGTGCCGCGATCTGCATGCCGGCCAGTACCCCGGCGGCCGAGAGCAGGCCGAAGGACTGGAGCGCCAGCGGACCGAGGGTCAGGCTCGGAAGGACGAACCAGGAGATGGTGGCGATGAGCACGGCGGGATTCTACCGCGCCTGGTCGCCCAGCTGCTGCTGCGGCGGCGGTGAGTGCTTCCGGAGCTTCAGGTCGAGGAGCTCGACCAGCAGCGAGAAGGCCATCGCGAAGTAGATGTAGCCCTTGTCGACGTGCTGCCCGAAGCCCTCGGCCACCAGCATCACGCCGATCAGGGTCAGGAAGGAGAGCGCCAGCATCTTCATGGTCGGGTGGATCCTCGTGCGCGCCCCGCGCCATCAGCGGGGGAGGCAAGATACCATCAGTGGCGCGAGCGGCGGGCCCAGCGAATCGCCAGGGCCAGCGCCTCGTCGGAGAGCTGATCGGCCACGGCCGGGGGCGGGAGACCACTGGTGAGCGCCGCCAGCAGCAGCAGCATCCGGGCCCGGGCCGGCGAGGCCACATCCGACCAGGCCACGTCGAGCGTCGAGCCCTGCGGGTGGAGCCAGCGCGGCGCCGGAACCGGCGCGAACCAGCGGCGACCGTGCGGGGAGCGGTCGATTCGCTGGTGCAGGGCCTGCAACGTCCCGTCGGCGCCAACCAGCACGTAGAGCTCGTAGGCGCTGGCGCCTGCGGCGCTGAACTCGGCCGCCTCGTCGAAGCCGCGGGGGGCGATGACGGCGCGCCAGGCGGCCCGGTCGCCGAGGTCGGCGTCGACCAGCGAGGCTCCGAGCCGGGTGGCGTCGGCCAGCACCGGTTTCCCGATGAAGCGAGCGGTGGCCTGGCGCGGCTCCCGGGCCTCGGCGGCGGCCAGGCCGGCGGTGATCTTTCCACGGACCGTGGCCGCCTGGTCCTCGGACCGCTCGCGGGCACTGGCCTGGGCTACCGCCTCGGCGCCGGCCAGTGCCTCGAGCCGCGAGGCGGTGGCCTCGACCAGCCGGCCGAGCTGGACGCCGCCCCGAACCGAGGCGACGTCGGGCTGGGCCCGCCGCAGCACCCGCGCCAGCTCGGCCGCCGCGGCCGGCTGGAACGGCTGACGGGCGCCGAGCCAGTGCCCTTCGTGACGGTGCGATGGGATGACATCGGGCTGGCCCCGGCGTACGCCGGCCTGGACGGTCAGCAGGAGGCGCAGCTCGTCGCCCAGCTGGCGCGCCGCCTTCCGATCGCGTTCGGCGACCGCCAGCGCCACGCGCCGGTCGGCCTCGGCGCCGGTCAGCCAGCCCCAGAGCTCGATCGCGGCGGCGCGGGCCGGAGAGGTCGGCGGCGAGTTCCCGGCCTGCTCCAACACCTCGGCGGCTCGGCGACGCAGCCGGTCCGAGGGCTGGAGGGGCGGCTCGGCCAGCCACTCCTGGAGCCTCCTCAGGGATGCAGCCGGCAGGCCGCCCTGGAGACGCGAGAAGCTACGGCCGGCCGTCTGGTCGGGCGGGTTGGCGGGGAGCTCGGCCGAGAGGCGGGCCGAGATGGCTTCCAGCCCGGCCAGCTCGTCGGAGAGCCCGGCCGCGGTGCCGGTGGCGTCCGGCGACGCGCCGGTCCTCGCCAGCGCCGTCTCCCGCTCGACGAAGCCGAGCCAGAGCCAGAGCCAGAAGTCGATCGCCTGCGCCGCCGTCAACCCCGCCTCCGCCGCGCGCTCCAGACCCATTCACGCTCCCGGGGGCGAACCCTAGTCGAACCGTCTGACGGCGCAGGGAGAAAAACGCGGGTTCAATGCGGCGGGCGGCGGCGCCGGTAACCGGCCAGCAGCAGCGCAGCGGCCACCAGCAGTACCGGCAGGAAGGCGCGGCTCGTGATCAGGCCTGGCCGCCTGGCCAGCAGGACCACCAGCGCGAGGAGCAGGAGCAGCGTGGGCCAACCCAGGCGGAGCATGACCCACTTTACCTTCGTTCCGTGCATGGGTAGGAGCAGCAGCACCAGCACCGCCTGCCGCGGCGAGAGGGCCGGCCATCGCGGTGGTCATCTTGCCTGGGGCGCGCCACTCGCCAGACAGCCGGGCCGGTTGTTGTAGCGCCGCTCGAAGGGAACGTAGACCATGCAACTGATGAGCGGCCCCTCGCCGACGCAGACCTCTTGGCAGGTCTGGTAGGTCGAGCGGTGCTCGCGCAGGCGGGTCAGGCCGGTCCGGGTATCGCAGAGCCGGTCGTAGGGGGACTTCCCCTTCAGCTTCTTCTCTCCGGTCGAGTGGAGGCTGGTGATGATCCAGGGTGGCACCCCCCCGGCCCAGAGGCCGCGCCTGGCCGCCTGGGCCTCGCGCTGCAGGGCCAGCAGGGCCGGGTCGGGCCGGGTGTCGACGGCATAGACCATGGCGTGGCCGCCCCGGACCAGCGTCGCCGCGGCGTCGGGGCAGGCCACCAGCGCCCGCCCGTATCCATCGCGCTTCCCCTCGGTCTGGCACTTCCAGGTGGTGCCAGCCAGCAGCGCCGCCGAAGAGGCCGCGATCCGCTCCAGCGGAACCGGTCCCAGCCCGGCGATCCGGTGGACCGGGCCGAAGGTCTCCAGGGTGTTGTAGCCGAAGAGCCGGGTGCCGAATCCCTTGAGCGGTCCCGAGTCGACCTTGAAGGAGTCGCCGTCGGTCCAGCGCACCTCCGTCAACTGGCCATCGAGCAGCACCCGCCCCGGGGCGCCGTGGCGCCTGGGCGCGCTCGTGGCCGGCAACGGCGCGGCGGCGAGGAGCCCGGCCAGCAGGGCCGGGGCCAGGGAGGAGACCATGCGGCGGCGGGCGGAGATCATGTCCCCACTCTACGCGCAGAGGGGACACAGGGGGCCCGTCCGGGCTCCTGGTGATTTCTTGCACAGGCGCCAAGCGCAACAGTACGATTCATGAATGAAATTCGTCTGCGATCGGTGTGGGAAGAAGTACTCCACCGCCGAGGATCCCGCGCCCGGCAAGGTCTACAAGCTCAAGTGCAAGGCTTGTGGTCACCTGGTGGTGGTGAAGGGACAGGCCGGGACCATGACCGGCATCCCGGCCATCACCGCGGTCGAACTCGCCGTGGCCATCGCGGCGCAGGAGCCGAACCCGACGCCGGTGCCTTCGCCGGGCTCGGAGGTCGAACTCCACGTCGAGCCCGAGCTGACCCCGGCCGAATCGGTAGCCACGCCGCTGCCCGGCGCCCTTGCGCCCGCCGAGGAGCAGGCGCCAGAGCCGGTGTCCGACGACGCCGTCGAGCCGCTGCCGATGCCGTCCTCTTCCGGGCCCTTGCCGCTCCCGCCCGAGGTGGCCCTGGCCGTGGACGGAGCCGCCAGAGCCGCCGGAGCCGCGCGCTCCGGGCCGAAGGTGCCGCCGCCCGAGCTGCCAGAGTTCGAGCTGGAGCCGGCCCCCGTGCTCGACCCGGCGCTGATGCCCCCATCGCCCGAGAAGGACGAGCTGGCCGACTTCGCGGCCGCCGCCGCCGAGGTGATGGACGCGCCGCTGGCTGGAGCGGAAGGCGATGGCGACCCGAAGCACGGGCAGCGCTACGTCGATCTCTTCGGTGACGCCACCGAGCAGGGATCGCTCGCCACCCGGAGCTCGATCCCTGACGCCTTCTCGGTGGCGGCCCGTGCCTCGCTCCCCGACACCTTTACCGGCGCCACCCCGACCGGCATGGCCGCCGAACCGGCGATTCCAGCTTCGAGGCCGGCGGCGGCAGCGCCCGCCATCGCAAGGCCGGCACGGAAGACCGGCCTGGGCGGGACGCCCATCGCCATCATCGGGGCCGGCATGTTCGCCCTGGTTGGCATCACCGCCTACGCGCTGTTCGGGCGCGACAACACCACGCCGCCCCAGGCCGTCGCCGCGCCCCGGCCGGTGCCCCAGGTCGAGCCCCCCAGGCCGCTGGCTCCCGAGACCAGGCCCCCGGAGCCGGTGGTGGAGGCCAGGCCGGAGCCGGAGAAACTGCCAGGGCCGAAGGTGGCGGAGCGGCGGCCCGAACCGGCGCCAAAGGTCGAGGCCCGGCCCAGGGCGCCGGAGAGGCGTCCCGAGCCAAAGCCGAGGGTGGCCGAGAAGAAGCCCGAGCCGCCGCCGGCTCCAGAGCCACGCACCGAGACCCGCGAGGTCAACCTGCCGGACGCGACGGCGGCGCTGACCCAGGAGGTCGTCAACAAGGTGGTCGGCGCGAACCGCAAGGCCTTCACTGCCTGCATCACCAACGCCAGCGAAGGGAGCATCAAGCTGGACGGCCGCCGGGTGGCGCTCCGCATCACCGTCAACACCAACGGCACCGTCACCTACCCGACGCTCGACGACCAGTCGCTCAACGCCACCGAGATGGGCCAGTGCCTGAAGAGCGCGGCGCGGCTCATGATCTTCCCCAAGTTCAAGGGCGACCCGTTCCACTACGAGGTCCCGCTCATCCTGACTGGGTCCTGAAGCGGTTCGGACGCGCCCCTGGCGCCAGCTCCGAATGGTGGCGCCGCCGCCGCGCCTGCTTCAGAACTGGATGGCGCGTGCCCTGGCCGCCTGGGCGCGGAAGCGCTCCAGCCAGCCGGCCCCGGAGAGCCGCTCGGCCAGCGCCACCACCAGGTGCTGGGGGGTGATGCCCATGGACCGGTTTCGCCCCAGCCCCTGCACACAGGAGGGGCAGTTGGTGAGGATGGTGGCGCTCCGCTCCCCGCCAAGCGCCTCGGCCAGCGCCTCGCGCTTGCGGTGGAGCATGGCGTCGGTGATGTCTGGGCGTGAGAGGGCCAGCGTGCCGGCCTCGGAGCAGCAGTGGCCGACAGGCTCGACCCGGGAGAAGCCGCCCAGCCGCGCCATCAGCTCGGTGGCCTTGCCGTCGAGCGAGTCGTGGCAGGGGGCGTGGTACAGGTAGTCGCCGCTCCCCTCCAGTTGGAGGCCGCGCTCCGCGGCGAAGGCCGACACGTCGACCAGCCGGCCGCCGAAGAGCGTGGCGGCTCCCATCTGGTCGAGCCCCTCCCGGCAGGTGCCGCAGGTGATGACGCAGGCGTCGAACTGCAGGTAGGAGAACATCTCGCGGATCTGGCTGAAGAGGATGGTGTCGCGCAGCACCATCCGCGAGTGCTGGCGCCCCCGGGCGTTGGCGTGGTGGGGGAAGCCGCAGCAGAGGAAGGGCGGCGGCAGGACCACCCGGGTGCCGGTGGAGAGCAGGAGGTGGAGCGCGGCCATCGAGATCCGGCTCTGCAGCCGCTCCGAGCCGCAGCCGGGGAAGTAGAAGACGGTGCTGGTCGCCTCGACCTCCGGCTCCAACAGCAGCACCTGGTCCGGCTCGCAGCCGGGCAGGACGTCGTGGAGGGTCTCGGCCGGCACCGGCTGGACCGGCGAGCGGAGCAGTTGCAGCGGGTAGAAATCGGGGGCCCGGTCGGCCGGCTGGAAGGGCCTGGACAGCGTGCAGCCGGCCCGCTGCGCCGCCCCGCCCAGCCGGACCACGGTGGCGCGGAAGGCGGCGTTGAGCGCCGGCGAGCGGCTGTCGAGGTAGCGGAGCGTGGCGGCGGTGGCGCCGGCGGTCCGCTTCTTCCCGAGCGAGCCGAGGATGCCGCGCTCCAGCACCGAGACCTCGCCGCTGTCGATGTCGACCGGGCAGGGCTTGAGGCACTTGTGGCAGATGGTGCAGTGGTCGGCCACCTCCTCCAGCCAGCGCAGCAACTCGAAGCGGGTGGAGCGCTCGCGCTGGGCGTCGTAGAGGAGCGCCTCGATGAGGGCGCCGATGGCGAGGTTCTTGTTGCGGGGGTGGAAGAACATCCCGCGGGCCGGGTGGTAGACGCAGCAGTCGGGCTTGCACTTGCCGCAGCGGACGCAGTGGGCGATGGCCCTGGCCAGCTCCTCGAGCTGCCCGTGCTGCAGGATGCGGGCCTCCAGCTCCAGCAGGTTGAAGGAGGGGGTGAAGACCCGATCCAGCACGTCGAGGTCGTCGAGCTTGCCCGGGTTCATGAGCCCGCGCGGATCGACTTGCTGGCGATGGGCGCGCAGCTCCTCGATGCGGCGAGGCTCGAGGTACTTGAGCTTGGTGACGCCGATGCCGTGCTCGCCGGAGACCACGCCGCCCAGCGCCATGACCCGGGCCATCACCGTGTCGATGACCTGATCGCAGCGATCCAGCATGGGCCGGTCGTTGGAGAGGACCGGGACGTTGACGTGCACGTTGCCGTCGCCGGCGTGCATGTGGGTGGCGATGACGATGAGCCGGTCGCGCACCTCCTTGTGGATCCGGTCGAGCGCGGCGGAGAGCTTGGGGTAGCCGCGCACCAACTCGGCGAGGTCGTGGCGCAGCTCGGCCACCACCGTCACCGCCCGCAGGGTCTTGACGCCGGCGGCGGCCAGCGCGGCCCGGGCCTGCTGGCAGCGGGCCAGCGCCGCCGGGATCTTGGCCAGCAGCCAGGCCGGGTCGTCCTGGCCCGCGGTGGCGTCATGCAGGAGCAGCTCGGCCCGCTCCACGAAGCGGCCCTGTGCGTAGCGCTCCTCCTCGAGGTTGAGGCCGTCGGTGAAGCGGGCGAACTCGGCCAGCGCGGTGAGCGGAAGCACCACGTCCTCGTTCATCTTGAAGGCGTTGGTGCGCCGGGCGATGGCGCCCAGCTTCTTGCGGTCGGCCCAGAACTTCTTCCCCTCGGCCGGATCACGGGCCTCGAAGAGCAGGGTGTTGGGGTGGGGATCGAGGATGGCGCGGATGGTGGCCACGCCGCACGCCACCTCGGCCGGCGAGTGACCCACCACGTCGATGAGCAGGACCGCCTTGGGGGTCTCGGCTCGCGGGGCCTTGACCTCGTAGCCGATGGCCCGAACGTACTCGTCGTCGAAGTGCTCCAGCGCCATGAGCGCCGCCTTCCCCTGGTTCGGGAAGGGGAAGGCGAGGGAGAGATCGAGGATCACCCGGCTGGCCTCGTCCATGTCGGGGCCGAAGAACTCAAGGCAGAGGGTCCTCTTCGCCTCGTACTCCGGGTAGAGGATGAACTCGGCCGAGGTGATGACGCCGTCGGTCCCCTCCTTCTGCAGCCCTGGGACGCCGCCCAGCGCCTTGTTGGTGATGTCCTTCCAGAGTCCCTTCTTGCGGATCTCGCCGCTGGAGAGGGCGATGCGCTTGACCGGGACGCCGGCCTCGTCGAGCACCTCGAAGGTGACGGTGTCGCCGGGGAGGATCTTGCGCAGCTGGTGGTCGGTGCGCCGCACCGTCCAGCGCCGGCCGCTCGGCATGGCCATGCGCCAGGAGAGCAGGTTGTCGATGCAGGTGCCCCACAGGACGCAGTCCTTGCCGCCGGCGTTCTCGGCGATGTTGCCCCCCACCGTGCAGGCCCAGGCGCTGGTCGGATCGGTGGCGAAGACCAGTCCGCGGTGCTCGGCGAACTCCATGGCCTTCTCGGTGACGACCCCGGCCTCGACCTCGAGGACGTGGGCCCGGCCCGTGGCGCCGCCATGGAGCGCCAGCTCGCGGGTGGTGAGGCCGCGGATGCGATTGAGCTTCTCGGTGTTGACGACCACGCAGCCGGCGCGCAGCGGCACCGCCCCACCGGTCAGGCCGGTGCCGGCGCCGCGCGGTATGGCCTTCAGGCCGAGCCGCTGGATGGCCGCCAGGGCCGGGGCCACCTGGGCCTCGTGGTCCGGCATCACCACCGCCACCGGCAGGTGGAGCCGCCAGTCGGTGGCGTCGGTGGCGTGGGAGACGAGCGTGAAGGGGTCGAAGAGGACGTTCTCCCTGCCGGCCACCGCCCCCAGCTCCCGCGCCAGGCGCCGGCGCAGGTCGGGGAGGCCGTCGATCTCGGCGCGGAAGCGGGTCACCAGGGCCCGGCAGGCGGCCAGCACCTCCCGCACCAGCGGCTCGCCCGCGGCGCTCCGATCGATGACCGCCAGGTCCTTCTCGATGTTCTCCAGCAGGCGGCGCCGGCGCCGGGGCGAGTCGACCAGCTCCTGCAGCAGGAAGGCGTTTCGCCGGTGGATCAGGATCTCGCCGAGCACCCGCAGCAGCAGGCGGGCCGAGCGGCCGGTGACGCGACGGCTGCGCAGCACCTCCAGCTTGGTCCAGACCTCGCCGCCGAGAAGGAAGGTGACGGCCTGGCGGTCGTCGGCGGAGGTGTAGTTGAAGGGAATCTCGCGAAGGGTGGCGGCAGGTTCGGTCATCGGGCGCGTGGCCGGTCGCCTGGAGCAGACCGGGGCAGGGAGGATACCACCCCGCTCGGGGCGGCGGCGCCACCGGGTAGCAGGAGGTCCCCCCAGGCAGGCAGGCGCTTTCGCCCGCCTCGCCCTCCACGGCCCCCTGGGACATGGCGCCGCTGTCCACCCGGGGCCTTGCGGAGGCGGCGCGGCCGGTGCTCTGCTGCCAAGCACGAGGAGTGCGAATGGCGTTTGCCTGGACCAGGGACCTCGAGCTCGGGATCGAGGAGATCGACGAGCAGCATCGCGAGCTCTTTCTCCGGGCCGAGCGGCTCTACCACGCCATGCGCCAGGGGCAGCCGGTCGCCGCCGAGGCCATGCTCGCCTCCTTCCGCGACTTCGTCCTCTCCCACTTCGAGTTCGAGGAGCGCTGGATGAGCCGGGCCGGGTTCTTCGGGCTGGCGGAGCACCGCGAGGCCCACCGGGAGTTCGCCGATCGGCTCCACGCCCTGACCGGGGAGTACCGCCGCCACGGCCCGAGCCCGGCGGTGGCCGACACTCTCAGGGAGTGGTCGGAGGCCTGGCTGCTCGACCACATCGGCGGCCCGGATCGGATGCTGGGGCGCTGGGCCATGGCCAACGACGCCGTGCCGGCTCGCTGAAGTGCCGCCGGCTGGCCCGCCCGGCCCCGAAATCACCGCCTCGCCTCACCTAAGGCTCGACTTCCCGCGCGGCGCCGTGCTCTCCTTCATCCTTCCTCCAGACCACTCTCGAAGGCGCCGGCACGACCGGCTCCGTACTTGGAGTCGTTATGACGATCCCGTTTCGCCGGGTCATGGCCGCCAATCGCGGCGAGATCGCCATCCGCATCTTCCGGGCCTGCACCGAGCTGGGCATCCAGACGGTGGCCATCTACTCGGAGGAGGACCGGCTCTCCCTCCACCGCTACAAGGCCGACGAGGCCTACCTGGTCGGCAAGGGCAAGGCCCCCGTCGACGCCTACCTCGGCATCGAAGAGATCGTCGGCCTGGCCAGGCGGCTCGAGATCGACGCCATCCACCCGGGCTACGGGTTCCTCTCCGAGAACGCCGACTTCGCCGAGGCCTGCGAGAAGGCCGGCATGGTCTTCATCGGGCCCACCGCCGACATGCAGCGCAGGCTGGGCGACAAGGTGGCGGGACGCAAGGCCGCCACCGCCGCCGGCGTGCAGGTGGTGCCGGGCACGACCGAGCCGGTGCTCCACGACGAGGAGGCCCTGGTCTTCGCGCGCCAGTGCGGCTACCCCATCATCGTCAAGGCGGCCGGCGGTGGCGGCGGGCGCGGCATGCGGGTGGCCCGGAACCAGAAGGAGTTGCTGGAGGGGCTGACCAGCGCGCGCAGCGAGGCCAAGGCCTCCTTCGGCAACGCCGCGGTCTTCCTGGAACGGTACATCGAGCGGCCCAAGCACATCGAGGTGCAGGTGCTCGGCGACCAGCACGGCAACCTGGTCCACCTCTTCGAGCGCGACTGCTCGGTGCAGCGCCGCCACCAGAAGGTGGTCGAGTTCGCCCCCTCGCTGGCCATCAGCCCGGCGCAGCGGGAGGCCATCTGCGGCGACGCCCTCAAGATCGCCCGCTCGGTCGGCTACCGCAACGCCGGCACCTGGGAGTTCCTGCTCGACCAGCAGGGGCGCCACTACTTCATCGAGGTCAATCCGCGTATCCAGGTGGAACACACCGTCACCGAGATGATCACCGGGCGAAACCTGGTGCAGGCGCAGATCCTGGTGGCGCAGGGGAAGAAGCTCTCCGACCCGGAGATCGCCATCGGCAGCCAGGCCGACGTGCAGATGCGCGGCTTCGCCATCCAGTGCCGCATCACCACCGAGGACGCCCAGAACGGCTTCGCCCCCGATTTCGGCGTGCTCAAGGCCTATCGATCGCCGGGCGGGGCCGGGGTCCGGCTCGACGCAGGGTCGGCCTTCGGCGGCGCCGTAATCACGCCCCACTACGATTCGCTGCTGGTCAAGGTCTCGACCTGGGGGCTGCGCTTCGACGACGCCGCCAGCGTGATGCGCCGCTGCCTCGCCGAGTTCCGCATCCGCGGCGTCAAGACCAACATCCCGTTCCTCGAGAACGTGATGCGCCACCCGGTCTTCCTGGGCGGCAGCTGCGACACCTCCTTCATCGAGGCCCACCCCGAGCTGATGGTGGTGCCGCTGAAGAAGGACCGCGCCACCAAGCTGCTCAAGTACCTCTCCGAGGTCACCGTCAACGGCTCGCCGGGCGTGGCCCGGCCGCTCAAGCCGACCGAGCTGCTCGAGGCGCGCCTGCCGGTGGTGGATCTCACCCATGCGCCGCCGCCCGGCACCAAGCAGATCCTCGACCAGCGGGGGCCGGAGGGGTTGGCCAAGTGGGTGCTTGAGCGGAAGGGGCTGCTCTTCACCGACACCACCATGCGCGACGCCCACCAGTCGCTGCTGGCGACGAGGGTGCGGACCCACGACCTGCTCAAGGTTGCCCCGGTCACGGCGCGCCTCGGCGCCGGCCTCTTCAGCCTCGAGTGCTGGGGTGGCGCCACCTTCGACGTGGCCATGCGCTTCCTCAGGGAGGACCCCTGGGCCAGGCTCCACTCGCTCCGGGCCGAGATCCCGAACCTCCTCCTGCAGATGCTGCTGCGCGGCTCCAACGCCGTCGGCTACACCAACTACCCCGACAACGTGGTGGAAAAGTTCGTCCACGAGGCGGCGCTGAGCGGCGTCGACGTCTTCCGGGTTTTCGACTCGCTCAACTGGACCAAGGGCATGACGGTCGCCTGCGAGGCGGTGCGCAAGGAGAACAAGGTCCTCGAAGCGGCGCTCTGCTACACCGGCGACATCTCCGACCCGGCCCGCACCAAGTACCCGCTCGCCTACTACGTCAAGCTGGCCAGGGAGCTGGAGCGGATGGGCGCCCACATGCTCGCCATCAAGGACATGGCGGGGCTGCTGAAGCCGTTCGCGGCCGGGCAGCTGGTCAAGGCGCTCAAGCAGGAGGTCGGCATCCCCATCCACCTGCACACCCACGACACCTCCGGGGTCTCGGCGGCCAGCATCCTCGAGGCCACCCGGGCTGGCGTCGACGTGGTGGACGCGGCGCTCTCCTCGCTCTCCGGGCTCACCGCGCAGCCCAACCTCAACTCGCTGGTGGCGATGCTGGCCGGCAGCGAGTGGGACTCGAAGCTGGACCAGGGGGGCCTGCAGCAGCTCTCCAACTACTGGGAGGGGGTCCGCGAGTTCTACGCGCCCTTCGAGTCTGGCTTGAAGAGCAGCACCGCCGAGGTCTACCGCCACGAGATCCCGGGCGGCCAGTACTCCAACTACAAGCCGCAGGTGGCCGGGCTGGGCCTCCTCGACCGGTGGGAGGAGTGCAAGGAGATGTACCGCAAGGTGAACCTGCTCTTCGGGGACCTCATCAAGGTCACGCCCTCGTCCAAGGTGGTGGGCGACATGGCGATGTTCCTGGTGAAGAACAACCTGCAACCCGAGGACCTCTTCACCGAGAAGGGGAACGACCTGGCCTTCCCCGAGTCGGTGATCGGGCTCGCCAAGGGGATGCTGGGCCAGCCCTACGGTGGCTTCCCGCCCGAGCTGCAGAAGATCATCCTCAGGGGCGTCGAGCCCATCACCCACCGGCCCGGCGAGCTGATCGAGCCGGCCGACCTCGAGGCGGAGCGGAAGAAGGCGTCCGAGAAGACTGGCGCGCCGGTCGACGACAAGGCGCTGGCCTCCTGGCTGCTCTACCCCAACGTCTACCCGGAGTTGGTGCGCCACCGCGAGGAGTTCTCCGACACCTCGGTGATCCCGACCCCGGTCTTCTTCTACGGCCTGGAGCCGGGGCAGGAGACCAGCATCGAGATCGAGGCGGGCAAGGTGCTGATCGTGAAGCTGGTGACGGTGGGCAAGCTTCACGCCGCCGGCACCCGCGACCTCTACTTCGAACTGAACGGCGAGGGGCGCACCGTCACTGTCCGCGACCAGGCGGCGGCCACCGGAGGGGCGGTCCGCGCCAAGGCCGACAAGGGGAACGCCACCCACGTTGGCGCCCCCATGCCGGGCAAGGTGATCAAGGTGAACGTCAAGGCGGGCGAGGAGGTCAAGGCCGGCGCCGTGCTGATGGTCACCGAGGCCATGAAGATGGAGACCAACATCAAGGCCAGGGTCGACTGTTCGGTGGCGGAGGTGAAGTTCAAGGAGGGAGACAAGGTCGAGAAGGATGACCTGATCCTGGTGCTGGGGTGAACGGCCTTGGTGAGCGAGGCGGTGGCGGGATGAGGTCCGGGAAGGCGGAGCTGGCATGAGCAAGGCGATCCGGTTCCACCAGGTGGGCGGCCCCGAGGTGCTGCGGCTCGAGGAGGTCGAGGTCGGCAACCCCGGCCCCGGCGAGGCGCGGATTCGTCACCAGGCCATCGGCGTCAACTATGTCGACACCTACCACCGCAGCGGACTCTACCCGCTGCCGCTGCCGAGCGGGCTGGGGGTGGAGGCGGCCGGGCTGGTCGAGGCGGTCGGCCCTGGCGTGCGGGGGCTGGCGGTGGGTGACCGGGTGGCCTACATGACCGGGCCGGGGGCCTATGCCGAAGCGAGGCTGGTGCCGGGCGACCGGCTGGTGAGGCTGCCGGACGGGGTCGGGAGCGAGCTGGCGGCCGCGGCGCTGGTGAAGGGCATGACCGCCCACATGCTGGTGACCCGGGTCCACGCCGTGCGGGCCGGGGAGTGGGTGGCGGTGACGGCGGCGGGAGGCGGCGTGGGGCAGGTGCTGGTCCAGTGGCTGGCCGCCATCGGGGCGCGGGTCATCGGGCTGGTCGGCTCGCCCAGCAAGGCGGCGCGGGTCAGGGAACTCGGCGCCGAGGCGGTGCTGGTCTCCGGTGTCGACGACGTGCCGGCCCTGGTCAAGGCGCTCAGCGGCGGTGGCGTGCCGGTGGTCTACGACTCGGTCGGCGCCGCCACCTTCGAGGCCTCGCTCGACTGCCTCGCCCCTTTCGGGCTGATGGTCACCTACGGCAACACCTCGGGCCCGGTGCCGCCCATCGACACCGGCCTGCTCTCGCGCAAGGGCTCGCTCTCGGTCTGCCGCCCTTCGGTCTTTCACCACATCGCGGCCCGGGCCGACCTGGAGCGGGCCGCCGCGGCGCTCTTCGCCCAGCTGGCCAGCGGGAAGATCGAGGTGGCGGTGGGAGGACACTGGCCGCTCGCCGAGGCGGCCGAGGCCCACCGGGCGCTCCAGTCACGCGCCACCACGGGCTCGCTGCTGCTGGTGCCGTAGCGCGGGTCGGCGAGCCGGCCACCGGCGGCGGCGAAACAGGCCGGCACCCGCGGGTCGGCCGAGGCGGCAACCGGCCTCAGCGCCCGGAGATGTAGGTGTTGAGCTGCTCGATGAGGAACTGCTTCTCGTCGAGCATGAGCTGGATGATGTCGCGCATCGAGACCAGGCCGACCACCTCGCCGCCCTCCTCGACCAGCAGGTGACGGGTGGTCTGATCGCGCATCAGCTCGGCGCACTCGATCTCGGTCGCGTCCAGGGTCACCCGTGGCAGCGTCCGCGCCGCCTCGCCGACCGGCAGCGAGCCATCCCCCCCCTTGGCCACCACCGCGGCCACCAGGTCACGCTCCGTGATCAGCGAGGTGAGCCGGCCGTCCACCCGGATCCCGATCGAACCGATCTTGAGGTCGACCATGAGCCGGGCCGCCTCCCGGCAGGGGACGTCGGCCGCCAGGGTGATGACCTTCCGAGCCACGTGCTTGCGGATGCTGGACATGGTGCCTCCTCGACTGGGGGGTAGGCGTTCCGTTACACCGGCGGAGGGGTGGCGCCACCAAAAGCGAAGCCCCGGACGGGGCATTGGTCGGGGTCGCGCCTGTCCGTCGCATGCGCGAGGGACTACCGCCCCGAGCGGGTCGGCAGTAGTTTCTGCCGGCCCGTGCCACGCCCAATCCGCATCCTCGTCGTCGACGACAACCTGCCCCTGCGCCTCATGGTCTCCCAGGCACTGGAGGAGCATGGTTACGTCACGGTGGCGGCCGAGTCCGTCGAGGCCGCGCTCGAGGCGGCCAGCTTCCAGCCGCCCGACCTCTGCGTCGTCGACTACTTCATGCCGGGGCTGAGCGGGGCCGACCTGGTCCGCGAGCTGCGCGGCGCGAGCGACGAACGGCTGCGGAGCGTGCCGGTCATCGGCCTGACCGGCTACGATGGAGGCGACCGCGAGCTGCTGACGGCCGGCTCCGAGGTGGTGCTCCGCAAGCCCTGGAACGAGGCGGCGCTGCTGGCCGCAGTGGTGGAGCTGCTGGGGCGGCGCACCGCGGCGCAGGCGCCGTGACCCTCAACCTGGCCGCTCCTCCGGCGGCTTGAGGTTGGCAAGGGCCCGCCACGGCGCCAGGACGTAACCGACCTCGAGCGCGCCGTAGGCGAAGAGCCGCAGGCCGCGCGTGGCGAAGAGGGTGGCGACGTCGCGGCGGCTGGGGCCGTCGGCGGGCTGGGCGGGGTCGCGCATCAGGCCGGCCCGGGGTGGCGGGTCGCGAGCCAGAGCTCGGCCTGGCCGACGGCGAAGGGGACCGCCTGGTCGACCCGGAGCGGGCGGGGGCCGAGGCTGGTTGGGAGGAAGCCTCGCCGGGCCAGCTCGGCCGCCTCGTAGGGCGTCCAGCCGCCCTCCGGGCCGATGGCCAGGGTCACGCCGCCGGAGTCGGGCGGCGTCAGCGAGGCGAGCGGCGCGGTGGCGGCGAGGTCGAGCAGCAGGCGAGCCGGGCCGAAGAGGGCGTCCAGCTCGTCCTCCACGAAAGGCTTGAAGAAGCGCCGCTGCAGGATCTCCGGCAGCACCGTGTCGCGCCCCTGCTCCAGGCCGAGCAGCAGCTCCGCGCGCAGCGCCTCGGGCGCGAGCAGCGGCGAGCCCCAGTAGGCCTTCTCGACCTTCCAGCTGCCTAGCAGCACCAGCCGCTTCACCCCCATGGCGGCGGCGCCTTGCAGCACCTTGCGCAGGATCTTGGGCCTGGGCAGCGCCAGCAGCAGCGTCACCGGCGAGGGGCTGGGCGGGGGCCGGTCGAGCGTGGCCCGCAGCACCAGCTCCGTCTCGTCGCAGGATTGCACCAGGGCCGTCCCAGCCTGGCCGCCGACCAGCCCGACCGCCACGGTCTCACCGGTCTGGCAGCGGAGCACCTCACGCACGTGGCGGGCCCGCCTGCCGGTCAGCCTCGCCATGCCGTCCGCTCCCAGCTCCGACGGCTCGAGGAGGAGGAGGTTCACTGGCCAGAGGGTCGCCCGGGCCTGCTCGCGAGTCAATCGGCGCCGGCTCCGGCCGGGGGAGGCAGCGTCGGGAGGCGCGGCGCGCTAGACTCCTCCTATGGCTCGCCAGGCCCTCCCTCCGGGATCAACGCTCATCTCCGTGCTCTTCAGCACCTTCCCGCTCGACGCGTCGCTGGCGGCGACGCTCCACCTGGCGGCGGTCGATCTCTATCGCCGCGACGTCGGCGCCGGGCCGGTGGCCGGCGATGTGGTCTCGGGCCGGGTCGTCAACCTGAAGAAGAGCCTGGCGCTCGGAGCCATCGCCGGGCCGGCCTTCGAGGCCGAACTCGACACCGCGCGCGGCAGCGGAAAGGTCCGCTACCTGCTGACGCGGCAGGGGCTCGATCTGATGGGCGTGGCGGCGCCGGCTCCGAGGCTGCAGCGCGGTGGGAAGCGGGAGTATCTGAACTGAAGCGTCCGCGCGGCCCCGGTCATGCCGCCGCGGCAGGGGGTCTGGGACGAAGAAGCCCCCGGGCCTGGCGGCGGCTGGGGCTTGGCTGCCTCGGCCCGCGGGCCTGCTACTTCTTCTGGGGCGGCGCCGCATTGAAGTGGGACAAGGCGCCGGGTCAAGGCGCGCTTTCCCGCGGGCACGTGCAGTATCTTCGTCGACCATGGACCATGTCCGCATCGTGCTGGTCCGGCCTCGCAACCCGGAGAACGTCGGGGCGGTGGCCCGGGCCATGCGCAACTTCGAGCTGGACGACTGGGCCATCGTCGAACTCGGCACTCACGACTTCGCCACCGCCCGTCGGGTCGCGGTCCACGCCGAGGAGCTGCTCGACCGGCCCCGACTCTGCGCCACCCTCGACGAGGCGGTCGCCGACTGCGCCTGGGTGGTCGGCACCAGCGCGCGCAAGGCGCGCGGCAAGCCGCGGCTCCGCCCCGAGGAGGTGGGGCAGGAGGCGCTGGCGCGCCGGCCGGGCCGGACCGCCGTGGTCTTCGGCGAGGAGCGCAGCGGCCTGACCGCCGCAGAGATTGATCGGTGCCACGACCTCTCGGCCATCCCGACAGGCGCCGCCCAGCCATCCCTCAACCTGGCCCAGGCGGTGCTCCTCTACGCCTGGGAGCTGCGCCGGGCCCTGCTGAGTCCGCCCTCGAGAGCGGCCGGCGGAGGCCAGGGGGAGGACACCGCGGCCGGTGGCGGGCTGGCCGCGCGGCGTCGCAGCGGTGCCCTGGCGACCGACGCCCAGCTGCTGGCGGTGGAGGAGGCGTTGCGCCAGCTGCTTCGGGCCGGCCGCTTCCTGGCAGGTCCGGAGCGCCACGCGGTGCGAGACCTGAGCGACGTGGTGCGGCGCGGCCGGCCGTCGCCGCGCGAGGCCAGGCTCTGGGAGGCGGCGCTGCGCAAGGTCACCACCCGGCTGGCGCGCGATGGCCACGGCTGAACTGCGGTAGAACGCCGAGACCATGTCCAAGACCTTCACCCGGCTC
>JANPOM010000198.1:0-33821 GCA_031427995.1 Anaeromyxobacter sp. | reverse complement strand
CGGGGCCGCGATCGGGGCTGGGGACGGGACCTGAGTCACGGCCGGAAGCGGCTCCGGCGTCGGGCGTGGGACCAGGATGGGGAGCGGCGCGGCGAGGCCGGCCGGGTAGGCCACCGGCGTGGAGCGAGACACCGGTGTGGGCAAGCCGACCGCCGCCACGGTGCGCGGAGGGCGCGCCGCTGGGCCCCTCCCCACCCCGCCCGGTAGCAGCAGCAAGTAGGATCGGGCGCGGGAGTTGCCCGGGTCAACCTGCAGCGCCTCCTCGAGCAGGCGCCGGGCGTCGTCGAGCCGGCCCTCGACGTAGGCCCGGATCCCCCTCTCCACCAGTTCCTGGGCGGCCGCCACGTCTCAGCTCCCGTCCGGCGGCGCGGCCGCCAGGCCCTTGAACAGCTGCAGCGTCCGCTCCAGCGCCTCGGCGACGCTGGCCAACTCGTCGGTGTCCTTGCGCTCCATCGCCTGCCGGGCCCTCGCCAGCACCCCCTCGGCCTTCTGCACCGCGTCGCGCCCGAAGCGGGAGCGCTCCAGCGCCTTCTGCACCGCCGGTACCAGCGCCTCGATCTCGGCCACCACGGCCGCCACCAGGCCGCGTGAGCGCTCCAGGTCGGCGCTCGACTGCTTCTTCTCGAGTTGGTCGTCGAGGTGCTCGTCGATGATCTTCTTCAGCTCATCCTCGGTGAGGCCGGAGGTGGCGGTGACGTTGATCGACTGCTCCTGCCCGGTGTCGACATCACGGGCCGATACGCCGACGATACCGTCAGCGCTGATGTCGAAGGTGATCTCGATGGCCACCTCGCCACGACGGGCCGGGCGGATCCCCGCCAGTACGAACTCACCCAGCAGCTCGTTGTCGGTGGCCCTGTCGCTCTCGCCCTGCAGCACCGCGATGCGGACCGAGGTCTGGTTCTCCTGCACGGTCGTGAAGAGGTGGGTCTGGTGGGTCGGGACGGTGGTGTTTCGCGGGATGACGGTCTGGAAGTAGCCGCCCACCACCAGGATGCCGAGGTTCTGCGGAGTGACGTCCAGCAGCAGCACCTCGCCGCCGACCGCGGCCGGCGCCACCAGGGCCTGGGCCTGGATGGCCGCCCCCAGCGCCACCACCTCGTCGGGGTGAACGCCCCTGCTTGGCTCCCTGCCGAAGAAGTCGCGTACCGCCCGCTGCACCCGTGGCATGCGGGTCATCCCGCCCACCAGGATCACCTCGTCTACCTGGTTGGGCCGCACCCCCGCGTCCTTTAGCGTCTTCTCGGTGACGGCGACGCAGCGCTCGATCAGGTCCTTGGTCAGCTCCTCCAGCTTCTCCCGGGTGAGCTGCTTGGTGAGGTGCAGCGCCGCCTTGCCCTCGCCGGCGGCGGCCAGGAACGGCAGGTGGATGTCGGCGGTGGCCGTGCCGGAGAGCTCGCACTTGGCCTTCTCGGAGGCGTCGCGCAGCCGCTGCAGCGCCATCTTGTCCTGGCGCAGGTCGACGCCGCCGTTCTCCTTGGCGAAGTTGAAGGTGAGCCAGTCCATGATGCGGCGGTCGAAGTCCTCGCCGCCGAGGTAGGTGTCACCGCCCACGCCGATCACGTCATAGACGCTCTGGCCGATGTCGAGCACCGAGACGTCGAAGGTGCCGCCGCCGAGGTCGAAGACCACCACCTTCTTCTCGAGCTTCTTGCCGAAGCCGTAGGCCAGCGCGGCGCTGGTCGGCTCGTTGATGATCCGCAGCACCTCGAGCCCAGCGATGCGCCCGGCGTCCTTGGTGGCCTGGCGCTGGCCGTCGTTGAAGTAGGCGGGGACGGTGATGACGGCGCGCGTCACCGGAGCGCCGAACCAGGCTTCGGCGTCGGCCTTCAGCTCGGACAGCACCCGCGAGGAGACCTCGGCCACCGAGACCGGCTTGCCGCCCAACACCACGCGGATGTCGTTCCCCTCCGGGCCGGCCACCAGTTCGTAGGGGAGCACCCGGCGGGCGTCCTCGACCTCCTTGGAGCCCCATCGCCTGCCGATGAGCCGCTTGGCGGCGTAGACGGTGTTCTCGGCGTTGGTGATGGCCTGGCGCTTGGCCAGGCTGCCGACCAGCATCTTGCCGTTCTTGGCGACCGCCACCACCGAGGGGGTGAGCGGCTGGCCGCTGCGGTTGGGGATGACGCGCGGCACGCCGTCGCGCACGGTGGCCACCACCGAGTTGGTGGTGCCGAGATCGATGCCTACCACCGGGTCCTGATCGCTCATCCGAGGAAGCTCCAGCGCAGCTTCTTGAGCCGCTCCTTGGCCGAGTCGAGGCGGGGGTCGATCTCCACCGCCCGCTCCAGCGCCTTCCTGGCGTCGGACTTCTTCCCGATGACCTCCAGCGCCGCGCCCAGCGCCTCGTGGGCCACCGCGTTGCGAGGCTGCACCTTGATCCCCTGCTCGGCCAGGTCACGGGCCGCGCCCACCTCGCCGGCCTCCAGGGCGGCGCGGCTGGCGAGGACCAGCGCCCGCACGTTGCCTGGTTCGATCTCGATGGCGGCCCGGTAGGCGGCCAGGGCCCCCGGCCAGCTCCCCATGGCCTCGGCGGCGCGGGCCTTCTCGAGGCACTCGTTGATCTTCCCCTCCATGCCCTTCTTGCGAGCCGCGACGGCCAGCGGGCCGGCCTCGGTGTTGCCGGGGTCGAGGCTGGCGACCAACTGGAAGTCGTTGACCGCCTGCGCGAACTGACCGGCCGCCAGCATCTCGCGCCCGTGCTTCATCAGCGTGTTGATGCGTTCGGCCCTCGCCAGCAGCGGGTTGTGGCGCGCCAGCCGTCCGCGCCGCTCCAGCGAGCGCCGCTCGTCCTCGAGACGCCGCGCCTCCAGGCGCGTCACCTCCAGGGCCGGGGCGGTGGCAAGGACGTAGGGGGCCCGATGGGTCTCGCTGGTGAGCACGTCGCGGGCCTCGGTGAGCCCGCGGAACACCCGCTCCAGCCGCCCCCGGAAGCTGCCGAGCTTCATCCCCGCATACCGGTCGGGGTGGAAGAGCTTCACCTGGTCGAGGTAAGCGGCTCGCACCGCCTCGGGTGTCGCGTTCCACTCCAGGCCGAGCATCCGCCAGTGGGTCCCGGCGGAGAGCCCGGCCTCGGCGAAGAGGATGGCCTTGCGCCTGTCCTGGTCGAGACCGACCTCCTCGGCGAGATCAGCCGGGGTGAAGAGATGGCCACTGTATCGATCCTCGCTCACTCGAAGAGCCTCTGCCATCCATGTACAGGCCATCCATGTACGGGCCATCCATGTACGGGCCATCCATGCACGGGCCATCCATGTACGGGCCATCCATGTACGGGCCAGCCTTGTACGGTCCGTACCAGTCCGAAGGGGGTGAATGTAGCCAGCAGGAGCGGCGGGGGTCAATCGTTGGCCAGCAGTGATTCCAGGAGGGCCTTCTGGACGTGGAGCCGGTTCTCGGCCTGGTCGAAGACCGCCGAGCGCGGCCCCTCCAGGACCGCCTCGCTGATCTCCTCGCCGCGGTGCGCCGGCAGGCAGTGGAGCACGATGGCCTCGGGGAGGGCCCGGGCCACCAGCGCCTCGTCGACGATGAAGCCGGCGAAGTCTCGCTCGCGCCTGGACTGCTCGGCCTCCTGGCCCATCGAGGCCCAGACGTCGGTGTTGATGACGTGGGCGCCGGCGGCCGCCTCGGCGGGTGAGCGGACCACCCGGGCCCGGCCCCCACAGCGGGCCAGCAGCGCCCGGTCGGGGTCGTAACCGGAGGGGCAGGCCAGCGAGAGGTCGAAGCCGAGCAGCGCGCAGGCCTCCAGCCAGCTGTTGGCCATGTTGTTGCCATCGCCGATCCAGGCCACTCGCAGGCCGGGCTTCTGGAGGCTCTCTGGGCCGAACCGCTCCGAGGTGGTGAGCAGGTCGGCCAGCACCTGGCACGGGTGGGAGGCGTCGGTGAGCGCGTTGATGACCGGGACGCGGGCGTAGCCGGCAATCTGGGCCAGCTTCTCGTGCTCGAAGGTGCGAACCACGAGCGCGTCGAGGTAGCGGGCCAGGACTCGGGCCGTGTCCTGGATGGGCTCGCCCCGCCCCAGCTGGGTGTCGCGCGGCGAGAGGAAGATGGCGCCGGCGCCGAGCTGGGCCGCCGCCACCTCGAAGGAGACGCGGGTCCGGGTCGATGCCTTCTCGAAGACCAGGCCGATGGTCATCCCGGCCAGCGGGCGCGGACCGGTCTGGCCCAGCAGCTTCCACTCGGCGGCCCGCTCCAGCAGCTCGAGCAGACCGCCCCGGTCGAGGTCGGTGATGCGGAGGAAGTCGCGCTTGGTCCGGGCCATGGCTACCTCGCCGGAGCGGCGGCGATGGCCGCGCCCAGCTTCTCGGCCGCCTCGTCGGCCTCGGCGTTGCTGAGCGTCAGCGCCGGGGCCAGGCGAACCACCGAGTCGCCGATGGCGTTGCAGAGCAGGCCACCGTCGCGGGCCAGCGCCACCACGGCGCCGGCGTCGACCCCCTGAACCACCAGGCCGAGCAGCAGGCCGCGGCCGCGCACCTCGACCACCCGCCCGCCGGCTCGCAGCGCGCCGAGCCGATCGGTGAGGCGGGCGCCGACCCGGAGGGCGTTGGGGAGGGCCTCGCGGATGAGCTGCAGCGAGCGGAGCGCCACCGCGGCGCCGAGCGCGTTGCCGCCGAAGGTGGAGGCGTGGCTGCCGGGGGTGAGGTGGAGCCCCACCTCCTCCGAGGCCAGCAGCGCGCCCATGGGGTAGCCGTTGGCCAGCGCCTTGGCGGCCGACATCAGGTCGGGCGCCACCCCGTCCCACTCGTGGCTCCACATCCTGCCGGTGCGCCCCATTCCGACCTGCACCTCGTCGAAGCAGAGCAGCGCCCCGGCGCGGCGGGTCAACTCGCGCGCCGCCTGGAGATAGCCCGGTGGGGCCGGGAAGACGCCGGCCTCGCCCTGGATGGGCTCGACGATGAAGGCCGCGGTCCGATCGGTGAGCGCCGTCTCGAGCGCGGCCACGTCGCCGTAGGGGATGTGGCGGACCCCGGGCACCAGCGGCTCGAAGCCGTGGTGGTACTTGGGCTGGCCGGTGGCGGCCAGCGCGAACATGGTCCGGCCGTGGAAGGAGTTGTGGCAGGCGACGATCTCGTGGCGCCCGGGGTGGCCCTTGTCGGCGTGGTACTTGCGCGCCAGCTTGAGCATGGCCTCGTTCGACTCGGCGCCGCTGTTGCAGAGGAAAACCCGCTTGGCGAAGAGCGAACTCCGCACCAGCTCCTCGCAGAGCTCGACGGCCCGCAGGTTGTAGAAGAGGTTGGAGACATGCCAGAGTTGGCGCGCCTGGCTCTCCAGGACCTCGACCAGGGCCGGGTGGCAGTGGCCGAGCGCGCAGGTGGCGATTCCGGCGATGCAGTCGAGGTACTCGCGCCCCTCGGCGTCCCAGGCGCGGCTGCCTCGGCCCCGCACCAGCACCAGCGGCGCCTGACGGTAGTTGGGCGTGAAGACGGCCTGGGCGCGCTGGACGATCGACTCGCTGAGCGTCATCCCGAGCTTGTATCAAGTGCGGGGCGAGCAATCCAGCGCATGGCCGGGTGATTGACCTGGCCGGTGGCGAGGAGTTCTAGTTGGCGCGAGGGTGGGCCTGGTCGTAGACGATGGCCAGGCGCTTCCAGTCTAGGTGCGTGTAGCGCTGTGTCGTGGAGAGCGAGGCGTGGCCGAGCAGTTCCTGGATGCCTCGCAGATCGGCGCCGTTGTTGAGCAGGTGGGTGGCGAAGCAGTGGCGCAGCACATGCGGGTGGACGTGCCGGGGCAGCCCCACCTTCTCGACCCATCGGTCGATGAGCCGGGCCACCGAGCGGCTGGTGAGCCGGCCGCCGCGAAAGTTGAGGAAGAGGGCCTGGCCGGCGGTTGGCCCGGCCGGGCGTGCCGCCAGCGTGGTCCGGCCCTCGGCGAGGTAGCGGGCCAGGGCGGCGCGTGCCTCGCCGCCCACCGGGACGATCCGCTCCTTGCGCCGCTTGCCGAGCACGCGGACCAGCCCCTCGGTCAGGTCGAGGCCCTCGACGTCGAGGCCGGTCAACTCGGAGACGCGCAGGCCGGAGGCGTAGAGCAGCTCCATGAAGGCCCGGTCGCGAAGGTGGAGCGGATCGCCGCCCGAACCGGGCGCTTCGACGAGTGCGGCGGTCTCCTCCTCGGGGAGCACCTCGGGGAGCCGCCTGGGCTGGCGCGGCGAGGCGACGGCTCGCGCCGGGTTGGTGGCGGCCAGCCCCTCCTTGACGAGGTAGCGATAGAATGAGCGAACCGCGGAGAGCTTGCGGGCGAGCGTGACCGGGCCAGCGCCGCCGGAGGCTGAAGCGACGAAGCCTCGGACCAGCGCCGGCGACGAGGGGACGAGCGGAGCGCCGCGGGCCGCCAGGTAGGCGGCGTAGCGGGAGAGGTCCGAGCGGTAGGCCTGCAGCGTGTGGACCGAAGCCCGGCGCTCCACCCGCAGGTACCTCTCGAAGAGCTGGAGCTCGGGCGCTTGGGTGGCGGGCGCGGCGGTCATGCTGGAGGGGTAGCACCGCCCGCCCCGCAGATCGAGTTACCGTCCCGGCCCGTCCCGGCCACGCCGCCGTCCGTGGTCCGTGGTCCTGGGTCCATCGAACTACTCTGGGACCGGAACCATGGCCAGGTAGGCCCCACTCCTCCTGGCCTGGACCACCGCGTAGGCCACCCGCCGGGAATCGGGTCCGAGAAAGCGGATGCTCCCGGGGAGGGCGCCGCGATCGACCATGACCAGCTTCCCATCTCTCCAGACGCCGAAGTCGAGAGCCACCAGGTCGGCGCGCTGCCAGGTGAGCAACAGCCTCCCCGGATCACGCGGATCAAACTCGAAGCTCTTCACCCCTCGAGCAACCTCTTCTGGTTTCTGGTCCCCCGGGCCTCCCGCGGCGACCCGCTCCAGGTCGCAGGCGTCTCCGTTTCGCGTACAGCGGGTCCTGTAATAGAGCCACCGCACGTCCGGCGAGTAGGAGAAGCCGAAGACACCCGGCGCGATCTTCCGCCCCTCCCCCGCCACGTCGCCCGCCCAGAGATCGACCGAATACCCCCCTTCGACGGTGTGGCGCAGGAAAGCCACCTGCGTCCCATCGGTCGAGATCTCGAAGTCGGTCACGTTCTTCCCGAAGGTCCGCGGCGCCAGGCCCGGCCCACCGACACCGAGCACCCCCGCTCGCCCGCGCGGGTCGTACTGCTCGAGCCAGGCCAGGCGAGGCGTCCCCGTGGCCCAGCGGAACTCGCCCACCTCTCGCGCCACCCGGGACGGCTCGCCTCCGGCCGCCGCCAGTTGAAGATCACCCTGCTTCCCGGGCGCCGCCTCCGAGATCCAGGCCACCGCCTCTCCGCCGGCCGCCAGCGAGAAGAGCCGAGCCCCGCGGCCGACCCGCTTCGCCTTCTCCCCTCGGCCGAGCCAGAGCGCCGCCTCCCCCTTCTCCCGCACGGCGTAGGCGAACAGCCCGCCGCGCCGGGCCAGGCCGTACTCGGTGGTCCCGGTAGCCACCGGGCGCGCCTTCTCGGAGCCCGCGGCAAGGGCCACCAGCCCCCCTCCCGCGCCGATGGGCTGGCGAGCCAGTCCGACCCACCCTCCGGAAACCCCGCCCGGCGCCAGCTCGAACGAGGCGACGCCGTCGGTCCCATCCACTTCCCGCGGCACGCCGCCCGCCGGAGCATGGAGGAGCTTTCCGCCAGCCACGGCCAACAGCGCCCCTCCTCCATCGGGGACGAAGCCGTGGAAGGTGACGGCCCGCGCCACCTCCTTCGCCACCCCGTCCCGCACCAGCAGCAGCGTCCCCGACCCCGACTCGAAGTCAAAGTCTGACACCACCGCCAACGCGCCTCCGTCCGGCGCGAAGGCGGCACCGTGTGGGAGGGTCGGCACGGCCCTGGCAACCAGCCGGGGCTCGCCGCCGGACGTCGAGAGCATCTTCAATTCGCAGGTCGCGGTACCTGGAGGAAGGAAGCGACCCTTCACCTCGACGCAGGTCTCCAGCAGCGCCAGCCAGGCACCGTCGGCCGAAGCCTGCAGCGAGCGGTAGTTCCCCGCCGCCAGCCGCCTCCCCTGGCTGGCCTGCGCTCCCGACCCTCCATCCTGGCAGGCCGCCAGGGCCATCCCGAGCACCGCCATGGCCGGCACCAGGCTCCGCCCCACCTGCCGCACCGCGCCTCGTCTCACGCTCAGGAAATCCACGCGCCCAGCTCCCTTCGCGCCCGCTCCAGGTGGGCCATCTTGCGCCCTTCCTTGCCACCGCGCACCTTCCCCGGCAGCGGCGGGAAGAGCGCGAAGATCACGTTGCTCGGCTGGTGCTCGTGCCCCGGGGGGTGCGCCTCCCCGGTCAGGTGCCGATGGAGCGCCCCCATTGCCGTGACCGCCGGAGGAGGCTGGAAGGACCGCCCCTCGAGCCGATCGAGGATGGCGCGCGCCGCGAGGTGTCCGCAGGCCGCCGACTCGACGTAGCCCTCCACCCCGGTGAGCTGCCCGGCCAGGAAGAGATGGGGGAGCTTCTTCACCGAGAGGTCGGCCGCCAACACCCGGGGGGCATCCACGAAGGTGTTGCGGTGCACCTGCCCGAGGCGAAGAAACTCGGCGTTGGCCAGCCCAGGAAGCGCACGGAAGACCCGCCGCTGCTCGGTCCAGGTGAGCCGGGTCTGGAAGCCGACCAGGTTCCAGGCCGTACCGGCCTGGTCCTCGCGCCGGAGCTGCACCACCGCGTGGGGCCGCCTCCCGGTGCGTGGGTCCTCGAGGCCGACCGGCTTCAGCGGCCCGTGCGCCAGCACCTCCCGCCCGCGCTCGGCCATCACCTCGATGGGAAGGCAGCCATCGAAGTAGCGCGGCTCCTCGAAGCCGTGCGGCGCCACCTTTTCGCCGGCCCGAAGCGCCTCGACGAAGGCGCCGTACTGAGCCTCGTCGAGCGGCAGGTTGAGGTAGTCGGGGCCGCTCCCCTTGTCGTAGCGGGACTTGGCGTATGCGATGGTCATGTCGATCGACTCGGCCGAGATGATCGGCGCGATGGCATCGTAGAAGGCGAGCCGCCCGCCGCAGAGTTCCTGCAGCTCGGACGCCAGCGCGTCTCCGGTGAGTGGACCGGTAGCCAGCAGCGCCGGCCCCGGTCCGGCCGGAAGGGCCGAGACCTCCTCGCGGTGAATGAGGATCTCCGGGCGCTCCGCCATCAGCTCGGCCACCCGGCGGCTGAAACGCTCCCGGTCGACGGCCAGCGCGTCGCCCGCCGGCACCCGGGTCTGGTCGGCGACGGCGAGCACCAGGCTGCCGAGCCTTCGCAGCTCTTCATGAAGCAGCCCGACGGCGTTGAGTGGGTTGTCGGAGCGGAGCGAGTTGGAGCAGACCAGCTCGCACGGACCGTCGAGGACATGGGCCGGAGAGCGCTTCCCCGGCTTCATTTCCCGGAGATCGACCCCCACCCCGGCTCGAGCAAGCCGGAAGGCCGCCTCGCAGCCGGCCAGCCCCGCGCCGACGATGGTCACCCGCTGCGTCATCAGGTCACGCCCCAGGGCATATGGTTGTTCCGGCCCACCGGGGCATTACCCCCGAGCCGGGAGGGGTATACGCTCGGTCTCGAAGGGAGTGCAACGTGACCACCAGCAGACAGCAGAAGGCGAAGTCCGAGCTGGAACGCCGTCGCGCCGCTGTTCTCCAGGCCACGCGCCGGGCCGAAGCCGAGCTCGACGGCCTGCGCTCCGCCGAGCGAGGTCATGAGTTCGAGGAGCTGGCGCAGACCGAGCAGGGCAGCGCCGACCTGGCGCGGCTCAACGAGGCCGAGCGGCTGGAGCTGCGTCGCATCGAGGCCGCGCTAGCGCGCATCGACGCGGGGCGCTGGGGTGAGTGCGCCGAGTGTGGGCGGGCCATCGAGTCGAAGCGGCTGACCGCCCTGCCCTGGGCCGTCCGTTGCGCCGGCTGTGCCGAGGCCACCGAGCCCGGCGGCAGGACTGGCTGAGGCTGCTCCGGACCCGCCCACCGGGCCGTAGGCCTCGACCTGGGTAGGAGCACTACTCGTTCTTCATCACCATGAACTTGTACTCGCCCAGCTCGGCCTGCCCGGCGGTGTAGAGGACCTCCATCAGCGTCCGATAGGTCAACTTCTTGTCGGCGATGACGTTGACCCGCCCGCTGAAGGGGGCGTTCTTGTTGTACTGGGCGATGTACTTCTGCTTGTCGACCTCTTTCTTGAGGGCCTCGAAGACCGAGCCGACGTAGAAGGCCTCGGCCCTGCCGCCCTCCTTGTAGGCTGGCGGGATCACGCCAGCATCCAGCGGCACCACCTTGCGGTCGTTCACCGCCACCTCGTGCATCGAGACGGTGATGGAGATGTTCTCCTGGGGCACCAGCTGCGTCGAGGAGACCGGGATGGTCAGCCCCTCGTTCATGTTCACGCTGAGGGTGGAGGCCTGGTACGACTTGAGGAGGAACACCAGCAGGATCGTCATCATGTCCATCATGGCGACGATGTTGAGCTCCTTGATCTCCCCGGCCCGCTCCCGGGCCCTGCGCCTGGCGCGCCGGTGGTTCCGCGTCTGCCGCTCGCGGCGGATGGCGGCCTGCTCCTCCTGGCGGGTGGCCTCAGGCGCGGTCATGGCTCACCCGATCACCGAGAGGGAGACGTCGAAGAAGAGCGGCTTGCGCTCCACCTTGCCGTCGGCCGATTTCACGACCAGCTCGCGGCAGGCATCCATGGTCTGGATGAGGATGTCGTAGACCACCGTGCCATCAGCGGTGAGGATCACCTGGGTCTCGTTGGGGAACTTCTCCTTGATGGTCACGAGCTGGGCGGAGAGTGCGCCGAAGTCGTACTTCCCGTCGGCGCCAAGCGGGATGGTGGGCGGGCGCGTCAGGTCGGTCGAGCTGGCGTCGGATCCGAGCACGCCCCCGGCGCCGGCGATGTAGAAGCCCTGGCGGCCGACCGCCACCGTCAACAGCAGCTTCGGACCCGACTCCTGAGCGGCCGTCGCGCCTCCCTCGCCACCGATCCTGGGGGCGGAGACGTTGAGCACTCCGAGCGTGATCAGGCCAGTCATGCTGAGAAGCATGAACATGACGAGGTTCACGACCACGTCGAGGTAGGGGACGATGTTGAGCTCGCCCGTCTCATCTTCCTCGCGGATGCGCCTGCGCATCTGGGTCCCTGGCTGCCTGCCGGCGAGCGGCTGCGACGCCTAGGTGCCCGCCGACTCGAGCGGGTTGGTCTCGCCGGCGCCGCGGCGGCTCAGCAGGTTCTCCAGCTTGAGCGCGTTGAATTCGATCTCCTCGAGCATGGCCTTGGCCTTCGAGCTGATGAGCAGGTGGGCCACGATGCAGACCACCGCGATGGTGAGGCCGAAGGCGGTGTTGTTCATGGCCTCGGAGATCCCCTTGGAGAGCATCAACTGCTTCATCTCCGGGGTGGCGGCGCCCAGCGACTTGAAGGTGCCGATCAGGCCGGTGATGGTGCCGATCAGCCCGACCAGGGTCGCCACGTTGGCGAGCGACCAGAGCGGCTGGATGCGCTTGCTCACCATCGGGCTCACTTCGAGGACGGCCTCCTCGAGCGCCCGGGCCACCTCCTGCTCGCCGCGGTTGGCCCGCGAGAGGCCGGCCTTCACCACCCTGGCGAGCGCGGCGGTGGGTGCGGCGGCGCAGAGCTTCACGGCGCGATCGACGTTGCCGGCCAGCACCAACTTCTGGATCTGTTCCATGAAGGGTGGTGCGTTCAGGTTGAGGCGGAACGCCAGGACCACCACCCGCTCGACGATGATGGCGATCGCCACGGCGCTGGTGGCGACGTTCACGAACATGAACGGACCGCCCTCCTTGAAGAACTCGGCCAAGGTCTGGAGCATCTCTGCCTCTTGTCGGCGAGGGGTGGGGAAAGCGCGCACCAGGTGCGGCCTTGCCTGCGAATAAACGGGAGAATTTCCTACCAGCAGGCTGCTCGGGGTGTCAAGCAACCGCCTGGCCCAGCGGGCGCTCTGGTGGCGCCCAGGCCGACCTCGACAGGCAGCCGCGCGCCTCGAGGCTTTCGCCGATGGTGGCCAGCGTGGACGGCCGGCCCACCCCGTGGCGGAGCAGGGCCCCGTTAGTCACCACGGCGGACGAAGCGCTGCCCGGGGCGCTGCTCGCAGAGCCCCTCCAGCTCCAGGGCGAGCAGGCCTGCCAGCGCTGCGCCGCAGCTCAGGCCGGCGTTGCGCGCCACTTCTGCGATATGGCGCGGCGAGAGCGTGAGCGCACCCAGCAGGTCCCGGGCGGTCGGCCCCAGGTCCCCGAGCTGAAGCTCGGCTTGCTGCGCTGGCGCCAGGCCGAGGCAGGTGAGGATGTCCTCCGGCTCCGCCGCCAGCCGCGCCCCCTCGCGAAGCAGCCGGAGCGGTCCCTCCGAGAGCGGATTGTCGGCGTCTCCTGGCACCGCCAGCAGCGGCCTGAGCTGGGCGCGCGCCAGGGCCGCGGTGATGAGCGCCCCGCTGGTCCGGGTGGCCCGCACCACCACCACGGCGTCGCTCAGGCCCGAGACCAGCCGGTTGCGCTCGACCAGCCGGTAGTCGCGCACCTCCGTGCCGTCCTGGTACTCTGAGATGAGGGCGCCGCCGGCCTCGAGGATTCGCTCGAAGAGGACGCGATTCCCCTGCGGGGTGGGCTGATCAACGCCGCCTCCAAGCACCACCACGGTGTGGCCCGCGGCCTCGAGCGCCCCCTGGTGAGCCGCCGCGTCGATTCCTCTGGCGCCGCCGGAGACGATCGAGACGCCGGCCCGGGCCAGCCCACGGGCCAGGCGCCGGGCCATGTCGCGGCCGTACTCGTCGGCGTCACGCGCCCCGACGATGGCCACGCGCGCCACGGGCCGGCCCAGCTCCCCGCGCAGCCGCAGCGACGCTGGCGGCCGGGGGATGCGAGCCAGGGCTGGCGGAAAACCGCCGTCGCCGGGACGAAGTGTGCGTATCGGTTCCATCCGGAACCGATTCTCCACGACCGGTCCGACACGCCGGCCCCGCCAGCGCGCCCAGGACAGTCTCACCGGGGCCCGGCCCGGAATCCCAGGCGCCAGCTGCTAACGCCCGCCGCTGCCGCTGTCGACCTTGGCCCCGCCCGGGATCCGCATCTCCACCACGTCACCGATGAGCAGCTCGCGCCGGCACTTCATCACCAGCGCTGTGGCGGTCGACTCCTTGACGTCGATGACCATCAGCTCGCCAAGCACCTCGGGCGGCAGGCTCGCATCGTTGGGGGGCGACAGTTGCTCCTTGGTGAGCGGGAGGCCATAGGGGTCGCCGCTGCGCATCACCTTGAAGACGTTCCCCTCCTCGACCCCGTCGGCCTTCCCCTTGTCGATGAAGACCACGTTCTGCTCGGCGATCTGGGTCAGGACCTCCATGCGCGTCCCCACGATGAAGCCGTCGACGTCCCTGGTGGCGACGCGGCCCTTGACCGGCCGGAAGGGCTTCTCGGTCCAGGGCCCCAGCAGGGCGCCGCGCTCGATGGGCGCCAGCGCCCCGGTGATGACCAGGGTGACGGCCCTGGGGTCCCTTGCCACCACCACCGCCGCGCCGAGCACCCGCGTCTGGTAGCCGATCAGGCCGCCGCTGACCGGGTGGTGGATGGGGCGAACCGTCTCGTAGATCAGGTAGGTCTCGCCCAGCTTGCTGGGCGGCTCGCCCTTGAATTTGGCGTAGGCGCGGTCTGAGGTGGTGAGCATCAGCTTCTCCTCGAACGCGGCCACGATGGTCCCCGACTCCTCCACCTGGGTGGGCGTCACGAAGCTGTCGCGCCGGATCATGATGGTCTTGGGGGCGACGTAGCCGACCTTGTAGGGCCCGACCACCGCCACCTCGTCCTGCTCCTCGATCGTGGCCGGCGACTTCATGTCGGCGCGGGAGAGATCCTCCAGCTCGTGGGGCTGCTCGGCGTCGACCGGCTCCTCGTCCGTGGCGGGTGCCACCGCGGTGCCCGCGCCGCTCCCCCCCGACGCCACCTGCTCGACGCGGGTGGGCGCCTCCTCCTGCGACGGATAGAACTTGAGGAGGTTGCCAGGCTCGATCCAGTGGGGGTTGGCGATGTCCGGGTTGAAAGACCAGACCTTGGGCCAGTACCAGGGGTTGTTGAGGAAGCGGCCGGAGAGATCCCAGAGCGTGTCGCCAGGCCGAACCGTGTAGGTGTCGGGCGGCGGCACCGTGCCCAGCCCCCGGTCGGCGCTGACGGTGCTCCCCTCGGGACGGCGGCCCGCATCCGGCACGGCGTCACTCGCGGCCGGCTCGGCAGGTCCATCGGGGGCGGTGGCCGCGTCGGCGGCCTGCTGGATCCGGAGGTTGCCGGCGTCGGAGGTCTGACCCGCTCCCTTGGCCGCCTTGAGCGCCTGGGTCTGGGCGCCGGCCAGCAGCGGGAAGAGGGCGGCGACGATGAGGCTGGTGGTGCGGATCATGGACCGCTCCTTGCTGGGCCGTCCGGCGCCGCATCGGCGCCGGTGCGACCTGGAATGGAAACGAGCCGCTCGCGGGCCCTGCTGGCCGCTGGCGTGCTCGGGAACTCGTTGACGACGCGGGTCAGGAGCCGGCGCTCGGCCTCGGGCGCCCCTCTGCGTGCCTCGCAGCCCGCCAGCTGGACCAGGGCGTCGCCCACCTGCTCGCTGGCCGGGTACTCGTCGAGGACGCGGCGGCTCAAGGTGCAGGCGGCCTCCCCCTTGCCCGCCTCGGCGTAGGCCGCGGCGGCTTCGAGGAGCGCGGTGCCGGCCTGCGGGTGGCGGGGATACCGGGAGACGAAGTCCTCCAGGGCATGGGCGCGGGCCAACGGCTCCCGGCGGCGCGCCGCCTTCAGTTCGGCCTCGGCGTCGCCGGCCAGATTCCGGCCCCCCTTGCGCGCCATGGCGTCGAGGCGCCCGGCGTCGGGCTCCACCAGGGGCGTGGTGGTCGGCACCGGCGGCGCCCGGCTGGCCTTGGGCGGCTCCACCTTCACGACGGCCAGACCGCCGGGCACCAGGGACGGATCGCCCTCCGCTCCGGGCAGCGGCGCGGCTCGCGCCGGCTCGACTGCTGGCTTGGCGCCGCGCAGCGCCAGCGCGTCGACCCGGGTGGCGAGCTGGTCCAGCGAGACCACCAGTTGGAGGTTCTCCTGGCGAAGGGCCTGCACTTCGGCGCGCAGCGTGTCGAGGTCTCGGCGCGCCACGGCGTCCGCGCCGGCACAACCGGACAGGAGAAAGGCCGCTGCGAAGGCGGAACTCGGACGGATCGTCGTCAAGACCTTGGAAATTCTAGGTCGGATCCTGCCTGGGTCAAGGAACGGCGGCCTGCCGATATCGGTGACGGCGCGATGAAGCCGACCATCCGGCCGGTCCGTACGCCATCGCGGCGATGGGAAAAGAAGTGACGCGGCTCGCAGGCGGTGCAGCGGCGCACCACCGCCAGGCGGGTCACGCCGGCCTCGAGCAGGGTCAGCTGGTTGGCGGCCCACAGGTCGAGGTGAGGCCCGCGTGGCCCGGGCCGGATGACGCCCGGCCCGAAGGAGGCGGTGAACCGGGCCGCCAGGTCAGCCGCCACCTGGTAGCAGCAGGGACCGATGGACGGGCCGATCACGGCCAGTGGCGGCTCGCCGCCGGCCTGTCCGGCCAGGGAACGCACCCCTACGGCGGCGATCCGGGCCAGCGTTCCGCGCCAACCGGCGTGCAACGCCGCCACCGCGCTCCCGTCGGGTCGCGCCAGCAGGATCGGCACGCAGTCGGCCACCGCGACGCAGGCGGCGAGGCCCGGGATGCTCGAGACCAGGCCGTCGGCCTCCTCGCGAGGCAGCGCCGGTCCAGCGGCGACGACGACGCGGGCGCCGTGCACCTGCCTGACACGGGCGAAGCCGAGTCCGGCTGCCTGCTCCAGGAGGCGCCAGTTCTCGGCCACCGTCTCGGGGGCGTCCTCGACCCGATCGCCGAGGTTGAGCGAGTCGAACGGAGCGACCGACCGGCCGCCGGACCGCGTCGTGAAGCCGTGGGGCAGGTCCGCGAGGAGGTGGCTGCGGAGGAGTTCCAAGACATTTGAATAGCGCGAACCGCGCTCCGTGTCGCCCACCGGGCCGCCGCCGGCAACTACCAGGCACTACCCTGGGACGGGACCGGGGCCGATGCGCTCGAGGATGGTCGGGTCGGCCTCGGCCTGCGCCGCCGCCAGGTCCCCTTCCAGCGCGGCCGTCCGGGCCAGGGCCTGGTCCCGCTCGCGGGTGGTCTGCGCCAGCAGTCCGCCCACCTCCTTCACGTCGAAGCGAGCCCGGTCCACCTCCCCGCGCAGCTCCGACTCCCGGAACATCAGCGCCTGCCGGGCCGCCGAGAGCTCGCCCCGCAGCCGCTCCACCTCGCGATGGGCGCCGCGCAGCAGCGCGTCGCGGGCCTCGACCTGCTCGGAGCCCTCCGCCAGCCGCTGGTCCTTCTCCAGCGCCGACCGCTCCAGCCCCTCGATCCGCCCCTCGCGCTCCGCCCCCTGCTGGCGAAGGTCCCGGGCCTGGTCGGCCTGGGCCGCGAGCCGCTCCCGCAGCCCCGCCGCCTCGGCGCCTGCCGCCTCGAGCTGCTCGTCGCGGCTCCGCAGCTGGCGCTCGGTCTCGTGCAGGTGGCGCTCGGTTCCGGCCACCACTTCGATCAGATCCTTCTCCTCCTTGAACTTCTCGGAGAGCAGTCCCTCGATGGAAGCCCCGTGCTCCCGGTCCTGGTCGCCAAGCCGCCGCCGGGCGTCGGCCAGCTTGCGGTCCAGCTCCTCGGCCTCCTGCCGCGCCCGCTGCACCTCGACATCCCTGGCGTGGATCCGCTCATCGACGCTCGCCACCTCGCGCTCGCGGACCTCCCAGATCTCGGCGAGCCGGGCCAACTGGGCCTCGCGCCACTTGAGGTCCTCGCGCAGCAGCGTGAGCCGCCCCTCCGGCGTGGACAACAGGTCGCGGCGCGGCGGTGGCCGGCGGCGCTCGGCCTCGGCGATGAGCGCGTCGCGGCGGTCGGCGACCGACTGGAATACCCGGTCGGCGAAGAGCCGATCCTCCTCGGTGAGCAGCTCGCGCCTGGGCCGGCGTGGGACCGGGGGCGGGCCGGGGGCGCCTGGCGGCGGCGAAGCGGCCCGGGCCTGGCTGGAGAGCGGCGGAGGTGCGGTCTGGCTCGCCTCCTCTCCCGCGGACGCGACCTCGAGCAGGTCCGGGTCGTCGTCGGCCAGTTCGGTCGGCTCCGGCGGGTGCAGCAGCCGGCGCGCCATGGTGGTGAGGGCGGCGGTGTCGAGCGGCATGGCCAGGTAGCCGTTGGCCGCCCACGGGGTGCGGGCGTGCTCGGCGAGCGACTCGGAGGCGGTGTCCGAGCTGTAGAGGATCACCGGCAGCCGGGCCATCGACTTGTCGTGGCGGAGCTGGGCGCAGACCGAGAAACCGGAGAGGTCCGGGAGCTCGGCGCGCATCACCACCAGTTCGGGCCGTCGCGACGCGATCTCCAGCTCCGCCTCGGCGGCGCTCCCCGCCACCGCGCTGGTCCAGCCGGCGTCGCGTACCACGGCGGCCAGGGAGAGGGCGAAGGCGGAGTCGGGTTCGACGATGAGCACGCGCGGCGCGGTCATGGATCCGGCCAGCCTACCTCAGGACCTCGGCGGCTCGCGACCGCACCCGCTCGGCATCGGCCTCGTGCTTCACGACCACGTTGAGCGTCTCCAGCAGCGTCCGCGGGTCGAGCGACTCGATGCCCAGGGCCACCAGCGCCCGGGCCCAGTCGATGGCCTCGGCTACCGAGGGCGCCTTGCGCAGGTCCATGGTGCGCAGCCGGGCCACCGCCGACACCACCTGGCGCGCCAGCGCCTCGCTGGCCTGGCCGGCCCGGCCCCGCACGATGGCCAACTCGCGCTCCTGGGCCGGGAAGTCGATGTGGAGGTGGAGGCAGCGGCGGCGCAGGGCGTCGGAGAGTTCGCGGGTGGCGTTGGAGGTGAGCACCACGCGGGGGATGACCTTGGCGCGCAAGGTCCCGAGCTCCGGGATGGTGACGGCCCAGTCGGAGAGGATCTCCAGCAGGAAGGCCTCCATCTCCTCGTCGGCCTTGTCGATCTCGTCGACCAGCAGCAGCACCGGCCGAGGTGAGCGCACCGCCTGCAGGATGGGGCGCGCCAGCAGGAACCGCTCGCTGAAGAAGACGTTCCCCTCGGCCGCGATCCGGTCGGCCGCCTCGGCGAGCGAACCGGCGCCAGCTACCGACTCCCCGAGCCGGTCGCGCAGCAGTTGGGTATAGAGCAACTGCTTCGAATACTCCCACTCGTAGATGGCCCTGGCCTCGTCGAGCCCCTCGTAGCACTGGAGCCGGATCAGCTCACGCCCCGAGGCGGCGGCCCAGGCCCGCGCCAGTTCGGTCTTGCCGACCCCGGCCGGTCCTTCCACCAGCAGGGGCTTCTCCAGCCGGTCGGCCAGGAATACCGAGGTGACGATCTCTCGGGATGGCAGGTAGCCCTGCCTTGAGATTTCCGCCTCGACCTCTTCGATCGTTCCGAACATGACGGACACCATAGGCGCTTCAGCGCCGAACTGGAGAGGCCGAACCGGCGACCGCGAGGCCTTTCGCTTTTCCAGAGCCCCGGACCCGAGTAAGCTGGATGGACCATGGAAGGCCAAGGTCCACTCACCGAGGAAATGTTCCACTCGCTGCTGCAACTGGCCGTGAAGCGCCAGGCGAGTGATGTCCACTTCGAAGTCGGCTACCCCCCGACCTACCGGGTCTTCGGGGAGCTGCTGGCGGCGAAGTACCCCCCCCTCACCGAGGCGGACACCGAGGCCATCGCTGGCTTCGTGCTCCAGGCGCCCGGCTCGGGCTACACGCCCCTCGACTTCCGCGAGGTGGATCGGAGCTACTCGCTCCCCGGGGTCTCCCGCTTCCGGGCCTCGATCTTCAAGCAGCGGAACTGCTGGGGCACGGTGATGCGGACCATCCCGTTCGCCATCCCCGACTTCGACCCGCTCAACCTTCCTCCGGTGATCCGCACCATCTCCGAGGCCCGCCGCGGGCTGATCGTCGTCACCGGGGCCACCGGCAACGGGAAGTCGACCACCATCGCGGCCATCATCCACCACATCATCCAGCAGGAGCGCTTGCACGTGGTGACGGTGGAGGACCCCATCGAGTTCCTCTTCCCGGGTGGCAAGGGACTGGCCATCCAGCGCGAGGTCGGCTCGGACACCGCCAGCTACTCCGACGCCCTGCGCGCCGCGCTCCGCCAGGACCCCGACATCATCATGGTGGGCGAGCTGCGCGACCGCGAGTCGGCCGACATCTGCCTCAAGGCCGCCGAGACCGGACACCTGGTCATCACCTCGCTCCACACCCCGGACGTGCCGCGGGCCATCGGCCGGCTGGTGGGGCTCTTCCCCGCCGACGAGCAGGAGACGGTGCGGGGCCGGCTCGCCGACAACCTCCAGGCCGTGGTGGCGCTGCGCCTGCTGATGCGGGCCGACGCCTCTGGCCTGATCCCGGCGGTCGAGGCGCTGCTCTCCACCTCCACGGTGCGGGAGCTGATCCGCAGCGGATCCAAGCTGGACGAACTGCGCGCCTACATGGAGACGGCCGGGCAGGACCTGGGGATGCACTCCTTCGACCAATACCTCTACAAGCTGCATGAGGCGAAGAAGATCTCCATCGACACCGCGCTCGGCAACGCCACCAACCGCGCCGACCTCGAACGCCGCATCATGATGGAGACTGGAGGCCGCACCGCGTGAGCCCCGCCGGCGCCCCGGTGGCGTCGCGCGTCCTGGTGGTGGGCTCGGACGCCGACGTTTCGATCGCGCTCCACCTGCACCTCGAACGTGCGGGCTTCGCGGTCTATTGCCTCCCCGGCCCAGGGGAACTCGAACCGATCATGCGCGTGGTCGCCCCGCACGCGGTGGTGCTGGTCCTTCCGGCCTCCCCCGACTCGACCTGGGGGTCGGCCCTCACCTCGGCGGCCGGCGCCGCCCGCGTCGGCGTGCGCATCGTCATGGTCGGTCCTTCGCGCGACCTGGTGGAGCCGCTGGCCGCTGTGGCCGGCGCCGAGCGCGCCTTCTCGCGCGCCGAGGTGCTGGCCAGGCCGCTGGTGGTGGTGGAACGCTCCGTCGGCTCCGGGTTGATCGGCCAACCGGCCGCTTCGCCCCCGCCCCGCCCTCCGGCGCCGCAGCCCCATCCGCCCGCCCCCCCGCTGGCCCTCTCCGACCCGGCCTTCCCCCCGCCGTTGCGCACCATCCCGTCGCCGTCCATCGACCTGATGGCGCTCATCGACGAGGAGCTGGTCGACGAGCCGCGCTCGCGCCCACAGCCGACCCGCGTCGAGGTCAACGTCTCGCTGGTCTCCGAGCACAACTTCTTCGTCGGCAGCACCCGGCGAATCGACTCGGGTGGCGTCTTCATCGCCACCGCGCTCCCGCCGCCGCTCGGGACGCAGCTCCAGGTGAGGCTCGGCCTCGCCGACGGGCGCAAGATCGACCTCGACGGCGAGGTGGCGTTCATCCGGGAGAAGAGCGCCACCACCGGCCGGCAGCCGGCCGGCTGCGGCGTGAGGCTGGTCGGCCTGCCGGGCTGGGCCTCCGAGAGCATCGACCGCTTCACCCAGGCACGCCAGCCGATCGTCTTCACGCCGCGGTAGCGAGCGCGGTCCCGGTTCCCCGACCCAGGGACTAGGCCCGGTCGGTGCGGCGCACCCCCATCAGCCAGGGGCGGATCAGGCCCTCGATGTCCCCGTCGAGGACGTCGTCCACCTTGCCGGTCTCCACGCCGCTCCGCAGGTCCTTGACCATCTGGTAGGGCTGCAGCACGTAGCTGCGGATCTGCGAGCCGAAGTCGATGTCCTTCTTCTGGGCCTCGGCGGCGTCGAGGACCACCTGCCGCCGCTTCTCCTCGTACTCGTAGAGGCGGGAGCGGAGGATCTTCCAGGCCATGGAGCGGTTCTTCTGCTGGCTCCGCTCGTTCTGCATGGCCACCACGATCCCGGTGGCCAGGTGGGTGATGCGCACCGCCGAGTCGGTCTTGTTCACCTTCTGGCCGCCGGCCCCGGAGGAGCGGTAGGTGTCGATGCGGACGTCGGCCTCCTTGATGTCGATGACGATGTCGTCGTCGATCTCCGGGGTGACGTCCACGGCGGCGAAGCTGGTCTGGCGACGGGCGTTCTGGTCGAAGGGGCTGATGCGCACCAGCCGGTGCACCCCCTTCTCCGCCTTGAGGAAGCCATAGGCGAACTCGCCGCGCGCGAAGAAGGAGCCCTGGCTGATCCCCGCCTCTTCTCCCGCCACCATGTCGGCCGGCTCGATGGCCCAGCCCTTGCGCTCGCAGTAGCGAGTGTACATCCGGTAGAGCATGGCCGCCCAGTCCATGGCCTCGACCCCGCCTGCGCCGCTCTTGACCTCGACGATGGCCCCGGCCCGGTCGTGTGGCCCGGAGAGCATCTTCTGGAACTCCAGTGCCTCGACCGCGAGGGCCACCGCGGAGGCGGAGGCCGCAGCCTCGGTCCGCACCGCTTCGTCGCGGGCCTCCTCGGCCAGCTCATGGAGCGCCGCCGCGTCGGAGAGGGCGCTGCCGACCCGGTCGCAGCCCCCCACCACCTGCTCGAGCTGCGCCTTCTCCTTCAGCAGCGCCTGGGCCCTGGTGTTCTCGCCCCAGAACTCCGGCGACTCGGAGAGCGTGGCGATCTCGGCGACGCGGTGGCGCTTCCGCTCGACGTCAAAGCGACCCCCGGATCCCATCGAGGCGGCGGGTCAGGTCGGCGAGCAGCTCGGCGGTCGGTGTGGCCATCTGGAGAGGCTCCTGACTAGCGGGAAGCGGCGGCACGGCGAACCCGCCAGGCGGCGGCTAGCGCCGCCAAGGAGAGGACCACGCAGGCGCCAGCGAAGAGATCGCCGACGCGGGCATACGGCGTCAAGCCATGTCGACGCGGCAGCCGGCCGCGCAGGAACCGGGATGGCTCCTGGTGCATGGGGGCCAGTTCGGGATCGACCGGCCCGACCTCCAGCGCCCCGGGGAGCAGCTCACCGGTGGGCAGGATCAGGGCCGAGACCCCGGAGTAGGCCGGGCGGGCGATGGCGCGGCCGGTCTCCACCGCCCGCAACCGGACCATGTCGAGGAACTGGTACGGGCCGGAGGAGTAACCGTACCAGGCGTCGTTGGTCGGGTTGACGAGCAGGTCGGGGTCCTGCCGGGCCAAGGCCACGCCAATCTCCGGGAAGATGGCGTCGAAGCAGATCATCGAGCCGACCCTCACCGGCGACCCGTCACGACCAGTGAACTCCAGGAGGTTGAGCGCGCCGCCCGGGCTGGACGGGGCCAGGCCCGGGACCACCTGCTTGAGGAATGGGAGCCAGCCGGCCAGCGGCACGTACTCGCCGAAGGGGACGAGGTGGTGCTTCACGTAGCGCCCCAGCACCGACAGGTTGGGCGCCACCAGGAAGGTGCTGTTCTCCAGGCGCAGCAGCGGCTCGCCGCGCGGGCCCGGCACCTCCTCGATGGTGGCGGCGCCCAGCAGCAGGTGGGCCTGGCGGAGCGGGGGGAGCCGGCCCCGGCCGGTAGCGAAGCTGCGCGTGGTGGGGCGAGCGTAGGCCGGGAAGGAGGCCTCCGGCCAGGCTATCAGCTCGGCCCCCTCGGCGTCGGCCTGGAGCGTCGGCGGCACCAGCCGCTCCAGCACGGCCTCGACATGGTCGCGGGCGCGGTTCTTGGCCCCCTGGTCGAGGTTGACCTGCACCACCGCCACCTCGATGGTCGGCGCGGTGGCGAGTTCGGCCCGCAGCGACGAGAGCCGCCAGCTTCCACCGGCCACCACCAGCGCCAGCAGCGCGCCCACGGCGCCGAGCAGCCGCAGGGGCGGCGCGCGCCCGCCCAGCCTGGCCTCGAGGGCCTCGGCCAGCGCCCCGTTGACCAGCACCACCAGGAAAGCGATGGCGTAGACCCCGCCCAGCGCGGCCAACTGGGCTACCGGCAGGGACCGGACCTGGGTGTAGCCGAGGTTGGCCCACGGGTAGCCGGTGAAGAGATGGTTCCGCAGCAGTTCGGTGGCGGTCCAGATGAACGGGAGGTGGAGCCAGAGCGGCCAGCCCAGCGCGCGCCGCAGCGCGAAGGCGGCGGCGGCCGCCAGCGCCCAGTGGGCCGCCATGAAGGCGACCAGCGCCGAGAGACCGACGAAGGCCACCCAACCCGGCAGCCCGCCGAAGGCGGTCATGGCGTGGCTCACCCAGTGGATGGCGACGTAGAAGCAGGCCAGCCCCGCGGCGAAGCCGAGGCCGGCGGCAGCACGCTTCGACCGCACCTGGCCGAGGGCCCAGAGCAGTGGGACCAGCGCCACCCAGGCCAGCAACCCGGCCCGGCCGGCCGGGTCGAGTTCGCGCAGGGAGATCCAGGGGACCACCAGCGGGAGAGAGAGCGCCATGGCGGCGCCGGAGCCGATGGCGGCGAAGAGCGGGGCGAAGCGGCGCATGGCCGGCTAGTGCCCCGATCCAGGCATGATGACCTGACGAGAGCGACGAGACCGAAGCGAGGCTGGCGCCTGAGGAGGGAGCAGCGGAAGCGTAGTAGATCTACGCTGAGCAGCGGACCGACGAGGCCGCCCGCCGCAGCGAGAGGATCGGCGCTCGCAGTAGTCAGTAAGCCTGGGTCGGGGCACTGTGGCCTTGTAGCCGAAGGCGGGCGGTGGAGGCAAAGCGGGGCCTCGTCAGAGCGAGGCCCGCCGCTCAGGCCGCCCGCTGGAAATTCCAGGCGCCGTCTTCCTCGACGCGGACCACCGCTCCGCGGTCCTCGAGCACCTCGAGGTTGGCCACCGTCTCGCTCATGGTGAGGAAGGCGTCGGTGGCGCTGGCCCTCGGGAAGAGCGCCTGGCAGAGCTCCCACCCGCTGCGCGGCCCCTCGGCCAGCAGCCCCAGCAGCTTCTCCTGCCGCTTCTCGTAGAAGCCGAGCAGCCCGTCGATGAGGGCGCGGTGGCCGCTGAAGCCGGGGCCGTGGCCCGGCATCACCAGCGAGAGCTCGAGCGCCCGGGTCCGGGCCAGCGACGCGAGGTAGACGGCGAGCGGCCGGTGGACGTTCCGCCCCTCGGCGTCGAGCTCGATGATGGGGTTGGGCGAGACCTTCTCCAGCAGGTGATCGGCCGGGATGAGCAGGCCGTGGTCGGGCGCATGGAGGCAGATGAGCCCCGGGGTGTGGCCCGGCATCTCGATCACCTCGAAGCGCAGGGCCCGCCCCTCGATGACCGCCCCGGCCTCGATGGGCTGGACGCCCGGAATGCGCCGCGCCAGGCGCTGCGCGCCGTCGCCGGAGGCGGCCAGGGCCTGGAGCACGTCGAGGGGCACCCCGAGCCTCAGGAAGTGCCTGCCGTAGATGACGTGCTGGTCGCGCAGCCGCGGGCCGCGTTCGTCGAGCTTCAGCAGGTCGCGGGGGTGGGCGAAGACCGGCAGCACCTCATCCGGGCGGGACTCCGCCCAGCGCTCCTGCACCCAGCGCGCCGCGCCGTAATGGTCCACGTGACCGTGGCTCACCACGATGCGGCGCACCTCCTCGAAGCGGAAGCCGAGCCGGTCGAAGCCGCGCGCCAGCGCCCCCTGCGCCGCCTCCGTGCCCAGCCCGGCGTCGAAGAGCACCAGGCCGCCACCGGCCGCCTCGATGAGGTAGACGTTGACCGGGCCTCCGGCCGCCATGAAGGGGATGGGCAGCGGCAGCCGGTGGACCCCCAGCTCGGCCAGCTGGAGTTCGGTCACTGGTCAGTGCCCCGCCTTCACCTTGGCGACCAGCTCGGGGAGGATCTTGAAGAGGTCGCCGACCAGGCCGTAGTCGGCGATCTGGAAGATGGGCGCCTCCGGGTCCTTGTTGATGGCGACGATCACCTTCGAGCCCTTCATGCCGGCCACGTGCTGGATGGCGCCGGAGATGCCGACCGCCACGTAGAGGTCGGGGGCGACCACCTTTCCGGTCTGCCCGACCTGCCAGTCGTTCGGCGCCCAGCCGGCATCGACGGCGGCGCGGCTGGCGGCCATGGCGCCGGAGAGCGCGTCGGCCAGCGCCTCGAGCGGCTTGAAGTCGCCCTTGGTGCCTCGGCCACCGGCTACCACCACCCGGGCCTCGGTCAGCTCGGGCCGCTCGCTCTTGACCTCGGTGAAGGAGAGGTAGCGGGTCTTGAGCGCCGGCACGTTGACGGCCGCCGCCTTGATCTCGCCGGCCGCGCCGGCGGTCGCCTGGGCGAACTCGGTGGGACGAACCGTGAAGGCCTTGACGGCGGTGACCAGCTCGACGTCTGCCAGCACGTTGCCCGCCCACATGGGGCGGCGGAAGAGGACCGCGGCACCCTCGCCGGTGAAGGCGGTCACCTCGGTCGCCATGGCGGCATCGAGCAGCGCGGCGGCGCGCGGGGTGAGATCCTTGCCGTAGGCGGTGGCGGCGGCGCCGAGCCAGGTGGCGCCGAGCGCCCGGGCCAGCTCGACCACCACCGGGGCGTGGGCCTCGGCCAGCGGCGCGGCCAGCACATCGGCGTCGGCGACGTGGACCGTGGCCCCGAACGAGGCCAGCGATCTGCCCGCCTCGCCGATCCCCTTCCCGAGCAGGACCACGTGGAGCGTGCCGCCGGTCCGCTTGGCCAGCTGCTGGCCGGCGCCGAGGGCGTGGAGGGAGGCCCGGCGGACCTGCCCCTTGAAGGCTTCTGCGATGATCAGGACGTTGGACATGGTGGCCTCGAAGGTCAGACGACCTTCGCCTCCTCGTGGAGCTTCTTCCAGAGCTCTTCGACGTCGGCGACCTTCAGGCCACCCTTGCGCGCCGGCGGCTCGCTCAGCTTCTTCACGACCACCCTGGGCGTCAGGTCGGCGCCGAGCGTGGCCGCCTGCAGCTCCTTCAGCTCTTTCTTCTTTGCCTTCATGATGCCGGGCAGCGAGGCGAAGCGCGGCTTGTTGAGCCGCAGGTCACAGGTCACCACCGCCGGCAGCGACAGGTCGATGGTCTCGACCCCGCCGTCGATCTCGCGCACCACCTCGAGCCGCTTGCCGTCGGCCGAAAGCTTGAGACCGGGGAGCTTCTTCTGCTCGGCCTCGCTCTCCAGGCTCTCGGTCTTGGAGGCGAAGGTCCCCTGCGGCAGGCCGAGGCGGGCCGCCAGGTACTGGCCGGCCTGGTTCTGATCGTCGTCGATCGACTGCTTGCCGAGCAGGACCAGATCCGGCTTCTCCAGCTCGGTCACCTTGGCGAGGATGGCCGAGACCACCACCGGGTCGAGCGGGCCGTCATGCCGGACCAGCACCCCGCGGTCGGCCCCCATGGCGAGGGCGGCGCGGATCTCGGTGGCCGACTTCTCGCCTCCGATCGAGACCACCACCAGCTCGCCGCCGTGGGCCTCCCTGAGCCGGAGCCCCTCCTCGACCGCGATCTCGTCGAACGGGTTCATCTTGTAGTTGACCCCGTCCGTGACGATGCCGGAACCATCCGGCTTGACTCGGATTTTGGACTCGGAGTCCTCGACCCGCTTCACCGTGACCATGATCTTCAACGCCATGAGTGCGGCCTCCTGATTCCAGAATCAGCCGGCGAGTATGCCCAATTGGTGCGCCTCCTGCAACTGTAGACCATGCCCAGCGGGCCGGGACCAAAGACCCCCCAATATCCCTGGCGCGGCTTCACCGTCCGGCGATATGGATCGTAAACGGCCCCTTCCTTCGGTACCTCAGCGGTTCGGGGGGCTTCAACCATCAGAACGGGAGCAACCCCACATGCGCAGACTGGTCCTCGTCGCTGCCCTTCTCCTCTCCTCCACCGCCCTCGCCGCCGATACCAAGTCCGCCCTGAAGGGTGGCGGTGCCTACGGCACGGCCGGCTGCGGCCTCGGCTCGATGGCCTTCGGCAGCCAGCCGGGCGCCATCCAGATCCTCGCCGCCACCACCAATGGCACCTTCGGGACGCAGACCTTCGGCATCACCACCGGCACCTCCAACTGCGGCACCGGCGCCATGGCGCAGGGGACCAGGAACTTCGTGGAAGCGAATCGCGAGGCGCTGGCCAAGGACATGAGCCGCGGGCAGGGCGAGACCATCGGCGCGCTCACCTGGATGGCCGGCTGCGGCAACTCGCACGCCGTGGGCGCGGCGCTGCAGCAGCGCTACTCCACCATCATCCCGAGCGAGACGGCCTCCTCGCAGGAGATCACCGACAAGCTGCTCGAGACGCTCAAGGCCGACAAGTCGCTCGGCTGCCAGATCTAGCCCGCCTCCGCGCACCACTCGCGCTGCCGATCAAGGGGAGTCCTCACACGGGGACTCCCCTTTCGCTTAACCTCGTGCATCCGTGCTCGCACCGCTCCTCCTCGCGCTGGCCCTCGCGGCCGAACCGGCGCTCGCCGCCACCGCGGCCCCGCCACCGTCGCCGCCGCTCAACGGGCCGGTCAACGGGCCGCTCGACCTGGCCGCGCTGCTGGCGCGGGCCGGCGAGCTGAAGCTGGCGGAGGAGGCCGGCTGGCTGCGACTCGGCCACTGGCGGCCGCGCTGGCTGCCTGGCGTCAAGGGCGATCCCGACGGTCCGGGCTTCTACCTGGCCCCCGGCGGCAAGACCGACCCCGCCGCCGAGCTGGTCGCCACGCTGGCCGGCCTGCTGGCCCCGTCGCCCGGCGGCGACGACGAGCTGAAGGATCCCTACTGCCGCTTCCCGGCCCGTCTCCACTACCTGGCCGGGCGGCTCGGCTTCGACCCCGCGTCGCTGCCGCCGCGGGCCTGCCCGAGACAGCTGGCCTTCTTCGAGCGGATCCAGGCCCGCAGCGTGACGGTGGTCTTCTCCAGCTACTACATGAACAACCCGGCCAGCTCCTTCGGCCACACCTTCCTGCGGCTCAACAAGACCGAGGTGCCGCTGCCGGGCAAGACCTTCGAACTGCTCGACTACGGCGTCGACTACGCGGCCACGCCCGACACCCAGAACGCCCTGTTCTACGCATTCAAGGGACTCTTCGGCCTCTTCAAGGGGAGCTTCAGTCACTACCCGTACTACTACAAGGTGCGCGAGTACGCCGACGCCGAGTCGCGCGACCTCTGGGAGTACGACCTGGCGCTCACACCGCGCGAGGTGGCCATGCTGGTGGCCCACCTCTGGGAGCTGGGCGGCACCTGGATGGACTACTGGTACGTGGACGAGAACTGCAGCTACCACGTGCTCGGGGCGCTGGAGGCGGCGGCCCCGCGCCTCCGGCTCGTCGAGCATTTCGCCTGGCGCCCGCTGGTGGTGCCGGCCGACACCGTCAAGGTGCTCTTCCAGAACCCCGGGCTGGTGCGCGCCGTCAACTACCGGCCGGCCATCCGCACCCAGTTCGAGTCCCGCGCCCGCGGGCTCGACGAGGCGCAGGCGGTCGCGGTCGAGGCGCTGGCCCTCGACCCGGCCGCACCGCTCCCCCCCGGCAACCCCGCTGCCGGCGCCGCGGTGCTCGACGCCGCCCTCGACCTGCTGGACGTGCGCCACGCCAAGGCTCTGATCTTCGCGACCGACCAGGCGCGAGCCCGCGCCCGCCAGGCGCTGCTGGCCCGGCGCAGCGCCATTCCGGTCCAGTCGCCCGAGCAGGTGATCGAGCCGCCCGAAGAGCGCCGGCCCGACCGCGGTCATGGCTCGCTCCGGCTCGGCCTCGGTGGCGGCCTGCTCGAGCCGCGCGGCGCTTCCACGGGCGGCATCGCCAACCTCGACCTGCGGCTCTGCCTCCATGACCTGCTCGACCCGCCCGACGGCTATCCGGCCGAGGCGCAGATCGACTTCCTGCCGACGCGGCTCCGGTACGACGGCGCGCGCGAGGCGGTCGAGCTGGAGGAGAGCCTGCTGGTCCGCATCATCTCGCTGGCGCCGTGGACCCGCTTCGACATGCGGACCTCCTGGCACGTCAAGATCGGGGCCGAGACCGTCCGCGACCATGGCTGCGCCTCCTGCGTCGCCTTGGTAGCGGCCGGCGGCGCCGGCTTCGCCGGGGCCGGCCTCGGCGGCGCCTTCCACGCCGCGCTCTTCGCCGACGGCTCGGTCGAGGCGGCCCCCGACCTTCGCGGGATCGGCGGGAGTGGCTGGCGGCTCGGTCTCGGCCCCTCGGCGCTGGTCCGGCTCCGGGCCGGCTCGCGCGCCGCACTGCTGGCCTCGGGCGGCTGGCGCTGGCTCCCCGGCACGCCGACCCACCAGACCTGGACCGCCGCCGCCGCCGGCCGGCTCCACCTCGGCCGCGAGGTCTCGCTGGCGCTCGAGTACCGGCGCCGGCCGGCCGAGCAGGCGCTCGGCCTGGTCCTCTACCTCTTCGACTAGCCGTAGCGCAGGGGCTGCTCCTCGCCGCGCAGCACCCGCAGCACCCCCTCGGCCAGCGCCCGCAGTTCGTCTTCGCCCGGGACCACCACCACCGGCCCCACGAAGGCGACTCGCCGCCGGATCGGCTCGACCACCTCCCGCAGGTGGGCCAGGCCACCGGTCAGCAGCACCGCGTCGACCTTCCCGTCCAGCACCGTGGCCAGCGCGCCGATGCTCTTGGCCACCTGCAGGGTCATGGCCTCGAGCAGCAGCGCCGCCCTGGCGTCACCGGCCTCGGCGGACCGCACCACCTGGCGCACGTCGCGGGTGCCGAGGTGGCCGTAGAGCCCGCCGTCACCGAAGAGCCGCCGCCGCAACGCCGCCCGGCCGGCGCCCGGGGCGAAGCAGAGGTCGATGAGCGCGGTAGCCGGGACCGCCCCGGCCCGGTCCCCGCTCATCGGCCCCTCGTCCTGCGGGTTGACCACGTCGACCATGCGGCCGCCGCGCAGCGCCGCTAGCGAGATCCCGGTGCCGAGGTGAGCCACCACCAGGCGCAGCGAAGCGAGAGGCCGGCCCAGCGAGGCGGCGTGGCGCCGGGCCACGGCCCGGATGTTGAGCGCGTGGGTGAAGCTGCGCCGCTCCACGCCGGCCAGGCCGGTGAGGCGCGCGGCCGGGTCCAGTTCGTCCACCGCCACCGGGTCGACCACGAAGGCCTGGCAGCCGTGGAGGTCGGCGAGCGCCCGGGCCAGCGGCGCGCCCAGGTTGGAGGCGTGCTCGCCGCGCTCGGCCCGCTCCAGGTCGGCCAGCATCGCCTCGTTCACCAGGAAGGTGCCGGCCGGGACCGGCGGGAGCAGCCCACCGCGCCCGACCACGGCGCCGAGCTCCCCGGGGGCCAGGCCGGCCCCGGCGACGAAGTCCTTCACCGCGGCGAGCCGCGCCGGCAGCTCGTCCCAGCAGCGCGCCGCCAGCCGGGTCAGGAGTTCGGGGTGGTCGAGCCTGGCCTCGCGCTCCAGCGCCTCGCCGCGGAAGAGCGCCAGCTTGGTCGAGCCGGCGCCAGGGTTGATGACCAGCAGCAGCGGCGCCGCGGTCACGGCGCCTCGCCGGCCGCCATCACGCCGAGGGCGATGGAGAGGAGCTTGTCCTCGGCACCTTCCACCCGGCTCGGGATCAGGACCGGCGCGCGGGCGCCGACCACCACGTGAGCCACCCGGGCGCGGGCCAGCCAGGTGAAGGCCTTGCCGAGCGCGTTGCCGGTCTCGATGTCGGGGACCAGCAGCAGGTCGGCCCGCCCCGCCACGGGGTGGTCGATCCCCTTCAGCTCGGCCGCCTCCGGCGAGAGGGCGCTGTCGAGCGCCAGCGGCGGCGAGACCAGGCAGCCGGTCAGCTGGCCCGTGGCATTGAGCGACGCCAGCGCCGCGGCGTCGACGGTGTGGGGCATGGCCTCGCTGACCATCGCCGAGGCGCAGAGGCAGGCGACCCGCGGGCGGACGTGGCCGAGCCGGCGAAAGAGGGCGGCGGCGTTCTCGATGATGGCTCGCTTCTGCGCCAGCGTCGGGGCCACGTTGATGCCGCCGTCGGTGACGCCGATGAGGCGGGGCGGGTTGGCCAGCGGGTGCTCGGCCACCAGCACGTCGGAGAGCAGCTGCCCGGTGCGCAGGCCATCGGCCCGGTCGAGCACGGCGCGGAGCAGCTCGCTGGTGGAGAGCCGCCCCTTCATGAGGATGCTCGCCTCGCCGCCACGAACCAGCGCGACGGCGCGGCGGGCGGCGTCGGCGTCGTCGCTGGCGGAACGCAGGTCCCAGCTGGCCGGGTCCTCGCCAAGCTCCCGGAGCCGGGCGGCGAGGGCGTCCCGGTCGCCGACCAGGATCACCTCGGCCAGCCCACGGCGCCGGGCCAGCACCGCGGCGCCGAGCGCCGACTTGCTCTCGGCGGCCGCCAGCACCAGCCTTCTCGGGCCACGGGAGCAGGCCACCGCGAGCAGTTGGTCGAGTCGGGTGATCGGCTTCAGGCTGGCTTCCCCCCTTCGCACCGGCCACGAGGAGCAGCCCCCCTCCCCCGTTCTCGGGACCGGCAGCCAGACTACCTCGTCCTGACGCGGCGCGTTGGCCAAGTTCCGTTGACTTCCCGGTCAAGGTGACCCAAATCAAGGAGGCTTTTCATCGCAGCACCTCGCCCCTGGTCGTGACTTTCCGTCACGAGGAGAACCCGATGTCACTTCGCCGCCTCGCCGTGCTGGCGCTCGCTTTCTCGATCACGGCTTGCCAGGGCGTGACGCAGGAGCCGAAGCCCGAGAAGCTGGTCCTCGCCACCTTCGCCTCGCCCAACATCCCGCTGCCGAACGACCTCGCGCTCAACTCCGCGCCGACCCTGACCGCGCCGCAGCTGGCGGCCCAGAAGGCGCTGCTGGAGGCCTTCAACGCCGGCGGCGGCTTCCCCAGCGACCAGGAGGTCTCGATCAGCTTCCCCATCAGCGCCGTCAAGCTCGACCCCGCCTCCGGGGCCTACCTGGCCGACGCCGCCCCGCTCATCGACGCCGCCAGCGTCGGCTCCGGCACCGTGGCCGTCTTCCGCGTCGACGTCTCGCCGCCGGTCAGGGTAGACGTCGACGTCGATGTCTCCAGCGCCGGCGCCGTCAAGCTGCGCAAGCAGGCCAGCGCCACCGGCAGCCGCCGCTGGACCCCCGGCGCCCGCTACGTCGCCGCGCTCCGCGGTGGCGCCAGCGGTCTGAAGGCCGGCGGGCTCCCGCTCACCGCCGACACCGCCATCACGCTGGTGCTTCCGAACATGGACCTCTCGCTCCCCGGCAACCAGCCGCCTGGAGGCCTGACCCCGGCGCTGGTGACGCAGCTCGAGGGGCTCCGCAGGAACCTCTGGCTTCCGCTCGGCTGGTGCAACATGCCGGCCCTGCCGCCGTCGGTGCTGGCCCTCGGCCTCAGGCCGGGCTGGAACCCGGTCGCCTCGGCCGCGCTGGCCCCGCTCTGTTCGCCGGCGGCGATCCTGCCGGTCGCCAGCCCCTTCGAGACCATCTCGGTCGCCTTCCCCCACGCCGAGACCGCCTCGATCCTCACCTTCACGGTGGCCCCCGAGGCCGGCACCTACGTGATGGTCGACTCGGGCTCGGGCGTCGCGCCGCTGCCGTTCGACCTGATGCGTGACCCGCGCCCAGGGATCGTCGATCCCGCCAGGGACACCGGCCTGATCCTCCCCAACGCCGGCTTCGGAGCCGCCGGCGCCGGTCTCGTCTCCCTCGACGGCTTCTCCACCACCGGTATGATCGTGGCCCAGACCGGCGGCAACGCCGTGGTCGGCGGCAACGTCGTCCCAACCAGCGGCGCCATCCTGGCCGCCTCCGTGACCCCCGCCACCGCCCGGCTCTACAAGCGGGCCGGCGACGGCAGCTGGTCGCAGGTGGTGGCCATCGCCACGCAGCCGCCGGCGATCCAGAGCACCGCCGGCTGCCCGGTCGGCAGCTGCTCGCTCCTCATCGGCCTGCAGCCGGCCGTCGGCGTCGGCAACCCGGCCGTCCCGCCGGTGCCGAACAACCTCGTCAACCTGCCTCCGCTGGCCGACAACACCATGTACGCGGTGGTGGTCACCACCGGCGTCCGCGACGCCGCCAACCAGCCGCTGGTCCGCCCCACCCTCGCCAAGATCCTGCTCGAGATCCCGGCCAGCGCCACCATCGGCGCCTACATCCCGCCGGTGACCCCGGCCACGGTCGGCACCTCGATCTCCTTCCTCGGCGGCGTCGACGGCGTCACCGCCGTCGCGCTCCAGAAGATGCGCGGCGAGCTTACCGACCTCTTCACCAGGGCGGCCATCGACAAGGCCACCGTGGCCATGGCCTACACCTTCAAGACCCAGAGCATCCGGCTCACCTCCGCCAGCCTGGCCGGGCTCCCCTACAAGGTCGATCAGGGCAAGTGGGCAGCCAGCAGCAACACCCTGGTGGCCATCACGCCGGTGGCCGTCGTCAACATCCCGCTGGCGGCGTTCGCCGGCACCAACACGGCCGGCGTCAACGCCATCTACGACGTCACCTTCACCAGCATCGACGCCATCGACAAGAAGACCGGCGCGCTCAACCCCGACATCGCCGACCCGCTCAAGGTCGCCGCCATGGTGGCGCCGCTCCACGCCCTGGTGGTGGTGCCCGACCCGGCCAACCCGGCCATCGCCGCCTGTCCGGCCGGCTACCCGGCCGGTCTCAAGTGCCCGGTGCTGGTGGTCTTCGGCCACGGCCTCAACGGCAGCAAGGAGACGCTGCTCACCAACGCCGCCACGCTGGCCAGCAACGGCTTCATAGCCGCGGCCATCGACTTCCCGCTCCACGGTCGCCGCAACTGGTGCGCCCTTGACGCCGACTGCGTCACCGCGGCCGGCGCGGCCGGTCCTCCCGGCTCCTGCGACAAGGGCGGCGCCTTCGCCGAGAGCGCCGGCCAGGGTGGCTGCGGCGCCAACCTGCCGGGATCGGCGCTTTGCGAGGCGGCCCGCCCCGGCGTCTGCGGCGGCGGCACCACGCCGATGATCTTCACGGCCGCCGGAGACCAGGTCGGGTCGCGCTACTTCGTCAGCGCCAACTTCTTCCGGGTCCGCGACTCCTTCCGGCAGAACATCCTCGACGTCTCGGCCCTGACGCTGGCCTTCAACCGTCCGCCGGCCGCCGCCGGCTACCCGCCGCAGCCCGCGCCC
>JANPOM010000197.1:0-6877 GCA_031427995.1 Anaeromyxobacter sp. | reverse complement strand
GCCAGCACCACGAACTGGACGATGACCCTGGTCTGGCCCGGCGCCACGCTGAGCGGGAAGCGGGTCCAGAGGTTCGGGGAGCCGTCGGCGAGGCCGCTGGCGGTCGAGGAGCGGAAGGCGGCCGGCAGCGTGCTGGTGCCGAAGACGATGGCCAGATCCCGCCGCGCAGGGTGGATCCCGTTGGCGTCCCACGAAGAGAGCGCCTTCTGGCTGGCGCTCCGCTGGATCACCGCCTCGGCGCCGGCCCCGAGCTCGTGCAGGTAGCTGGCCTCGGTGGTGACGGTGACGGTGCCCGGGTTGTGGAAGCGATCGACGAAGCGGGCCCAGCGCTGGTCGGGACGGGCCAAGACCCGCCGCTCCACCTGCAGCCCCTTCACGGTGCGCTTCCCCGAGACCACCTGGCAGGGCTGATCCGGCCCGGAGACGCTCCAGGGCGAAAGCGAGCCGCCCTCGAAGCCGCCGTTGCCGAGCAGCTCGGTGCCGCCGCCGGTTAGCGAGACCTGGTCGACCGCCATGAAGCCGCGCGGCGACCCGCGCAGCTCGAAGATGACCGTGACCCGCCCCCCGGCCATGGCCGAGACGTCGACCGGCGGCACCGGTCCCGGCGCCACCACGCTGCCGGTCCAGGCGACCAACTCGTTGCCGCTGGCGGTGTCGCGCACCACCACGCGCCAGGCGGCGTTGGCGCTGGCGATGGTCCCGTCCAGCACCACCCCGTGGTGCGTCCACCCGAGCAGGAGCGGCGTGGCCGCCACGGTCAGGTCGACCGCCTGTGAGATGCGGGTCCCGGCCGCCGCGCCGCCGGCTGCCGGCAGGCCGAAGCTCCCGGAGAGCACCACCTCCTTGCCCAGCAGGACGTTGCTCGAGGCCACCAGGGCGGCCAGCTGCGCCTCGCCGCGCGCCACCACCGGGCTCGTGAAGGCGAGCTGGCCCGAGAGCTGGTCGAACGGGAAGGCGGCCAGGTCGGCGCCGAGGTCGATGGGGAGCGAGTCGGCGGTCGGGGCCGGGCTGGGGATGCCGAGGTGGAGCTGCACGGCACGGTCGAACTGGTCGTCGCCGCCGTCGGAGAGCGCGAAGTCGCGGTCGAGGTCCCAGAAGCTGCGCGTTCCCGGGACGCCGGCCAGGTCCTGCGGCAGGTCGGCCAGCGCGTTGACCGCCGACGGCGACGGAGGCGTGGCCGGAGGCGACCGCGGGTCGGACGAGCCGCAGGCCGATGCCAGGACCGCAATCAGGGCGAGCGGGGCGAGGATGCGACGCACGGGACACCTCCGGCGCGAAGTGAGCACTGAAGGGACCAGTCTACCATGCGGACCTCGACCGCCCCGGTCCGCCGGCCTGCCTCGGCAGCCCACTCCTGACTACAGGGGGGCCAGCCTCGCTTCGGTTTCGGCGCTCTCGTCGAGTCATCGAGCCTGGGTCGGGGCACTAGTCGGCGTGCCCGGCGCCGAGCGCGGCGAGCCAGGCGGCCAGCGCCCTGCGCTCCTCGTCGTCGCCAGCGAAGGCCGGCATGGCCGGGTAGAGCGCCGGGAGCCGCCCGATCGCCTCCCAGGCGAAGGGGACCGTCCAGCCGGCCACGCGCCTCCGCAGCGGCACGTCGCGGTGGCAGTTGTAGCAGCGGTACTCCATCACCCGCCGTCCCGCCGCGATCAGCGGCTCGGATGGCATGGGCAGCCGTTCGTCGAGCCGGCCGTCGAGCCCGGCCAGGAACTGGGTGAGCGCCGCCGCGTCGGCGGCGTTGCCAGGGAAGGGCGGCATCCGCCCTCGCATCCGCTCCAGCCGCGGCAGCCACGCGGCGATGGCGGCCGGGGGCAGGCCATCGAGCAGGCCGCGCAGCGCACCCGGCGAGTGGCAGGGGGTGCAGGCGGCGCGGAAGATGGCGGCGCCGGAAGCTGCGCCACCGTCCCCGATGGCCGGCCGGACGCTGGCCAGCCCATCGGCGCGCCCCCGCTGCACCTCGTCGGGGGTGAGCCCGTTGACGTAGAGTACGCCGCTCCGCCCGCTCCCGATGAGCCAGGGGCGCCGCAGCGCCTCGCGCGCCAGCTCGCCGCTCCCGGCCGCGACCAGCGCCAGCGCTAGCAACGCTCCGGTCGTCCGCGCCGCCACCAGGGCGGGCCAGCGGCTCCCCTGCCAGAGCAGGGCGGCGAGGCCGAGCGCCAGCAGGGTGGCCGCCACCGGCCCGAGCCAGGCCGCCAGCGCGGCGGCGTCGAGCTCGCCCCGCAGCGCCTCGAGCTGCCAGCCGGTGAGCGTCCCTGCCGCCAGCCAGGCCGAGGGCAGGGCCGCGCCCAGGCCGCCCGCGGCGATCCAGCCTCCGGCCCGGGCCAGCCCCGGCGGCGCGCCGGAGCGCCCCCGTCCCGCCACGGCCAGCAGGAGCAGGCCGGCCAGCGCCACGCTCACCGCCAGGCGGAGCAGCCCCCACGGGGCCAGTTGCAGCAGGGTGCTGGCGCCTCCGCCCCCCACCAACCGCCGCAGCGTCTCGCCGAGCGCTGCCGGCAGGCGCGGGAAGCTGGCGATCACCAGCAGTCCGAAGAGGTGGCTGGAGAGCAGCGTGGCGATGAAGAGGCGGCGCCGCGGCCTCGCCGTTGGCGGGCCGAGCCAGTCGCGCCAGGCCGCCGTGGCGGGCCCGCCGTGCCGCGCCACCCACCAGCGCAACCCCGGCACCACCAGGGCGAGCCCGATGGTCAGCTGCAGCAGGAGGGCGGCGGCGATCCCGGTGACGCCGAGGATCGGCCCGACCCCCCAGTCCACCACCACCTCAGGCAGCCTCACGCGCTCGGCCTCATGGGGTGGCGCCGCGCCGCCCCACCGAGGAGTACCGTCCCGGAGGCCGGGAGGGAAGGGGCCCCGGGGTGCGGGCCGCGCGCCGCCTGCCGCCTGACCTGCCGCAAGGCGCCGGGGTATAACGCGCGGACCATGCCCGCCGTCCGCGCCTCCAAGGCCTTCATCCCCACGCTCAAGGAAGCCCCGACCGACGCCCAGGTCGTCTCTCACAAGCTGCTGGTCCGCGCCGGCTTCGTCCGGCAGCTAGGGGCCGGGCTCTACGACTACCTCCCGCTCGCCAAGCGCTCGCTCAACCGCATCGAGCAGATCATCCGCGAGGAGATGGAGGCGATCGGCGCGCAGGAGTTCTACCTGCCGGCCCTCCACCCCGCCGACATCTGGAAGGAGTCGGGGCGCTGGGAGGCGATGGGCGACAACATGTTCCGGCTCAAGGACCGGAAGGGCGGCGACTACTGCCTCGGCATGACCCACGAGGAGATCTTCACCGCCATCGCCCGCGACGAGCTGCGTTCCTACCGGCAGCTGCCGCAGGTCTGGTACCAGATCCAGTCGAAGTTCCGCGACGAGCCGCGCCCCAAGTCCGGGCTGCTGCGGGTCCGCCAGTTCACCATGAAGGACGCCTACTCCTTCGACGTGGATCGGGCCGGCCTCGACAAGAGCTACGAAGATCAGCGCCAGGCCTACCAGAAGATCTTCACCCGCTGCGGCCTCGACTTCGTGGCGGTGCAGGCCCACTCCGGCTCCATGGGCGGCTCCGAGTCGTCCGAGTTCATGGTCCGCACCGAGGCCGGCGAGGATCTGGTCGCCGCCTGCCCGAAGTGCCGCTACGCCGCCAACACCGAGACCGCCGCCTCCCGCCTCGAGCAGCTCCCCGACCAGCCAGGTCCGCCGGCGCTGGAGAAGTTCGCCACGCCTGGGGTGGTGACCATCGAGGCGCTTCAGCGCCAGCCCTACGGCGTGGGCGCCCGCCGCCAGCTCAAGTCGCTCATCTACGTCGCCGACGGCAAGCCGGTGGTGGCGGTGGTGCGCGGCGACCAGGACCTCAACGAGGCCAAGCTGCAGACCGCCACCGGCGCCATCGAGGTCCGCCCGGCCCGCCCCGACGAGATCCCGGCGCTGATGGGGGCCAGCGCCGGCTCGCTCGGCGCCGTTCAGTTCACCGCGGCGCCGGTCTTCGTCGACCCCTCGGTGGCCGACCGGACCAACATGGTCACCGGCGCCAACCAGGACGGCTTCCACTGGCGCGGGGTCGACGTGCGGCGCGACCTGCTGGTCCACGGCAGACTGGCCGACCTGCGCGACGTCAAGGCCGGCGAGGGCTGCCCGCGCTGCGACGGCACGCTCGAGGTCTTCAAGGCCCTCGAGGTCGGGCACATCTTCAAGCTCGGCACCAAGTACTCCGAGTCGCTCAAGGCCAGCGTCCTCGACGCCGCCGGGGCGCAGGTGCCCATGGTCATGGGGAGCTACGGCATCGGCGTGGAGCGGATCCTCGCCGCCGCCATCGAGCTGCACCACGACGCCGACGGGATCGTCTTCCCGCTCGCCATCGCCCCCTTCCACGCCGCGGTGCTGACCCTCGGCAGGGAGCCGGAACTGCTGGAGGCGGGCGAGCAGGTGGTGGCCGCGCTGACCGCGGCCGGCGTCGACGTGCTCTTCGACGAGCGCGACGAGCGGCCCGGGGTGAAGTTCAAGGACGCCGACCTGATCGGTCACCCCATCCGCATCGCCGTCGGCAAGAAGGGGTTGGCCGAGGGCAAGGTGGAGTGGAAGCTGCGTGGCAGCAAGGACGTCACGCTGGTGCCGGTCGGCGAGGTGGCCGCCAAGGCCGCGGCGCTGGTCGGAGCGGCACGAGGGGAACTCGGGTGAGAGGAGCGACCGGTGGCTGAGCTGGAGGGCGGCGGGGAGGGCGAGCTGGAGGCGCCGCGCGACGGCCGCCCCTGGCTGGCCGGGACGCTCTCGGCGCTCTCCATCCTCGAGGCGGTCCAGCTCATCTTCACCTCGCTCAAGAGCGGCGTGCTGCGCCTCTCCTTCGCCAGTCCCGGTGGCGCCGCGGCTGGCGAGCGCCCCCACCGCCGAAGCCTATACTTCCGCGAGGGGCAGCTGGTCTTCGCCGCCTCCTCCGAGCCGGGCGATCGGCTCGGCCCGGTGCTCTGGCGTGGCGGGCTGATCGGCTGGGAGGTACTGGAGCGCTGGGGCGCCGAGGTCGAGCCGAGCCGGCCGCTCGGGCAGGTGCTGGTGGACGAGGGGGCCCTCACCGCGGCCGACCTCTACGCGGGAGTCGCCTCCCAGGTCCGCGAGATCCTCTTGAACGCCTTCCTCGACACCGAGGGGGAGTTCCTCTTCGTCGAGGGGCCGCACGGCGAGCAGAACGAGGTGCGGCTCCCGGAGCGGACCCGCGAGCTGCTGCTGGAGGGGCTGAGGCGCGTCGACGAGACCGAGCAGCTGCTGAGGCTGCTGGGCGGGCGCGGCGTGCTGTTGACCCGGTGCGGCCCCATCCCGCCCGGCCTGGGCCAGTTCGGCAAGCGGCTGCTCATGGCGCTGGAGGGCTCGCGGAGCTTCGCCGAGGCGGCCGACGAGAGCCGGCTCGGGCTGCTCTTCGCGCTGCGGGAGGCGGTGCCGCTGGTCGAGGCCGGGGTGCTGCTTCGGGCCGAGGTGCCGGCGCCGGCGGCCCGGGCCTCCCACCACCAGGCCACCGCCGCCACGCTCGACACGCCGGCCCCGGCCGGCGCCGAGTCGCCCCTCGTCAACGCCATCCTCGAGGCCCGCTCCAAGCGGGACACCGCGCCCGGCGGCGGCGACACCCAGGGGCGCCAGGGTGGCCCCTTCGGCCTCTACCGGCGCATCTTCCGGCGCGTCCACACCGCGCTGGCCGAGGCCCGCCCCGGCGCCGAGCGGCGGCTCGACAGCTACTTCGACAAGCTCACCGAGGCGCGGCGCTTCGTCTTCGAGGGGGTCCGCTTCAGCGCCAATGGCGATCTCGACGTAACCCGGGTGCTGGCCAACGTCACCGCCACCGGCGCCTACCGGGGCGCCGCGGCCAAGGCCCGTTCTCTCGAGGGGCTGGAAGAGCTGCTCACCTTCTCCCTCTTCGAGGTGAAGAACGTGCTGCCCAGGGATGAGGCGGAGCAGTTGCTGAGGGAGGTGGGCAAGATGCAGGTGGGGAAGGCATGAGCGCGCCGCGCGACCGCATCTGCAGCGCCCTCGACTTCGCCAGCTGGGCCGAGGCCGCGCCCTTCGCCTTCGCCATCGCCCCGCACGTGGGGATGCTCAAGGTCGGGCTGGAGCTCTTCACCGCCGAGGGGCCGCAGGTGGTCCGCGCCGCCGCCGCGCTGGGCCGCCCGGTCTTTCTCGACCTCAAGCTCCACGACATCCCGGCCACCGTCGAGGGGGCCGCCCGCGGCGCCGCCGCCACCGGGGCCGCGCTCCTCACCGTCCACGCCAGCGGCGGTCCGGAGATGATCCGGGCCGCGGTGCGCGGCGCCGATGGCCGCCTCCGCGTCCTCGCCGTCACCGTCCTCACCAGCCTCGATGGCGCGGCGCTCGAACGGATCGGCCTGACCGGACCGCCAGAGGCGGCGGTGGTCAGGCTGGCCAGGCTGGCGATCGAGGCCGGGGCCGGCGGGCTGGTCTGCTCGCCCCACGAGGTGGCGGCGGTCCGCGCCGCCGTGGGCCCCGGGCCGCTGCTGGTGGTGCCCGGGGTCCGGCCGGCCGGCGGCGCCCGCGGTGACCAGGCCCGCGTCGCCACGCCGGCCGAGGCCGTCCGCGCCGGCGCCGACGTGATCGTGGTCGGCCGCCCGCTCCGCGACGCGCCCGACCCGGTGGCCGCCGCCCGTGCCATCGCCGCCGAGCTGACCTGACGTCCACGGGCACGGAGGCGCGAAGCCATGAGCAAGGCCCCGGTCGTCGCGGCCATCGAAGGCTGACTTCCCGCCCGTGGTCCGGCCTCCCTTGGAGCGAGGCCGGGGCCACCCGGGTGCCCGGGCGGGTCGCTCCTCCGGGGCGCGCAGGCGCCGATGGGTGCCAGCGGTCGCTTATCGGGCGCGCCCTCCTCTCCTTGAATAGCGAGTGAGGGGAATCACCGAGCCGCTCGCGGAAGGAG
>JANPOM010000196.1:0-2563 GCA_031427995.1 Anaeromyxobacter sp. | reverse complement strand
TGGTTCCTGTCGCGCTCGGCGTCGAGGTGAAACGCCCAGTAGTCGTCGAAGTCCTGGCTGGAACGGAGCGAGCGGAGGCGGAGGATGGCCTCGGCGCCTGAGACGCTCCAGCGTGCGCCGGTGATGTCCATGCGGTCGACGATGAGGTGGCGGCAAGCGCCCTCGATCACCCCGGTGGCGATGGGCAGTCCGAGGCGCAGGTAGCGGTCGTACTGGAGGAGGCCCTTCTTGGCGACGAGGTAGCCAGCGCACTTGTCGGCACCCTTGCGCTTTTCGGATGGCAACTTCCTCAAGGTGGCGCTGCGGCGAATGCCCGCTGCGACGTGGCTGGAGCGCCCCCGGAGCACGGCGAAGGCCCGCTCGGTGACCCACTGCTCCGCCGCGGCGTCGCCCTCTTCGAAGAAGCTCCAGGCCGCGTCCCAGAGGTATTCGAGGACGTGGATGAAGTCGAGGACGAGGATGACCTTGATCCTGCGACGCTTGGCCTCGGCGCGGACGCGCGCGATCTGGTGCGCGTCGCCGTCCACCAGCACCACCCATTGACGCCGGTGCCCTGGGTCGCGCCGGCCGGCCTCCTCGAACACCTCGCTGGTCACCGCCACCGAGTCCTTCTCCACGCTCGCCCAGACCCGCTTGTTGCGCGCCCGAGGCCGTGGCGCCCACGCTTCCTGCACCGGACGCAGCTCCGAGAGGACGTCTTCCGCTCGACGCGCCTGCGGCGTGAGGTCGTAGACCGCAGCGACAGTCGCCATGCGCTTGCGATCCTTCTTCTCGCCCTTGGACAGCCGGCGGTCGAGCTTGTGCTGCTCGCTCCCCGCCGCCCTCCTCGTCGCCTCCCGCAAGTCCTCGCGCCGCATCACGATGCCCTTGCCGTCGAGGCTCAGGCACAGGAGGTCCTTCTTCCCGGCGGCCTCCCGGGCCGCGCCGGACCGATCGTAGAACGCGTCGAAGTCCTGCGCAGCCCGCTGGACCAGCTCCTCCACCTGTCGCTTGGCCACCTGGGTGCCGGTGTTGCGCTCGATGGCCTCCCCGGCCGCGTCGAACGAGCCGCGGGCCGCTTCGATGGCCGCCAGCCGCCTCAGGCCGTGCGAGTGCAGTTCCTCCGGCAGGTTGAGCGAGGCGTCGCTCGGACTCAGGCTGTCGTGCCCCCGCGCCCCGTACGCCACCCGGCTCGCCGTCACCAGCCCGAACACCGTCTGCAGCCCACGCTCCCGCCGACGGCGATGGGTACGCTCGACCCCGTCCGCGCCCCGCACCGACTCCCGGACCCGCTCCTCGGCGGCCCGCAGGTCCAGGTGCCCCTGCAGGAGGCGCCGGTGGATCTCACGACCCTCGGCGGCGATCAATGATTCCAGTTCACTGTGTGTCATCCGGCGCGACTCCTCGGCACCCAGCTTCCTGACCAGTCCAGCGAATTTCTCCTCCGCCGCCTCGAACGCCTTCTCAAAGTTGATCGCTTGTGCTTCCATGGATCTGGGGGCCCTCCCTGGCAGGTATGAGCTTCGACAACCCATACGTACCCGAGAACCGGCCCCCTTTCACTTCCTGTCCTGCTCAAACCCTTGGAATCAGGCGCTGACCCGTCGTCCCAGGGGATCCACACCCTTTTCGTTTCGGGCGCCCGAAATGACTCGGGGTACGTGTCGGACGGAGCCCGTGCGGAGGGGATCATTCCACTTTGGGCGCCCAAAGTAACTCTGCGTACGTGTCTTAGGCGCCCGCATCGACGCGCCACCCACGCCCCGAGCGCGCCCTTGCGGTAGCCGCCGAACCTGCTCCGCCTTCGCAACGCTTCTCGCCCGCCATCGGCACTGATCGCCGAGCAGAAGCGCCCGCCTCACCGCGTCCGCCGCCTCCCAAGCTCCAGCTTCACCCCCGGCCGGGTCCGGGCCCGGCGCGCCACCTCGGAGAACCCGGCCTTCACGAAGGTGGAGAAGGCGCCGGTGTAGAGCCACGCCCTGGCCAACGGGCGCTTCGAGTCGACGGGATACCCCTCCACCGCCGGCGCGCCTTGCCGCCGGGCATGGGCGACCGCCGCCGCCAGGAGCCGGCGCGCCACGCCCCTTCCGCTCCAGGCCCGGGCCACGAAGAAGCAGGGGATCGACCAGGTCGGCCGCTCATCCACGACCGGCAGGTTGCGCGAGGTGGCGAGCCGGCGGTAGCTGGACCGCGGCTCCACCGCCACCCAGCCCACCGGTTCCTCCCCGGCGTAGGCCAGCAACCCGGGGACCTCGCCTCGCTTCACGCTCCGATGCAGGAGCCGGCGGTTGGCCTCCCCCTTCCCGGCCCGGTACTCGGCCGGGGACTGCTTCCAGAACTGGCACCAGCAACCGCCGCAGGCGCCGTTCCTGCCGAAGAGCGCCGCCAGGTCCGGCCAGCGGTCGGGCGTGGCGGGGTGGAAGGTGAGGCGCGGGGCGCTGGAGGCCAGGCCCACCCCCTACCTGTACCTCGCCCACTCCACCTTGAGGCAGCGGTCCTGCACCACCTGGATGCCGGCGCGGGCCAACCGCTCGGCCGCCGCCTGGTTGCGGATGCCGAGTTGGAACCATGCGGCGCGCGGCTG
>JANPOM010000195.1:0-3696 GCA_031427995.1 Anaeromyxobacter sp. | reverse complement strand
TGCCGAGCGCCGCCGAGATGGCGGTGGAGGCGTGACCCACGCCGAAGGCGTCGTGCTCCGACTCGTGCCGCTCCGGGAAGCCGGCCAGGCCGCCCTCGGTGCGGATGGTGCGGAAGCGGTCGCGGCGGCCGGTCAGGAGCTTGTGGGCGTAGGCCTGGTGGCCGACGTCCCAGACCAGCTTGTCGGTCGGCGAGGAGAAGACGTAGTGGAGCGCCACGTTGAGCTCCACCGCGCCCAGCGAGGAGCCGAGGTGTCCGCCGTTGGCGGCGCAGGTCTCGATGATCTCGTCGCGGATCTCCGAGCAGAGCCGCGGCAGGTCGCCGACGGCGAGCTTCTTGAGGTCGTCGGGTGAGTCGATGGCGTCGAGCAGGCGGCGCATGGGCGTCTCCTCCATCACTTCTTCCGTTCGATGACGTAACGAGCCAGCGCCCGAAGCGCCGCGGCGCGCGGCCCGAGGGGGGACAGGGCGGTCAGGGCTTCGGCCAGCAGCCCTTCGGCGCGGGCCCGGGTGGCCTCGGCGCCGAGCAGCGAGGGGAGCGTGGCCTTGCCGGCGGCGGCGTCCTTGCCGGCGCGCTTCCCGAGCGTGGCGGTGTCGGCGGTGAGATCGAGCAGGTCGTCGGCCATCTGGAAGGCGAGGCCGAGCTTGAGGCCGACCGGGTAGACCGCCGCGGCGTCGGCCCCGGCGCAGCGCGCCCCGCCGGTGATCGAGGCCGCCAGCAGCGCGCCGGTCTTGGTGACCATGAGCTGCAGCACCTCGGGCTCGGTCAGGGTCCGGTGCTCGGCCTCGATGTCCCGCTGCTGCCCCTCGACCATGAGCAGGGCGTTGTCGGCCAGCAGGCGCGCCAGCCCGGCCGCCCCCGGCTCGGGCGCGGCCAGCAGGTGGGCGAAGGCCAGCGACTGCAAGCCGTCGCCCACCAGCACCGCGGTGGCCTCGTCGAAGGCGACGTGGACGGTGGGCCGGCCCCGGCGCAGGCCGTCGTCGTCCATGGCCGGCAGGTCGTCGTGGACCAGCGAGTAGGTGTGGACGCACTCCATGCTGAGGGCGAAGCGCATGGCCAGGGAGGGGTCGGAGGCGTCGCCGCCGTGGGCCTCGCAGGAGGCCAGGATGAGCGCCGGACGGAGCCGCTTCCCGCCGCCGATCAGGGCGTACCTCATGGCGTCTACTAGCCGGGCCGGCGCCACGTCGCGACGCGACTCCACCAGCGCGATGAGGCCGGCCTCGACGCGCGCGGAGACCGACCGCAGGTAGGGCTCGATGGCGAACCGATCGCTCACGGTGGGGCCTTCTAGCATGTCGGGGGCCCGGGTTCACGCCGCCCGGGGGGTGGCCCCCTGGTGGCTGGCCGCACCCGGGACGCGGTAGATGAGAAGGATGACGGCCCAGCACCACCCCGTGGCCCCCGCCCCGGCGAGCCCGCCGTGATCTCCTTCGTGGTCTGCTCCATCAGGGAGGACCAACTGGCCGGCCTGCGCAAGAACCTGGCGGCCACCGCGGGCGTCGAGCACGAGCTGCTGGCCCAGGACAACCGGGAGGCCAACTGGGGCCTGGCGCGCGTCTACAACCACCTGGCCGGGCAGGCCAGGTACCCGCTCCTCTGCTTCATCCACGAGGACGTCCGCTTCCCGGCCGACCCGCCCGTGGGGCGCGAGCTGGCGGCCTTCTTCGCCTCGCACCCGGACGCCGGCGTGGTGGGCTTCGCCGGCTCGCTGGTGAAGACCCGCTCGCCCTCCGGCTGGGAGAACCTCGCCGCCTACACCCGGGAGAACGTGGTGCAGCACGGCTTCCCCGGCGGGGCCCGGGCCCTTCGGGTCAATCCGGCCCACGAGGCCTACTCCCGGGTCACGGTCCTCGACGGCTTCGCCCTCTTCGTCCGGCGCGAGACCTGGAGCGACCACCGCTTCGACGAGGCCACCTGCCCCGGCTTCCACCTCTACGACCTCGACTTCACCACCCAGGTGGCCCAGGCCCACCCCAACTACGTGTGCCACCGGGTGCTCCCCGAGCACTTCTCCATGGGGATCCCCAGGGCCTCGTGGCGCGAGGCCTGCGAGCGGTACCACCTCAAGTGGGACGGGCGGCTCCCCATGGCCTGCGTGACGCTGACGCCGGCGCAGGTGCGCGAGTGCGAGACCTTCAGCGCCTACCACTGGCTGCGCGAGCTGCTGAAGCGCCCGCCCGAGGACCCGGCGATGCTGGACCGTGCCTGGGACACCTACCGGGCCCGGGCCCGCCTCGGCCACACCCTTCGCCTGCTGCGGTACCGTCTCCGCGCCGCCCTGGGCAGGAAGCGGTAGAAGAGGCCATGGTCACCGACCCCGACCCCGACCCCGACCCCGTGGTCTCCGTGATCGTGGTCAGCTTCAACCGCGCGGCCGACCTGCGCCGCAGCCTGCAGGCGTTGCTCGACAGCCGCTGCCCCGGGCTGGAGTTGATCGTCGTCGACAACGCCTCCTCGGACGACGCCGCCGCGGTGGCCGCCTCGTTCCCCGAGGTAAAGCTGATCCGCTCCGAGACCAACCTCGGCTTCGCCGGGGGCAACAACCTCGGGCTCGCCCACGCCACCGGGGAGTACGTCGCCCTCGTCAACAACGACGCGGTGGTCGAGAAGGACTGGATCCCGGCCCTGGTCCGCTTCCTCGAGTCGCACCCGGAGGCGGCCGCAGCCGGCGGGAAGGCCTACCACTGGAGCGATCGGTGCCCGGTGGGAGATCGGCGCAACCCCTTCTTCTCCTACTCCACGGTCAACCCGCGCACCTGTCACGCCAAGGCCTTCCGCGACACGCCCGACGAGGTGCGCGAGGTGGTGACGCTCTCGGGGTGCGCGGTCATGCTGCGCCGGAAGGCCATCGACGAGGTCGGCCCGGTCTTCCTCGAGCCCGAGTTCTTCACCTACTACGAGGAGACCGACCTCTTCGCCCGCCTGCTGGCCCGCGGGTGGCGGCTCTACTACACCGGCGCGCCGGCCGTCTGGCACCGCGTCGGGGGGCTGGAACCGGACCGGCTCGGCCGGTACCTCTACTACATGCACCGCAACCGGACGCTCTTCGCCTACCGCAACCTCGGTCCCATGGGGCTGAAGGCGCTGCTGTGGCGGCAGCGGGCCAAGGACCTCGTCGACCGGCTGCTCGTCCGCCTCGGTCCGCTCCTGCCCCCGAACCCGCGGGTCCAGGCCCGCCGCGAGGCGCAGCGCTGGATCGACGGGCACCGTGCGCTGCTGGAACGCCACCGCGCCGGGGCCGGGCAAACCCGGGACGGGCGGTGGGCGGCGGCGGTGCGCCGCGTGCAGGCCGGTGAGTCCCCGGCGCCGGAGGCCGGCCGGTGACGGCCCCGCCGCTCGTCTCCATCGTCATCCCCAACTTCAACCTCGGCCGGTTCGTGGGCGAGTCGATCGCGTCGGCGCTGGCCCAGACCCACCCCGCGGTGGAGGTGATCGTCGTCGACGACGGCTCGCGCGACGACAGCCTGCCGCTGATCCGCGCCACCCCCGGCTTCCTGGCCGGGCGCGTCGAGGTCATCGCCCAGGCCAACCGTGGGGTGGCCAGGGCCCGAAACGCCGGCGCCGCCCGGGCTCACGGCGCGTTCCTGGTCTTCCTCGACGCCGACGATCTGCTCGAGCCGGCCTATGTGGAACGCTGCCTGGCGGCGCTGCGGGCCGCCCCGCCCTCGGTCGGCTACGCCTACACGCAGATGCGCTA
>JANPOM010000194.1:0-3358 GCA_031427995.1 Anaeromyxobacter sp. | reverse complement strand
GAACCGTCCCGTGGTCGCCTGGTCACGCGGCGAGATCGCGAACAGGATCATGTGGTAGATCGGGATGAGGGTCCACAGCAACACCGGAATGCCAATCAGCAGCAGCTTGGCCTCGGTGCTCACCATCTTGAAAGTGATGCGTTTCATATATTTTTCAGCAGGGCCGTCCCAAGGAAAAATGCGCCCCCTCGGGGGCATTCTTCGACAAGCTCAGGACGAACGGAGGAATGAAGCGACAAGCGTGGGGGACCATGCCCGGCGCCCTGAAGCGCGGCGCCTCGTTGAGGGCCGAGAGGGAGAGGCGCCAGAGCAGCCGCAGCTCGGCGGACGGACGGCGCCCCGAGCGGCCGGCGCCGCCGCGCATCCAGTCGGCGACCCAGCGACGCCGGGGGCGGGGTGGGGTAGCGCTTGGTGTGGTGGCGACCATCCGAGGAGCCTACCCGGGCGAGGGACAGCGGCGTCGACCGATCGCCAGGAAGGGCCCGGCCCTCTTGGGTGCCATGCGTGTCAACAGGCCTGAAAATGTCAGACCTACATGAGACGCTGCGTGAATGATCAACCACGCGCAACCGACCCTTCCCTCGGCCGCAGCCTCCAACCACGGAGCGGCCTCCCACTCTCTCGCACTCCTGGAAGCACGGCAGCTCCGCGACGCGCTCAAGCTCCTCCTCCGCAAGGAGCAGTCGGCCATGGCCGAGTTCCTGCGCGCGCTCTCCGACTTCGACCTCCGCCGCGGCTGGGAGGCGCTCGGCCACGCCAGCCTCTTCGCCTTCCTGGTCACCGAGCTGCGGCTCTCGAAAGGGGCCGCCTACGTCCGGTTCTCGGCGGCCCGGCTCATCCAGGCCCACCCCGAAGCGCTGGTCCCCCTGCGAGACGGCCGGCTCTGCCTCTCCAGCGTCGGCGAACTGGCCCGCGTCGCCACGCCTCGGACCTTCGACGAGGTGCTGCCGCGCTTCTTCGGTTGCTCGTCGCGTGAGGCCAGGGAGGTCGCGGCGGCCATTCAGCCCCGTGAGGCGCCTCCGTCGCGGGACCAAGTGACGAGGCTCGCCCCGATCGCCGATCGCCGCACGTCTTCAGGGCCGAACGCCGCGAGTCTCTTCCGCGCCCCGAGCCCGGAGCAGGTGGCGCCGGCGCTCAGGCTCGAGCCGGTCGTCGACTCGGAATCGGTTCGTGCGCACGAACCGAATTCGACCCACCCCTCCAGGGTCGAGGCGCCGCGCGATGACGTCGAGCCGCTCTCCGCGGAACTGCGCCGGCTCCACGTCACGGTCTCGAAGCAGTTCTTGAAGAAGCTGGAGGCCGCCCGCGCTGGCCTCTCGCACGCCATCCCCGGCGCCACGACGGAGCAGGTGCTGGAAGCGGCGCTCGACCTGCTCCTGGAGAAGCAGGCCAGGGCGCGCGGCCAGGTGAAGAAGCCGCGGAAGACGGTCGAAGCATCCATGACCCGGCCCACGACCGCGAAAGCGGCCCCGACGGCGAACCCGATGCCGTGTGCAGCCCAGACTACGAACGCCATGGCGATGGCAACCGCGACCATCGAGATGACCAGTGACCAGCAACCGTCTGCCTGGAGCTCCTCCGTTGCGCGCCCTGAAGGGCGCGCGAATGACCGCGCGCCTGACCGCAGGGGAGGCCCCCGCGAAACCATCCCCGCCGCCGTCCGCCGCGCCGTCTGGCAACGCGATGCCGGCCGCTGCAGCTGGCCGCTCGACTCGGGCGGCTGCTGCGGCTCGACGCACCGGCTGGAGCTCGACCACGTCGTGCCGTGGGCCAAGTGGGGCGACTCGACGGAGGCCAACCTTCGCCTGGCCTGCCACGCCCACAACAGGCTGGCCGCGCGGAAGGCATTCGGTGAACGGGTGGTGGGGCGATATGGCGGAAGGCGGGCAGGAGGTGCTGGCTAAGAGCTGGGGCGCCCTGAAAGGCGCCCGACTGGGCTAGAAGCCTGGGCGGCCTGAAGGCCGCCCGACTGGCGCCACGCGTCCGGCCAGCGCAGCCACCCCGGCTCCGGCCTCCTCGGCGAAGCGCCGCACCTGGTCGGAGAGCACCGGCTGCGCCGCCACCTCGCCCCAGAACCGCCTGGCCCAGAGCGCCGCATCTGGCCAGATGTCGAGCGTGGCGCCGGTGGGTGGCGCGGGCACGAAGCGCCGATGCACCAGGGTCTCGGCGGAGGGCGCCAGGATCATCGGGAGCATGTCGTAGGAGGGCGCTAGCCGGAGCGACCCCTCGGGCGCCGCCAGGAACGCCAGGTTTCCGGGGTGGCGATCGTTGTTGCCGATGAGCTGGCCGAAGGTGTCGAGCCAGCGCACCCGCCGGCGGTCCTCGGGAGAGAGGAGGAAGGGCGGACCGACCAGCTGTGACACCACGGCGATCCAGTCGCCGGCGACGCCGAGGTGCTGGTTGTCGATGGCACCGAGCGAGATCACGGCCCGGCGGCCGCGCGCGCCGACCCGGTCGAACCGCTCGACCTCGAGGAAGCGCCAGCCCGCGACGTCCATCCAGCGGGCCGTCGAGGACGGCACTCCGGCCGTGGCCACCAACTCCAGCGCCTTCCACTCACACCAGAGCAGGTCCCGCCAGCGCCTTGCGCTCGGGGCCGATTCACCTGATGCGAACTTCACGAGCAGGTGGCGTCCCCGGGCATAGGCGCCAAACTTGGGCCGCTCGCCGCCCGCCGAGGAACCGGCCACGTCGGTGGCCGCTCGCTCGGCCAGCTTCGGGTAGTCGGCCGGCTCGACCTCACGGAGCGGGGCCGCCAGCGCGCGCGACAGCGACTCATCGCCTACCACCAGGTCGCCGACGCAGTCCTCGCCGCGCCGGGCCAGCGCCATGAGCCGGTGATCGTCCGACCACCGGCCCAGCCGCGGCGGCAGCGCCAGCTCGGGGAACCGGTTCGGGAAGCCGTGGCCGAGGAACCCCTGCGGTGCCATGTCGGCCAGCGCAGGGGGCAGCCCCGCGAACAGGAGGCCGGCGCGGCCCGACTCCCACCAGTGCTGCCCCTCGGACAGCAGGTGCAGCACGCCCGCCGCGGAGGCCTCGCCACGCTCGTCGATCCTGAAGATGGAGAAGCGGCCTCCCAGCCCTTCGATGGCGCGAGTCCTCGCGTAGGCGGTGGCGGTGCCCCGCCCCATGCGGAGGATGCGTTCCCCCGCCCTGGCCACCAGGCGTGAGAGCGTCGGGCCGGAGATTCCCAGGCTGGAGCGCAGCTCGGCGGCCCGGGCCACCCGCCGGCGGGACAGTTCTGAGAGGAGCGAATCGACGTCGGTCATCGGGGCTGGTGGGGCGACGCGAGAGCGTGAAACGAAGCGAGAAACGATGAGTGAAACGATACATGAAACGATAGACGACAGGCAAGAGC
>JANPOM010000193.1:0-4876 GCA_031427995.1 Anaeromyxobacter sp. | reverse complement strand
GGCTTCACCATCACCACCGAGGTCTGCGCCGAGTACCAGGCCGCCGGGAAGCGGCTGCCCAAGGCGCTCGAGCCGGAGCTGCGCGCCGCGCTCGCCAGGGTGGAGAAGCTGACCGGCAAGGGGCTCGGCCGTGCCGACAACCCGCTGCTGGTCTCGGTCCGTTCCGGCGCCCGGGTCTCGATGCCGGGGATGATGGACACCGTCCTCAACCTCGGCCTCAACGACCAGACCGTGGAGGGGCTGGCGGCGCTCTCCGGCAACCCGCGCTTCGCCTGGGACAGCTACCGCCGGTTCTGCGCCATGTTCGGCGAGGTGGTGCTCGGCCTCAGGCCGGAGCGGAAGGAGGACCGCGACCCCTTCGAGGTGATCCTGGAGGCCAAGAAGCGCGCCCGTGGCGTGCGCCACGACTCGGAGCTGCAGGAGGAGGCCCTCCGGGAGCTGGTGGCCGAGTTCAAGGCTGCCATCCGCGAGCGGCATGGCCACGACCTGCCCTCGAGCCCGCTGGAGCAGCTGCGCCTGGCCATCGGCGCCGTCTTCCGCTCCTGGGACAACGACCGCGCCGACGCCTACCGCAAGCTGAACCACATCCCCTCCACCTGGGGCACCGCGGTCACCGTCCAGTCGATGGTCTTCGGCAACATGGGCGAGAGCTCCGGCACCGGCGTGGCCTTCACCCGCAACCCGGCCACCGGCGAGGACGAGTTCTACGGCGAGTTCCTGGTAGACGCCCAGGGCGAGGACGTGGTGGCCGGCATCCGCACCCCGCAGAAGATGGAAGAGCTGGCGGCCCGCTGGCCGGCCATCGCCGCCCAGCTGGAGACGGTGCGCGGCACGCTGGAGCGCCACTACCGCGAGATGCAGGACATCGAGTTCACGATCGAACGTGGCCGGCTCTACGTGCTGCAGACCCGCACCGGCAAGCGCACCGGCATGGCGGCGGTGCGCATCGCCGTGGAGATGGCCGGACAGAAGCTCATCAGCCGCGAAGAGGCGCTGCTCCACGTCAACCCCGAGGCGCTCAACCACCTGCTGCGGCCCATCTTCGACACCGCCGCCAAGGCCGAGGCGGTGGAGGCCGGGCGGCTCCTCGCCCACGGCCTGCCGGCCGGTCCGGGCGCGGCGTCGGGCCGGCTGGTCTTCTTCGCCGAGGACGCCGTCACCTGGCGCCGCAACGGCGAGCAGGTGATCCTGGCCCGCCACGAGACCAGCCCGGAGGACATCCGCGGCATGGATGCCTCCGAGGGCTTCCTCACCGCCTTCGGCGGCATGACCAGCCACGCCGCGCTGGTGGCAAGGCAGATGGGGAAGGTGGCCATCGTCGGCTGCGAGGCGCTCGGCTTCGACTACCAGGCGCGCACCATGACGGTGGCGACGGCCTCCGGGCCCCGCCTCCTCAAGGAGGGGGACTGGCTCTCCATCGACGGCATCGCCGGGGAGGTGCTGGAGGGGCGGCTGCCCACCAGCCCCTCGGAGGTGGTGCAGGTGCTGGTGGACAAGTCCCGGGACCCCAAGGACGCGCCGGTCTACCGCGGCTTCGCCCGGCTGCTCGGCTGGGCCGACGCCGTGCGGCGGCTGGCCGTGCGGGCCAACGCCGATCAGCCCGACCAGGCCATCACCGCCATCGCCTTCGGCGCCCAGGGGATCGGTCTCTGCCGCACCGAGCACATGTTCTTCGGCGAGGGGAAGATCGGCCCCATGCGCGAGATGATCGTGGCCGAGACCACCGAGGCCCGCCGCGCCGCGCTGGCCCGGCTGCTGCCCCTGCAGCGGGCCGACTTCGACGGCCTCTTCACCGCCATGGCGCCTTGGCCGGTCACCGTCCGCACCATCGACCCGCCGCTGCACGAGTTCCTGCCCCAGGACGAGGCCGGGTTGGCCGGGCTGGCCCGCGCCACCGGCCGGACCGTGGCGCAGATCCGCGGCCGCGTCGCCGAACTCCACGAGTCGAACCCCATGCTCGGCCACCGTGGCTGCCGGCTCGGCATCTCCTACCCGGAGATCACCGAGATGCAGTCCCGGGCCATCTTCGAGGCGGCCTGCGACGTCTCGGCGCGAGGCCTGAAGGTGCGGCCGGAGGTGATGATCCCGCTGGTGGGCGCCCGGACCGAGTTCGACGACCAGGCGGCGGTGGTGCGCCGGGTGGCCGAGCAGGTGTTCAAGGAGAAGGGACGGAGGGTGAAGTACCTGGTGGGGACCATGATCGAGGTCCCGCGCGGCGCGCTCACCGCCGGGGAGATCGCCAGGACCGCCGAGTTCTTCTCCTTCGGCACCAACGACCTCACCCAGACCACCTTCGGGCTCTCGCGCGACGACGCCGGCCTGGTCATCAAGTCCTACGTCGACCATGAGATCTGGCCGGGCGACCCCTTCGTCTCCATCGACCGCGAGGGGGTCGGCGCGTTGATGAAGCTGGCCGTCGACGGCGGGCGCGCCACCAGGCCCGGGATCCACCTCGGCATCTGCGGCGAGCACGGCGGAGACCCCCGCTCGGTCGAGTTCTGTCACCAGTTGGGACTCGACTACGTCTCATGCTCCCCCTACCGGCTGCCCATCGCCCGGCTGGCGGCGGCGCAGGCGGCGCTGCACGAGCGGGCGGACACGGGCGGGAAGCCGGCGGCGGCGCGGGTGGCGAAGCGAGGCGCGCCGGCGCGGCGTGTCGGCCAGGGAAGGCGGAAGCCAGCCGGCCGGGACGGTCCGAGGTAGGGAAACCGGCGGCCACGACTTTGATCCGGGGGTGATGATCGGGCAGACTGGTCCGGTTCGACCCCATGAAATCCCTCCGGATTCCCATCTCGTTCGCCCTCGCGGCAGCCTGCACGCTGGCCCTGGCGCCCGCCGCGGCCCAGCTGCCGGCCGCTGAGCCGGTGCGGCCGTTCGCCACCGCCACCGCCACCGCCCCGGCCGGGGCCCAGATCCCCTCGCCGGTCCGCCCAGCGCCGGCCCTCGGGGTGCGCCGCCTCGACGCCACCACCGGGCGCTTCCTCGCGAGCTACGGCTCCGGCGAGGCGGTGCTCACCCTCGACGCCCGGCTGCAGAGGAAGCTGCAGCGGACCCTCGCCGACTACGACGTCCCCTACGGCGCCACCGTGCTGCTCGATCCGCGCAGCGGGCGGGTGCTGGCCATGGCCGAGCACTCTCGCAGCGAGCCGCGCGCCACCAACCTCTCCCTGCGGGCCATCTCGCCAGCCGCCTCGATCTTCAAGATCGTCACCGCCGCGGCGTTGCTGGAGCAGGGCTACTCGCCGGACGAGCCGGTCTGCTACCACGGCGGCAACCACCGGCTCGCGCCCCGCATGCTCGACGACGACGTGCGCCGCGACAACGCCTGCCTGCCGCTCGCCACCGCCTTCAGCTACAGCGCCAACGTGGTCTTCGCCAAGCTGGCCGATCGCGGGCTGACCCCCGAGGTGCTGCGCGCCACCGCCGATCGCTTCCTCTTCAACGCCACCATCCCGTTCCCGTCGCCGGTCGAGCGCTCGCGCGCCGAGATCCCCGCCGACCGCTTCGGCCTGGCCAACACCGCGGCCGGCTTCGGTGACGTGCGGCTCTCGGCCCTTCACGCCGCCATGCTGGGGGCGGTCATCGCCAACCGCGGCGTGCTGGTGCCGCCCTGGGTGGTGGAGCTGGTGCAGGGCACCGAGCCGGCACCGCCGCTGCAAGAGCCGTTGCGGATCATCGACGAGCGCGTGGCCGAGGCGCTGGGCGGGATGATGCGCGCCACCGTGACCGGCGGCACGGCGCAGAAGGCCTTCTCGCGGCCGCCGCGGGAGCTGCGCGGCGTGAGCGTGGCCGGCAAGACCGGGTCGCTCAACGAGCGCAAGCCATTCCGCGACCACACCTGGTTCGTCGGCTACGCGCCGGCAGAGGACCCGCAGGTGGTGGTGGCGACGGTGGTGGTCAACGGCCCGCTTTGGCGGGTGCGCGCGCCATGGGTGGCGCGGGAGGCGCTGGCCGCCTACTTCGCCGACCATGTCGTCGAGGCGTCGGCTCGGCCGTCGCGCCGCCTCGCCGCTCGCTGAGCGGTCCCGAGCGCCGCGCCGCGGGGGTCTCGGCGCTCTCGTCGAATCATCATGCCTGGGTCAGGGCACCAGTCCGACCTCGCGCAGCGCCGGAGCGGCGGCCCTGGTGGCGAGGGGGCCCAGCAGCGGCCACCAGGCCAGCACGATGCAGGTGAGTCCAACCCCCAGCACACAGACCATCGTCGCGAGCCGCTCCCCCCTCGCCGACTTGCGGCGCTCCTTCTCGGGTGTCGGCTTGACCCGGAGCGAGCCGGCCGCGCCGCGCAGCAGCGCCGCCACCAATGAGAGGGAGGCCCCGAGCACGTCGCCGCCCACCGCCTGCAGCGCCCCTCGCCCCACCCCGAGCCCCAGCTCGCCGATGGGGGAGACGCTCTTGTCGTCGGAGCGGCGCGCCAGCCGCCGGGCCTTCTTCTCGAAGCCGGCCAGCCGGACCCGCATCACCCCCAACCGCACCGCGGCGGCGAAGAGGAACCAGGCCATGAGGAGCAGCTCGGGCGGCGGCGGCAGCGGCAGCCGGCGGCTCGAAGGAACGCCCGCCAGCTGCACCACCACCGCTCCGCCCGCCAGCAGCAGGTACCACATGCTCCACGCCTCCGGGCCAATCTGTCCGAGGACGCAGGGCTAGTGCCCCGACCCAGGCTTACTGACCACTGCGAGTGCCGATCCTCTCGCTGCGGCAGGCGGCCTCGTCGGTCCGCTGCTCAGCGTAGATCTACTACGCTTCCGCTGCTCCCTCCTCGGGCGCCAGCCTCGCTTCGGTCTCGTCGCTCTCGTCACGTCATCATACCCGGGTCGGGGCACTGGTGCCCCTACCCAGGCAGGATGACTACTGCGAGCGCCGATCCTCTCGCTGCGGC
>JANPOM010000192.1:0-14433 GCA_031427995.1 Anaeromyxobacter sp. | reverse complement strand
AGGGTGCCGAAGGTGGAGGCCACCAGCTTGTCGAGGAAGTCCGGCTCGCCGGAGCGCAGGTCGTAGGTCAGGTCGGAGACGATGGTCTCCTCGCTGGTGCGCAGCCGGAACTCCTCGGCCAGCACCTCGGCCACGCTGGCCTTGCGCCGCCGCCCGTAGGTGTCGGCGGCGCCGTATTCGACCACCTCGTAGCCGTGCCAGGTCGCCCCCTCGGAGAGGACCACGATTGCGTAGTTGCTCGGATTCTCCCGCTTCTCGGTCAGCAGCAGCTCGATGAGCTTCTCGACGTCGACCTTGTACTCGGGGATGACGCAGCGGTTGGAGGTGACGTGGCCGGTGTAGAGGGCGGTGAAGCCGGCGTCGCGTCCGAAGACCCTGAAGATGCCGATGCGCTCATGCGAGCCGACCGTGGTCCGCTGCCGCTCGATGGCGTCGGTGGCGCGGGTGATGGCGGTGGAGAAGCCGATGCAGTACTCGGTCCCCTGCACGTCGTTGTCCATGGTCTTGGGGATGCCGATCACCTTGACCCCGAGCCTGTTGAGCTGGGCGGCCGATCGGAGCGTGCCGTCGCCGCCGATGCAGATCAGGTACTCGAGTCCGAGCCGCTCGATGTTCTTGAGCACCTGGGGGGTGAGATCCCAGGATGGGCCGTTCGGACCGGGGATCTCGGGGACGCCGGCGTTGACGAGGTGGGGCGGGAGCTTGCTCACCCTGGAGGGGCCGACCCGGCTGGTGTGGAGCATGGTGCCGCCCGACCGGTCGATGGTGCGGGTGGTCTCGCGGTCGAGAGGGACGATGTAGCGCGACTTGCTGTAGGGGTCGTCGAGGTCGACGTGGGTGAGCCCCTCGAACCCCCGGCGCACGCCGACCACATCGAGGCCGTGCTCCCAGCCGCGGTAGACGACGCTCTTGATCACCGAGTTGAGGCCGGGGACGTCGCCGCCGCCGGTGAGGATCCCGATCCGCTTTCGCTTCGCGCTCATGAGTCCAACTTACCGCTACTCGCGCTACAATGCCGCTTCAACCCAGGCGGAACCCCGGGGCGGCCGAATGAGCGAGATCGAGAAGCGCAACGTCATCGCGCAGTGGGCCTTCGACACCCGGCCGGTGCTGCTCCGCTTCCATCTCTGGCTGGAGGACGTCGAGGTGGAGCGGGCCCAGGCCGACCCGGTCAGCTCCCACAGCTTCACCCCACGGGGCATCACCCGCTGCCTGGCGGTCACCACCGCGGCCACCGCGCTCGGCACCCAGCTCTTCGGCGGCCATGGCGAGGGCAAGGGGAAGGACAAGCAGGGCTACAACCAGGCCAAGAAGGCGGCCGACGCAATCAGCGCCTACGTCATGAGCGAGGGGCTCTGGCACCTGACCCGCACCCTGCCGGAGAACCACGCCATCATGGTCTCGCTGGGCGAGGGGCTCATGCCCAAGGCCGGCGAGACTCCGGAGATGGGGGCCAACCCGCTGCTCGGCTTCGGCCGCGTCTACGCCCGGCCCGAGGTGGCCCGCACCGTGGATCGACGGGTGCGCCGTTTGCTCAACGAGCCGGGCCACCACTTCGCCGACTTCCACGGCTGGCTCAAGGACCGCGGCATCACCATCTGGGGCGCGGCCGTAGACACCCTCGAGTGCACCTCGCGCTTCGCCGAGGGGCAGCCGACCGGCCCCATGGTGGTCTTCCACCTCTTCGACTCGCCGCTGCGCGTCTCCAGGCCCTACGAGTCCTACATGGGCTGCCTCACCGTCCCCAGGCCGGTCATCGAAGCCGCCGAGCGCAAGTCCGTCCTGCTCGACTACCGGACGCCGCGTGAACAGGTGGCGGCGGCCATCGAGGCCACCTACCCGGGCATCGCCCGCGAGAACATCCACGTCTGGACCCTCTCCGGGAAGAGCCGGGTCAAGCGGCTCGGTCCGCTCTGGGCGGAGTGGCGGGCCACCGGCTGTCACCTCATCGAGGACGGATGGAAGGCCCCCTCCGGCCACGCCGTCTTCACCGACTCCGGCACCTACGCGCCGACCTTCCTGGTCGGCAGCTGGACCGACGGCGCCAGCGCCACCCACGTCTTCCTCTGCGACGGCTACGCCGCCACCGCCGAGGCCATGCAGGCGGCCAGCCTCTCCGAGGTGCTCGACGTCGACGCCAGCATGGCGATGTTCTCGCCCACCTTCGACCTGCCCTGCGCCGAGGAGGCGAAGCTGATGCACCTCGACCCGGAGGCCCCCGACTTCGCCGCCAAGGTGAGGGCGTTGCACGGGGGCCAGGAGATCCCGGCCTCCCAGCTCGAGGCCTACGTGCACGCCATCGAGGACGCACGCGCCTCCAACATGCCGACCGGGCGGCCGGTGCTCCACGCCGGCGATTTTCTCCCGGAGAAGGACTGGCACGTCCTCTCCTGCGTCGGCTACATGAGCGACGATCCCTACACCGGGGCACCGGGCATCGAGAAGGTGGGGGAGGGCGTCTACAAGGTGACCACGCTGCTGGCCACCCGCAAGGCGTCAGCGCGCATCACCTTCACCTTCCGCTTCATGGAGCCGCTGGAGGAGGCGCGGCACGTCTTCAGCCCGTTGCTGGTCCGCTTCATCTCCGGTGTCGATCACCGGACCAGGCCGGTGAAGATCTCCGACTCGGGGCGCATCCGCAACGAGCTGCAGACCATGCTCTCGCAGGCGCTGGAGCACGAGGGCGAGACCATCAGGGTCCACTGGGACCGGATCGACGAGCGGGTCATGCCCCGCGACAAGCAGCTGGCCATCCGCGACGTGCTCGAGTGGTACAAGGCGAGCCACCCGGTCTGGTTCGAGTGGCTCAAGCTCTAGACGGGACTACGCGCCGCGCCGCCAGCTTGCGGTAGAGCGTCGAGCGCCCCACCCCGAGCCGCCGGGCCGCCTCGCTCAGGTTCCCCGCGCAGGCCGCCACCACCTGCTCGACGTGGGCCAGTTCCTGGGCCTGGCGGGTGGCGCGCAGGCCGGGCGCCGCCGCCGCCGCCGGGGCCCCGTCGAAGAGCTCGGGCAGGGCGGCGCGCAGCTCGACGTCGAGCTGGGCGTCGGCGATGGCGCCGTCGGCGAAGAGCACCGCCACCCGCTCCAGGACGTTCTCCAGCTCGCGGACGTTGCCGGGCCAGCCGTAGGGCTCGAGCCGTGGCAGCACGCGAGCCAGGGCCCGGGCGGTGGCGCCGGGGACTCCGTGGCGCGCCAGGGCCTTGCGCAGGAGGTCGGCGGCGATGGCGGCCACGTCGCCGGGCCGCTCGCGCAGCGGGGGCAGGTGGATGGGCAAGATGTGGAGGCGGAAGTAGAGGTCGTCGCGGAAGGCGCCTGACGCCACCGCGGCGCGCAGGTCGCGGTGGGTGGCGGCGATGACGCGCACGTCGATTGGGGTCGGGTCGTTGCTGCCGAGCCGCAGCACCTGCCGCTCCTGCAGCACGCGCAGCAGGCGGGACTGGAGTGTGAGCGGGACGTCGCCCACCTCGTCGAGGAAGATGGTGCCGAGGTGGGCCGCCTCGAAGAGCCCGGGACGGCCGCCGCGCCGCGAGCCGGTGAAGGCCCCCTCTTCGTAGCCGAAGAGCTCCGACTCGAGCAGCGTCTCGGGGAAGGCGGCGCAGTTGATGGCCACGAAGGGCTGGTCGCGCCGCTTGCCGGCGGCGTGGATCCCCTGCGCCACCATCTCCTTGCCGGTGCCGCTCTCGCCCGTGATGAGGACGGTGGCGTCGGTGCGGGCGTAGCGCTCGGCCATGGCCCGGACCCCGGCCATGGGCGCCGATTCGCCCACCATGGCCGCGAGGGTGTAGCGCGGCTCGAAGCGCCGCGGGCGGTGCTGCGAGCGGAGCCGGCGCTCCAGCCGCTGGATGGTGGTGGCCTCCTGGCAGACCACGGTGGCGCCGCGCAGGGTGCCGTGGTCGCGCAGCGGGGTGCGGCTCACCAGCACGGCCCGCCCGCCCAGCCGCTCCAGCGTGTCGGTCTCGGCGATCCCGGCCTCGAGCACCCGGGAGAGCCCGAGCGCGGGGGCCACCGTGGAGAGCGGCCGGCCCAGCACCTCGATGGCCGGAAGCGCGAGGAGGCGGAGCAGGGTCGGGTTGATGGCCTGGACCCGCTCGTCGAGGTCCACCACCGCCACGCCGGCCTCGAGCTGGTCGAAGCTGCGGCGCAGGTGTTCGTGGCGGGACTCGGCCGCGCCGGTGACGCGGGCGATCTCGATGGCCTGGCGGATGGCCTGGGCCAGGGAGTCCTGGCCGTAGAGCAGCACCGCCTTGAGGCCGGCCTCCTCGGCCAGGTCGCAGACCGGGCCGGGGCCGACGATCACCTCGAAGCCTCGCGCGGCCAGGTCCTGCACCTGGGTGCGGGCCTCGTCGGGGGTGAGGTAGGGGCGCTGCTCGACGGTGGCGTCCCCCAGGAGGAAGCCTCCCTGGTCGATGCCACTCACCACCCGGGAGAAGTTGACGACCCCGATGCGGGTGGAGAGCTTCCGGGCCCGCAGCAGCGCGCCGAGGGTGTCTACGGTGGAGGCTCCGACCACCACCACCGGGACGTCGGCGTGGTCGCGCAGGTAGGCGCCGTTGGCGCCGGCCGCCACCAGGGCGTCGACATGGTCGCCGGCGGCGCGCCGAGCCCTGAGCGTGGCCAGCGCCTCCTCGAAGCCACCGTCGAAGACGTGGACCTCGGCCTGGTCGGCCAGCAGCGGCGCGACGCTCTCGAAGCCGGCGCGGAGCCGGCTGGTGCTGAAGGCCCAGATGACGGGGCGGCGGGCGGTGGTCGGCATCGAGTCTCCGGCGGACTGGCGGACTGGCGCACTGGCCTGTGCGAAATCGCGCTGCGCTTCAGGGCTGGGACAGCTGCGTCAGATCCAGGACCAACGATGAGACACTCACCGACCAAATCAAGTCAAGCTCACCCTGAAAACATAAACATATCCAGTAGATGAGCTGGTGACTCCATTATGCGAATCGGTGGCCGGCTCGTTGCACAACACCGGGAGACTCCGAGATCAGCGCCCCATGGCGACTGGAACAGCAACCTGGTTCGACAGCGAGGAGGAGGCGAGATGAGCACGACGGTTGGCGGTTCGATCCCACGGATCGACAAGGTCGCTGTGCTGGGCGCGGGCGTGATGGGTGGCACCATCGCCGCTCACCTATGCAACGCCGGGCTGAAGGTACTGCTGCTCGACATCGTCCCCAGGGCGCTGACGCCGGAGGAGACGGCCGCCGGCCTGACCCTGGAGGATGCCGCGGTCCGCAACCGCATCCCGGCTGCCGGCGTCGCCGCGCTGGAGAAGCTCAAGCCCTCGCCTCTCTTCCTCTCCGCCGACCTGGCCCGCATCGAGATCGGCAACCTCGAGGACGACCTCGGCCGGCTGCGCGAGTGCGACTGGGTCATCGAGGTGGTGATCGAGCAGATGGCCATCAAGAAGTCACTGCTGGCCGAGAAGATCGCCCCCAACCTGAAGCCCGGCGCCATCCTCTCCACCAACACCTCCGGCCTCTCGGTCAACGAACTGGCCGACGCGCTCCCCGAGGCGCTCCGGCCTCGCTTCCTGGTCACTCACTTCTTCAACCCACCCCGCTACATGAAGTTGCTGGAGATCGTCTCGAGCCGCCACACCGACCCGGCCGTGGCCGAGGGGCTGGCCAGCTTCATCCGCCGCCGGCTCGGCAAGGGAATCGTCTTCGCCAAGGACACGCCCAACTTCATCGCCAACCGGATCGGCGTCTACGCCATCTGCAGCGCGGTCCGGCAGATGCAGGAGCTCGGCATGGACGTGGAGGAGGTTGACGCCGTGGCCGGCCCGGCCACCGCCCGCCCCAAGAGCGCCTGTTTCCGCACCGCCGACCTGGTCGGCATCGACACGCTGATGCACGTGGCGAAGAACTCCTACGACCTGCTGCCCAACGACGAGCAGCGCGAGGTCTTCAAGCTCCCGGAGTTCATGACCCAGATGGTGCAGAAGGGGCTGCTCGGCAACAAGTCGAGGCAGGGCTTCTTCAAGAAGACCAAGGGGGAGAAGCCGGAGAGCTTCTACTACGACCACGTCAAGGGCGAGTACGCGGCCGGGCGCCGGCCCAGGTTCGCCTCGGTCGAGGCCGGCAAGGGGATCGACGATCCGGGCAAGCGGCTGCGCACCGTGCTCGCCGGCAGCGACAAGGGGGCCCAGCTGGCCTGGCGCAACCTGCGCGACACGCTCATCTACGCCTTCAACCGAATCCCCGAGATCGCCGACGACGTCGTCAACGTCGACAACGCCATGCGCTGGGGCTTCAACTGGGAGCTCGGGCCCTTCGAGATGTTCGACGCCATCGGGGTGGCCGAGTTCGTCAAGCGGGCCGAGGCCGACGGCGTGGCCGTGCCGGCGAAGCTCAAGGGCATCGAGAGGTTCTACGCCTTCGAGGACGGCCGCAAGCGCTACCACGACGTGGTGGGCGGCGGCTGGAAGGAGGTGCCGCTCCCGGCCGGGCAGATCGACCTGCTGCTTCTGGAGAAGGCCGGCAAGGTGGTGGAGCGCAACTCCGGCGCCTCGGTGCACGACCTCGGAGACGGCGTCTTCGCCCTCGAGTTCCACACCAAGATGAACGCCATCGGCAACGACGTGCTCTCGATGGTCCACAAGGCGGTGCGGCGCGCCGAGACCGAGGGGCAGGGCCTGGTGATCGCCAACCAGGGGAGCAACTTCTCCGCCGGCGCCAACCTGGCCCTGCTGGTGATGGCCATCGCCGAGGGGGCCTGGGACGAGGTCACCCTCACGGTGAGCGCCTTCCAGAAGGCGATGATGGCGGTCAAGTACGCCCGGGTGCCGGTGGTGGCCGCGCCCCACGGGATGGCGCTGGGCGGCGGCTGCGAGGTCTGCCTCCACGCCGACGCCGTGGTCGCCAACGCCGAGACCTACATGGGGCTCGTCGAGATCGGCGTCGGCCTCTTGCCGGCCGGCGGTGGGACCAAGGAGCTGGCGCTGCGGGCCATCCGGCTCGCCGACCAATGGGAGACCGACGTCTCGCCCTTCCTCTTCAAGAACTTCACCGCCATCGCCATGGCCAAGGTCAGCAGCTCGGCCGCCGAGCTCTTCGGGATGGGGCTGCTGCGCCAGGGCGACACCATCACCCTCGGCGCCGACCAGCTGGTCCAGGACGCAAAGCAGCGGGTCATCGCCCTGGCAGCCAACTACCGCCCCTCCCAGCCGGCCATGGACCTCAAGGCCCCGGGGCGCAGCGTGGCCGGCAGCCTCGGGTCGCAGCTCTGGAACATGCGCATGGGCGGTTTCATCACCGAGTACGAGGAGCAGCTGGGGAAGACCATCGCCTCGGTCATCACCGGCGGCGACGTCCCGGCCGGAACGGTGGTCACCGAGCAGTGGTTCCTCGATCTGGAGCGCGAGGCCTTCTTGAGGCTCTGCTCCCAGAAGAAGACCATCGAGCGCATCCAGCACATGCTCAAGAAGGGGAAGCCGCTTCGCAACTGAGCGGCTCCGGGACCTCGCCATGACCTCGACTCGAACCCAGGGAGATTCCAGATGAGCGCTGCCTACGTCCTCGCCGCGGTCCGCACCCCCGGAGGCAAGGCCAAGAAGGGGAAGCTGAAGGACGTCCGCCCCGACGATCTCGCCGCCGTCGCCATCAAGGCGCTGCTGGAGCGGACCGGGATCGACCCAATGCTGATCGAGGACGTCATCCTCGGCTGCGCCTTCCCGGAGGGCGAGCAGGGGATGAACGTGGCCCGCGTCGCCTCCTTCAAGGCCGGGCTGCCGTACCAGGTCCCGGGCCAGACCGTGAACCGCTTCTGCGCCTCCGGCCTGCAGTCGATCGCCACCGCCGCCGAGCGGATCATGGCCGGCGGCGCCGACTGCATCATCGCCGGCGGCGTCGAGAGCATGAGCCTGGTGCCCATGGGCGGCCAGAAGTTCAGCGCCAACCCGGGGCTGGTGGGCACCTGGCCCGAGTCCTACACCTCCATGGGCATCACCGCCGAGTTGGTGGCCGAGAAGTACGCCATCTCCCGGGTCGACCAGGACGCCTTCGCGGCCGAGAGTCACCGCCGCGCCGCCGCGGCCCAGGACGCCGGCAAGTTCCAGGATGAGCTGGTCCCGGTCGAGGTCGAGACGGTCGGCCTGGTGAAGGGGAAGGTGGTGCGCCGCCCAGAGCGCTTCAGCGCCGACGAGGGGGTGCGCCGCGACACCACCGCCGAGGGGCTGGGCAAGCTCAAGCCGGCCTTCAAGCTGGGCGGGAGCGTCACCGCCGGCAACGCCTCGCAGATGACCGACGGCGCCGCCGCGGTGCTGGTGGTCTCCGAGGCCTTCCTGAAACAGACCGGAGCCCGGCCGCTGGCCCGCTTCGTCGCCTTCGCGACGCGGGGCGTGCCACCAGAGCTGATGGGCATCGGCCCGGTCGAGGCCATCCCGGCCGCGCTCAAGCAGGCCGGCCTCAAGCTGGATGACCTCGCCACCATCGAGCTCAACGAGGCCTTCGCGGCCCAGTCGCTGGCCTGCGTCCGCGCCCTCGGCCTCGACCCGTCGCGCGTCAACGTCAACGGCGGCGCCATCGCGCTCGGTCACCCGCTCGGCTGCACCGGCGCCAAGCTGACGGCGACGCTGCTCAACGAGCTGAAGCGGACCGGAGGCCGGTACGGGGCCGTCTCCATGTGCATCGGTGGCGGCATGGGCGCCGCCGGCATCTTCGAGCGGGTCTAGGTGTAGGCGGGTTCAACAGCTTCGACAGGGAGACAGACATGGCAGCCAGGATCTTCAAGGGCGCGGAGTACCTCGTCACCGAGGCGACCAGGGACCAGGTCTTCGTCCCCGAGGACTTCAGCGAGGAGCAGCAGGCCATCTCCGACACCGCCGACAAGTTCGTCCGCGAGGAGGTCTGGCCGATCTACGACCGGATCGAGCACCAGGAGCCGGGGCTGGCCATGAAGCTCATCGCCAAGGCCGGCGAGGCCGGGCTGCTCATGATCGACGCGCCCGCCGAGTTCGGCGGTCTCGAGCTCGACAAGGTGACCAGCGTCCTCTCCGCCGATCGCATGGGCGCCGCTGGCTGCTTCTCGGTCTCCTACTCGGCACACGCCGGCATCGGCACCCTGCCGCTCATCTACTACGGGACCAAGGCGCAGAAGGAGAAGTACCTCCCCAGGATCATCTCGGGTGAATGGGGCGCGGCCTACTGCCTGACCGAGCCGGGCGCCGGCTCCGACGCCATGGGCGGCACCGCCTTCGCCACCCTCTCGCCCGATGGCAAGCACTACCTGCTGGAGGGGACCAAGCAGTTCATCACCAACGGCGGCTGGGCCACGCTCTTCACGGTATTCGCCAAGATCGACCGCAAGCACTTCACCGCCTTCCTGGTCGAGCGCGGCATGGAAGGCGTCACCATCGGGCCCGAGGAGAAGAAGTTGGGCATCAAGGGCTCCTCGACCACCACGGTGATCCTCGAGAACGCCAAGGTGCCGGTGGAGAACCTGCTGGGCGAGATCGGCAAGGGGCACAAGATCGCCTTCAACGTCCTCAACGTCGGCCGCTTCAAGCTGGGCGCGGCGGTGACCGGGGCGGCCCGCGTCGCGCTGGGCGTCGGCATCGCCTACTGCAACGTCCGCAAGCAGTTCGGGGTGCCCATCTCCAGCTTCGGCGCCATGCGCGAGAAGATGGCCGACCGGACCGCCGACCTCTTCGCCTCCGAGGCGCTCATCTACCGGCTGGCCGGCATGATCGACGACCGGCTGGCGACGCTCTCCAAGGAGACGCCCAAATACTACGAGGCCTACCAGGCGGCCATCGAGGAGTACTCGATCGAGTGCGCCATCGCCAAGGTCTACTGCTCCGAGATGCTGGCCGATGTGGTGGACGACGTGGTGCAGATGCACGGCGGCTACGGCTTCACCCAGGAGTACCCGGCCGAGCGCTTCTACCGCGACGAGCGGATCAACCGGCTCTTCGAGGGGACCAACGAGATCAACCGCCTCCTCATCCCCGGCACCATCCTGCGCCGGGCCATGAAAGGCGAGCTGCCCATCACCAAGGAGGCCATGAAGGCGACGGAGGCGATGATGACGCCGTCGCTCGACGAGATCGATCCCTCGGTCCCGTTCGCCACCGAGAAGGCCACCCTGGCCAACCTGAAGCGGGCCTTCCTGGTGGTCTCGGGGGCGGCGGTGCAGAAGTTCCAGGAGAAGATCAAGGACGAGCAGGAGGTGCTGCTGGCGCTGGCCGACGTGGCCATCCAGATCTTCGCCATCGAGAGCGCCATGCTCCGGGCCGAGAAGATCGGGCCGCGCCTCTCGGTCGAGCGGAAGGCGCTGGTCGACGCCGCCGTCAAGGTCTTCACCTTCGGCGCGGTGGAGCGGATCGGCTCGGCCGCCAAGCGGGCCGTCTTCTTCGTCGCCGAGGGTGACATGGCCACCATGATGCTGGGCGGCGTGCGCCGCTTCACCAAGTACGACGCCTCGGGGCTGCTGGAGGCCAAGCGGGCCCTGGCGGCCGCAGCGGTGGCCGCCGACAAGTACCCGCTGTAGGAGGCGGGGGATTACATTGGCGGAATGCGTGCCCGCCTCAAGAGCCTCCGCTGCGACGAGATCGCCGACCTGGAGGGCTGGAAGCCGCCGGTGGCCGACGAGTTCGCCCTCCCGCTGGTGCTGGAGGTGGGCGTGCTCGGGCAGCGGGGACGTGAGCGGTTCGAACTGCTGGTGGCCACGCCGCGCTGGCTGGAGCGGCGCCACGGGAAGCACGGGGCCATCCCCGGGCGTGGACTGCTGCTGGTCTTCGAGTGGGACCTGCCGCGGCTCAAGGCCTTCCTGGCGCGCGAGGTGGAGCGCTGCACCGGAGAGACCTGGCCCGAGTTGGCTCGGCAGGTCGGCCGGCTGGCCGAGTGGGAGGGCGGAGACAACGTAGTCGGGCTGAGATAAATCGCGACGGCGCCCATTCGTGGCGGCTCCCAATCGCGACGGCGCCCATTCGTGGCGGCGCCGGCTTCTGGTGGCGCCGCCGCAAGCTACAATCGCGCCGGCTCCAGCTTCTGGGGAGCCGGCGCAAGCGTCGAGCAGCGACTCCTACCCGGGCGGACTTCCGCCCCCGCCGCCACCCCTGCGCCCCCGCCTCCGCCGCTTCCTTCCCTGACCGGGCGAGGAGGGGGCCGAGTCATCGGCCACGGGGGGCTGCCCGGAGACCACCGACGGAGGAAGTGCCCCCAGCACTGGCCTCCGCTCGACAACTGGTCCAGCCGCCTGGCGCCCAGGCCCCTGGCGCCGCTGCGGCTGCTGCTGGCGACCGGCCCCGGGCAAGCGCTGCGGCGGGCGTGAAGGCTGGGCCGCTCGCTGCTGCTGAGGCTGGGCTGGGCGCTGCGGCCCGGCCTGGCGCGGCGCCTGCTTGGGTTGGGCTGGGCGCTGAGGTCCGCCGGCCTGGGTTGGCGGCTGCGGCTGGCGGTGCTGCTGCCGGCCCGCGTGAGGCTGTCCCGCGTGCTGCCGGCCCGGTCCCTGCGCCCCCCGCTGGGGCTGTCCAGTCCGCTGCAGCTGGCGCGGCTGGGGGTGCGCCGGCTTCTGCTCGGGCGGCAGTTCCCGCGGATCGACCACCGGAGCTGCGCCGGGGCGCGGCGATGCCGGCACGAAGTCGGGGCTCAGCTCGCGCTTGGTGTAGGCGCGCCAGATCTCCCGGCCATCGCCGGCGGCGCTCTTGATGGCCGGGTCGATGGCCTCGAAGAAGTGGCGCAGGTTGGCCAGGTCGCGGAAGAAGAACCCCTCGGCCTGGCTGTTGTGGGCCGCCCCGACCACCTGCGGAAAGTCGATGATGACCGGCCCGTTCCAGCCGAGCAGCACGTTGTACGCGGAGAGGTCGCCGTGGACCAGATCGCAGCAGAGCATCCGAACCACCTGTGAGCGGAGCTCGGCGTAGAGCGTCGCAGCCTGCTCGCGCGGGATCTCGGCGTCGATGAGCCGGGGGGCCGGGCGGCCGGAGGCGTCTACCACCACCTCCATCAGCAGCACCCCCTCGTAGAAGAGCACCGGGCGCGGGACCTTCACGCCGGCGGCGTGCAGCGCGTGGAGCGCGTCGGCCTCCTTGGTCTTCCAGGCCTCCTCGGCGGCCGCCTTGCCGAAGCGGCTGCCCCGGTCCATGGCGCGCTGGGTCCGGGAGTTCCTGGTGCGCCGCCCCTCGAGGTAGGCCGAGTTGTTCTTGAAGGAGCGGGTCTCTCGCGCCTTGTAGACCTTGGCGGCCACCACCTCCTGGCCATGGCGGACCAGGTAGAGGTCGGCCTCCTTGCCGCTCTTGAGCCGGGAGAGGACCTCGTCGATGACGCCATCAACGAGCAGGGGTTCGAGGGGGTCGACCATGCGGGGCCCCCACGTCGTATTGGACCGCGGGCGGGTGGTCAAGTTGCCGCGCCATCGAATCCTCTCCCTGGGCGTAGGCTCCTACCCCGACATGACGACGAGATTGCTCATCATCGGAGGGGTGGCGGGTGGTGCCACCGCCGCGGCCCGGGCCCGCCGGCTCAGCGAGACCGCCGAGATCACGGTGCTGGAGCGGGGGCCGTACGTCTCCTACGCCAACTGCGGCCTGCCTTACTTCATCTCGCGCGACATCGAGAAGCGCTCGGCCCTGCTGCTGCAGACGCCGGAGGGGTTCGAGGCCCGTTACCGGGTCCAGGTCGAGGTCAGGACCGAGGCTCTCGAGATCGACCGCGCCGGGAAGCGGGTCAGGGCGCTCGGGCCGGCCGGGGAGCGCTGGATCCCCTACGACAAGCTGATCCTGGCCCAGGGGGGCAACCCCATCATGCCGCCGCTGCCGGGCGCCGAGGCCGGGCACGTCTTCAAGCTCTGGACCGTGCCCGACATGGACCGGCTCGACGGCTTCATCTCGGCCCAGAAGCCGCGCCACGCCGTGGTGGTCGGCGGTGGCTTCATCGGCCTGGAGATGGCCGAGGCCTTCCGCCGGCGCGGGCTCGAGACCACGGTGGTCGAGCTGCTGCCCACGGTGATGGGGGTGATGGACCGCGAGTTCGGCGTGCAGGTGGCGGCCGAGCTCTCCGCCCACGGGGTGCGGGTGCTGACCGGGGTCGGCGTCAAGGCGGTCGGCGCCGACAAGACGGTCGAGCTCTCCGACGGCCGGCGGCTTCCCGCCGACCTGGTGCTCTTCTCGGTCGGGGTCCGCCCCGAGCTGACGCTGGTGAAGTCTGCCGGTCTCACCCTCGGCCCGGCCGGCGGGCTGCTGGTTGACGACCGGCTCCAGACCTCCGACCCGGACATCTACGCCGCCGGTGACATGGTCGAGGTGCTCCAGCGCGTCTCCGGCAGGAAGGTCCGCCTCCCGCTGGCCGGGCCGGCCAACCGGCAGGGGCGCATCGCAGCCTCCAACGCCCTCGGCCAGTCGATGCGCTACGGCGGCGCCAGCGGCACCAGCGTCGTCAAGATCTTCGAGGCCACCGCCGCCTCGACCGGGCTGACCGAGCGGGCGGCAAGCCAGGCCGGCTTCGACGCCGGTGTGGCCGTGAACCACAAGGACCATCACGCCGGCTACTACCCGGGTGCCCGGGAACTCTCGCTCAAGCTGGTCTACGACCGCAAGACCGCCCGGCTGCTCGGGGCGCAGGCCTTCGGTCACGCCGGGGTCGAGAAGCGCATAGACGTGCTGGCCACGGCGCTGCACGGCGGGATGACGGTGCACGACCTGGCCGAGCTCGATCTCGCCTACGCGCCCCCCTACTCCTCGGCCAACGACCCGGTAAACCTGGCCGCCTTCATCGCCGAAAACCACCTCTCCGGCTTCTCGCCGCTGGTCACCGCCGCGCAGCTCAAGGCCGAGCTGGCCGGCCCGAAGCCGCCGCTGCTGCTCGACGTCCGGACGCTGGGGGAGTGGAGCCTTGGACATCTGCGGGGCGCGCACCACCTCCCCGTCGACGACCTGCGCTGGGAACTGGCGCAGGTGCCGCGCGACCGGCGCGTCGTCCTCTACTGCCGCACCGGCTTCCGCGCCCATCTGGCGCTCCGGGTCCTGAAGGAGAACGGCTACTCCGACCTGGCCAACCTCACCGGTGGATGGGTGAGCGCCGAGCTCGAAGGCGGCTTCGACGTGGAGGGTGCGTGAAGTTCGATCCAGTGACCGCGGCGGTGGTTGCCGTCGCGGGGTGGCTCATACTCAGAAGGTTCCTCAAGGGAGGCAAGGTGTCCCAGAACGTGGTTGTGGAGATGATCAAGGCCGGCGCGCAGATCGTGGATGTCCGCTCGCCCGATGAGTTCCGCGACGGCTTCTTTCCAGGCGCGATGAACATCCCGGTGGGAGACCTGGCCCGGCGCATGGGTGAGGTCAAGAAGGACAAGGGCGTGGTGCTCTACTGCGCCTCGGGGGCCCGGAGCAGCATGGCGGCTCGCATGCTGAAGCAGGCCGGCTTCGCCGAGGTGGTCAACGCCGGTGGCCTCTCCGACATGCCGCGCTAGTGCCCCGACCCAGGCATGATGACCCGACGAGAGCGC
>JANPOM010000191.1:0-61571 GCA_031427995.1 Anaeromyxobacter sp. | reverse complement strand
AGCTACGGCCAGACCGCGACGCTGTCGTTCACGGCCTCCTCCAACAACTTCGAGCTGGCCATCGCCGTCGCCGTCGCCACCTTCGGAATGAACCATGGCGCCGCCTTCGCCGCCGTCATCGGGCCGCTGGTGGAGGTGCCGGTCCTGATCGGTCTCGTCAACGTCTCGCTGCGGCTCAGAAACCGCTGGTTCCCCGGCGAGAGGGCGCGGCTGGAAGCAGTCAAGAACTGCGCCGGGAGCTTCCCGGCCACGGGAGAGGTGAAGCCGTGAACGACGCCTCCTGGCAGGCCGAGGCCGAGGAGCTGCGAAAGCTCGCCCCCAGGCATCTCCTCTTCCTCTGCGTGGCCAACTCGGCGCGCAGCCCGATGGCCGAGGGGATCGCCCGCTCGCTCGCGCCCCCCGGCGTGACCATCTCGTCGGCGGGTTCGAAGCCGTCCAAGGTCAACCCGCTCGCCATCCGTGCGCTCGACGAGCTCGGCATCGACCTGCGGAGCCACCGCTCCAAGAACGTGGAGACCATCCCGCCGGAAGGCGTGGAGGTGGTCATCACTCTCTGCGCAGAGGAGGTCTGCCCGGTCTTCCTCGGCAAGGCCAGGCGGATCCACTGGGGCCTGCCGGACCCGGCCGGAAACGGGGCCACCGAGGAGGCGCGGTTCCAGGCGTTCCGCGAAGTCCGCGACGAGCTGCTGCGCCGCCTCACCGCCGTCTTCGGCCCCGAGGTGGACTAGACGCTGCACCACCCCGGGACGGCCCTCGACCCGGGTCTGCCCGCGTCTTGACCAGTCATGTCCATCTTTGTACCCTCATGTCCATGACGCATAGAACCAGTTCCTCCAGGCTCAAGGCCAAGATGGGCCAGTACATGCGTGCCGTCCGGGCCGGCGCAGAGGTAGTGGTGACCGACCGCGACGAGCCGGTGGCGCGACTGGTGCCCTTCCGCGAGACCGAGCCGGGGGCGGTCGAGGACCTTCAGGTCGCGCAGGCCAGGGATCCCGGCGCCCCGCCCTTCTCGAAGCTGAAGGTTCGTCCCATCCGGTACCGTGGCCGGTCGACGAGGTCGCTGCTCGACGAGGACCGGAAGCGCCGGTGATCGCCCTGCTCGACACCAGCGTCGTGCTGCGGAAGCTCTTCGGCGAGCCCGGGGCCCTTGCCGAGTGGCCGAAGGTCCAGGAGGCCTACGCGTCACGCGTCCTGGTGGTCGAGCTGGGCCGGGTCATCGACCGGGCCCGACTCGCCGGCGACATCGACGACGGGCAGGTGGAGCAGCTCCAGCGCGAGTCGCGCCGCGTCCTGCGCTCGGTGGAGATCATCGCGCTTTCCGATCGAGTCCTGGAGCGGGCCGCTGGGCCGATGCCCACCACGCTCGGCTCGCTCGACGCCATCCACCTCGCGACGGCGTTGGAGCTGGCCGCGAAGCGCGCGCCGGGGCTGGTCCTCGCGACGCACGACCGGCAGCTCGCGCGCGCCGCCCGGGCGTCGGGGCTCGAGGTGGTGGGGAGCTGACGTCAGCCCCGGCAGGCGACGGGAAGCCGTGACCGGGCTACCGCGCCGGCAGCCCGCCCACGATCTTCTCGGTGACCTCCCAGAGCCTCCGCGCCATGGCGGCGTCGTCGGCATCGGCGCGCGGCCGGGCCAGGTTGCTGTCGGCGAAGTAGGCGCCAGTGGTGGCTGCCACGGCCGGGTGCACCGCCAAGTAGACCTCGGTGGCCGCGCCCTGCGGCACCGACTTGAGGACCAGCGGCCCGGCCAGGCCAAAGACGAAGTTGGCGATCCCGGACATGTGCCGGCTCAGGTTGGTCCGGATCACGCCGGGATGGAGCGCGTTGGCGGTCCTGCGCGTCCCGGAGAAGCGGCGCGCCAGCTCCTTGGCGAAGAGCAGGTTGGCCAGCTTCGACTGGCCGTAATGGCCCCAGGCAGTGTAGCCGTGGTCGCCGGCTAGATCGTCGAAGAGGATGCCGGCCCTGGGAGCCATGCGGTGGGCATCGCTGCTCAGCATGACGACGCGCCCGTCCTCGGCGAGCCGGTCGAGCAGGCCGTTCACCAGGATGAAGTGGCCGACGTGGTTGGTGAAGAGCTGCAGCTCGACGCCGAAGGCCTGTTCCCGCTTCGGCAGCGCCATGATCCCGGCGTTGCAGATGAGCGCGTCGAGCCGGTGGCCGCCGCGCTTCACCGCCTCGACGCAGGCGCGCACGCTGGCCGGGTCGGAGAGCTCGCAGGCGAACGGCACCGCCTGCCCGCCCACCGAGACGCAGGCCGCCCTGGCCTTCTCCAGCGTCCGGGCCGTGCCGAGCACCCGGGCGCCGCGCATCACCAGCACCCGCATCGCCTCGAGCCCCAGCCCGGAGTTGCAGCCGGTGACGAGGATGGTTTCCCCTTGGAGCGAGAGCCCCGCGGTGACCTCTTCGGCGGTGCTGCCGTACCCGAAGCCGCTCGGGCCCTTCCCCTTGAAGTGCTGGTAGAGCGACATGATTTTCCTTCCAAGGTGTGAAAGAAGCGGCCCCCCGGGTGTAGTCCAAGGAGGGCCGATTCGCCAGCAAGACGGCCGAGGTTGACCGCGTGGGTGCGGCTGCGGCCGGATGCCGCCCAGGCCGGCGCCGGGAGACCACCATTTACTGTAGGTGCATGTGGGCCGCCGGCCGTACCATGCTCACGGGCTTCCGCGATCCGTCTGTTCCTGCTACCCAACACCTGCTGCTCTTGTCCCGATCGGAAGGGGAACCCATGAGACGCCTGTCGATGATCGCGGTCTTCGCGGTGGTCTCCGCCTGCAGTGGCCCGGGCGGCACCGATGGGACCCAGGGCAACGCGGGACCTTCGGGCGTCCAGGGCGTCCAGGGCGCGCAGGGGCTCCCCGGAGCGGCTGGACCGCAGGGACTGCCGGGACCGCAGGGCTCGCGGGGCGCCAACTGGGTGGGAGGCTGGAGCGACGTCACCCGCTACCAGGCCGACGACGCGGTGGACTACCTGGGCTCCTCCTACGTCGCCGTGACCACCCCGGTGCTCGGCCTGGCCCCCCCGAACGGCGACTGGCAGCTCGTCGCCTCGGTTGGCGCCACCGGCGCACAGGGACCTCAGGGGCTGAAGGGTGATACCGGCGCCCAGGGGCCGGCGGGCCTGGGCTCGGTCGTCCAGATTGACACCGGCGCCGGCCTCACCGGCGGGCCCATCACCGCCTCCGGGCTCATCGAGATCGCCGCCGGCGGCGTGATCAACGCCATGCTGGCGAACAGCGCCGTGACCGTCACGGCGGGCGCCGGGCTCACCGGTGGCGGCGCCGTGCCTCTCGGTGGCACGGTGTCGCTGGCCGCGGCCGATCTGGCCGGTGACGTGACCGGTTGGCCAGGCGGCAACACCGTCACCGCGCTCCAGGGCAGCCCGGTCGCGGCAACCACGCCGGTCAACGGCCAGGTGATGGCCTGGTCCAGCGCCACCGGAGCCTGGGTCCCGACCACGCTGGTGATCCCGCAGACCGCCAGCTACCGGTTCGCCGTCTTCAATACCTACGACCAGGCCTCCGGCTGGATGGCTGGCAACGACGCCTCGCTCTTCGGCGGCATCGCTCCGAGCGCCTGGACCGACGGCGGCGCGATCGCTTCGCAGCTCAGCCCCGACAAGGCGGTCCTGCGCACCCTCTTCAACCGCAAGGGGTTCGCTGGCGCCAACGCCCTGATCCACGCCGAGTCCTTCGTCTACGTCAGCTCGACCGACGGGAAGGTGGTGGCCGCCCTCTTCCGGATCCGCAATGCCACCGCGGCCCCGGTCACATGGACGCCGGTGATCCGCGTCACGGCCTACGGGGCCTGGGGCGAGCAGGCCAGCGTCGCGCTCAACGGCGCCTCGGCCTGGACCAGCACTGGAGGGAATTACTTCCCCAGCACGGGGCCGGTGAGCGTGCCGCTCGTCATCCCGGCGAACCGCACCAGCACGGCCATCTTCGTCTCCACCGGCACGCCTCCCGGGAGTTCCTGGACGCGGTCGACGATCCTCGCCTTCGTGAGCAACTCGCTGGCGCTCCCGGCGGGCCTCCAGTTCGTGGACGACCTCGACACCGCCACTGGCGGCTGGACCGAGTAGCGGGCGTTCCCCAAGATGCCGGAACTCCGGGCTCCAGACCCCTTTGCGGCGCTCTGCCGTGGGGTCGCCGGAAACCCTGGGTCGCCGCTGCTCGGGTCCCGGCGCCTTGGTGCCCCGACCCAGGCCTACTGACTACTGCGAGCGCCTATCCTCTCGCGTCACCGGCCGTCGGACCCAGCAACGCCTCAATGCCTGAGCGGCGGGTCCCCGGCGGCGGTCTTCACGCGGGCCAGGATCCCCTCCAGCTTCACGCCGGCCTTGGGGATGTAGCCCTGCACCCCGAGCAGCTCGGCCTCCCACTCGTAGCCATAGGCCGAGAGGATCAGCACCGGGATGGCGGCCCAGCGCGGCTCGGCCCGCATCCGCTCGATCACGCCCCAGCCGTCGATGCCGGGCATCTTCAGGTCGAGCAGCACGATGCCCGGCACCTCGCCCTCCAGCCGGAGCAGCGCCTCCTCGCCGCTGGCGGCCTGCTCCACCGGGTAGCCGGCCTGGGCCAGCACCTCGCAGAGCGCGGCGCGGAAGTCGTCGTCGTCGTCGACCACCAGGATGCACTGGCCGGGGGTCATGTCGTCGCCTCGGTCTGGAGCGCGGCCGCGATCTCGGCGCCGATGCGCCTCGCCTCGTCGGGCTGCCCAGGCGGCAGCGTCACCGCCCCCACCACCGGGTGGCCGCCGCCGCCATAGCGCTGGCAGAGCCGTGCGATGTCGTGGGTGCGCGGCGTCACCGGCCATGGGTTGGAGCCGACCGAGACCTTGGTCCGCTTCCGGTCCTCGGAGAGCACCACCGTGTAGCGGGCCTCGGGGAAGAGGTCGTAGGCGATGAACTTGTTGGCGCTCTCCAGCCCGCTGCCGAGCAGGTCTACCTGCACCACCCCCCGCTCCAGCCGCGCCAGCTTGCGGTAGAGCCCGATGGCCGCCTGGTGGCGGGCCAGCAGCGGCGCCAGCGGCTCGGCGGCCCAGGGCTGGCCCACGATCCAGGCCAGCGGCCGGTGGCGCATGGCCTCGATGACCATGTCGGGCAGCGCCGGATCCTGGGTGGCCTCGAGCAGCGTCATGATCCTGAGCGCCGGCTCCTCCAGCCGGACCGCCACCGCGGCCGAGGGGAAGCGGGCGGCGTCGATGGTCTCGGCCCAGTGGACCAGCTCGGCGAGGCCGGGAGCCTCCCAGGCGAACTTCTCCCGCAGGGTGCGGGCGATGAAGCCGGCGCAGGATGGCGCCCGCGGGTCCCAGAACTGCTGGGGCGAGCGGCCCGACTCGAAGGCGGCCTGGTCGGCCGGCGACATGAAGGCGCTGGCGTGGTGGTCGAACCACCAGTGAAGGCCCGGGCTGGGCGAATAGCGGAAGTCGACGCAGGCGTTGAGCGGTCCGGTGAAGGCGTCGGCCGGGAAGGGATCGCCCTGGGCGTGGGCCATGGGGCGGTGGACCACGCCGGCCAGGCGCGCCCCCTCGCGTTCGGCCATGAAGCGTCCGAAGAGCGCGGCGGAGGCGCAGCCGTCGAAGCAGTTGCCATGGTAGAGGATGGTCAGGTGCATCGCGCCGCGCAGCATAGCGGCTAGTGCCCCGACCCAGGCAAGATGACTACTGCGAGCGCCGATCCTCTCGCTGCGGCAGGCGGCCTCGTCACATCATCATACCCGGGTCGGGGCACCAGCAGGAGTCGCCTCCGGCGTGACCGCCCCGGCGCATGCCACCCGGGACGGACCGGGACCATCCGCATGGGGCCCCGGAACGACTTCCTCGGGCCTGGCGGCACGAGGTACCGTGTTGTCAGCGAGCAGCCGAAGAGGCGGGACGTCCATGCTCGAGCTCTCGAGGTGTGAAGTGGCAGAGGTCCGGCGACAGCGAGGCTTGAAGCGTGACGCGACGGAGATCTTCCTGGCCGGCGTGGACGCGGTGGAGCCACGGCGCGCGGTGCGAGCGCACCTGCGGCGGCGGGGCGCGGTGCTGCAGGCCGGTGGCCGGCGCCTGACGCTGGCCCGTGGCGGGCGGGTCTGGGTGGTCGGCGCCGGCAAGGCCGCCGCCCCCATGGCCCGTGCGGTGGAGGAGATCTTCGGCGCGCGCGTGGCGGGCGGCCTGGTCGTCACCAAGTATGGACACGGAGAGCCGCTGCGGACCGTGGAGCTGCGCGAGGCGGGCCACCCGGTGCCGGACGAGGCGGGGGTGGGAGCGTCGCGTGACCTGGCCTCGCTCCTCGGGGCGGTGGGCGCCGAGGACCTGGTGGTCTGCGTCCTCTCCGGCGGTGGCTCAGCGCTGCTGCCGAGCCCGGCGCAGGGGATCACGCTCGGTGAGAAGCAGGCGCTGACCCGGCTCCTGCTCGACTGCGGGGCGACCATCGCCGAGATCAACGGCGTGCGGAAGCACCTCTCGGTGCTCAAGGGAGGCGGCCTGGCGCGGCTGGCGCGGCCGGCGGCCCTGCTCACACTGATCCTCTCCGACGTGGTGGGCGATCCGCTCGACGTCATCGCCTCCGGTCCCACCGTGGCCGATCCGACCACTTTCGCCGAGGCGCGCGAGGTGCTGGCCCGGTATGCCATCGCCGCCCGGGTCCCGGCGGCGATCAGGGCACGGCTGGACGCCGGCGCGCGAGGCGAGCTTCCCGAGACGCCCAAGCACGGCGATCAGGCCTTCGAACGGTCCGTGAACCTCCTGGTCGGGAGCAACGCGCTGGCGGTGGCCGCGGCGGCGCGGAGGGCCCGCCTCCTCGGTTACCGGCCCATGGTGCTCTCCACCACCGTCACCGGTGAGACGCGCGAGGTGGCGGCCGTGCACGCCGCCATCGCCCGCGAGCTGGCCTCCACGGGACGGCCGCTGCGCCGGCCGGCCTGCCTCATCTCGGGCGGTGAGACCACCGTGACCTTGAGCGGGGAGGGGAAGGGAGGTCGCAACCAGGAGTTCGCCCTGGCGGCGGCGCTGGGGATCGAGGGGCTGGAGCGGTTGGCGATCCTGTCGGCCGGAACCGACGGGACCGACGGGCCCACCGACGCGGCCGGCGCGTTCGCGGACGGTGCCACCGTGGCGCGCGCCCGCGCCGCCGGCCTCGACCCGCGCTCCTCGCTGGAGCGCCACGACGCCTACCCGTTCTTCCAGGGGCTCGGTGACCTGATCACCACCGGGCCCACCAGGACCAACGTGATGGACCTGAGGCTGATCCTGGCCGGAGCGCTCCCGCCGAGACGCAGCGCGGTACGGCGGGGGCTCTGACCAGTGCCCCGACCCAGGCATGATGACTACTGCGAGCGCCGAGGCCGAAGCGCCGCCGCCGCGGCGGCTCACCCGGCCAGCCTCACCAGCTGGCCTGCCGCTCCAGCAGCGAGTAGGCGGCATCGCCATCGACCGGCGGAGAGAAAAAGTAGCCCTGGGCGGAGTTGCAGCCCATCTCGCGGAGGAACTTGAACTGCTCGGCGGTCTCGACGCCCTCGGCCACCACCGGCTTCCCCATGTCGCGGGCCAGGGCCATGATGGTTCGCACCAGCTCTGGCGCCTCGCCGCGCGGCGCGCCGCCGGCGAAGAGGGATCGGTCGATCTTGACCGAGTCGCACTGGAACTGGTGCAGTGAGCGGATCGATGATGAGCCGGTCCCGAAGTCGTCCATGAGCAACCGCACCCCGCGGTTGTGGAGCTGGACCAGCCGCCGCGGCGACTCCTCCGACTGGCGCAGGACGCTTTCGGTGAGCTCCAGGGCCAGGTCGGCCGGCTCCATCTGGTGCTCCTGGAACACGTCGTCGATGTTGCTGAGCAGGTCGCCTTGCATAAGCTGCTTGGAGGATAGGTTGACGTGGAGCGCGAGGCGTCCGGCCTTGGGGGCCTTGCGGAAGCGCTGCAGGTCGCGGCCCGCTTGCTGCAGCAGCCACCGGCCGATGGGCACGATGAGCCCGGTCTCCTCGGCGAAGGGGACGAACTGGTCGGGGGCCATCATCCCACGCTTGGGGTGGGCCCAGCGGATCAGCGCCTCCAGCCCCTGGATGTGACCGGTGGCGACGTCCACCACCGGCAGGTAGTGGATGCGGAACTCCTGCCGCTGCAAGGCGCCGCGCAGGTCGGTCTCCAGGTCGAGGAGCTGGGGCGCCTGCTCGCGCAGGCTCCCGTCGAAGACCACGCAGCGTGCCCGCCCCTGGGCCTTGGCCCGGTACATGGCGGTGTCGGCGTCGAGCAGCATGTCCTCGTGGCGGCCATAGGCCGGCGAGGAGACGGAGATGCCGACGCTGACGGTCGAGAAGACCTCGCGGGGACCGATCAGGAAGGGGAGCGAGGTGGCCTGGCGGATGCGGTCCGCCACGGCCTGGGCGTCGACCACGCCCTTGACGTCGTCCACCAGGACCGTGAACTCGTCGCCGCCGAGCCGGGCCAGGGTGTCGCCCTCGCGCAGGCAGGTCTGCAGCCGCCGCGCCGTCTGCACCAGCAAGTCGTCGCCGGCGGCGTGGCCCAGGCCGTCGTTGACCGACTTGAAGTGGTCGAGGTCGAGGAAGAGGACGGCGAAGGCGTAGCCCTCGCGCCGCCGGGTGCGGGCGAAGGACCGCTTCATCAGGTCGAGGAACATGGTGCGGTTTGGCAGCCGGGTGAGCGGATCGTGCAGGGCGTCGTGCACCACCCGGTCGGCGGCGGCGCGCCGCTCGGTGACGTCCATCATCGAGCCGCAGAGCCGGATGGCCTTGCCAGCGGCGTCGCGCACCGCCCCGGCGCGGGCCAGCACCCAGCGCCACTCACCGTTCTCGTGGCGTACGCGGTGCTCGCACTCGAGGCGGGCCGACCCGCTGGCCAGGTGGGCCCGCACCGCCGCCTGGACTCCCTCGCGGTCGGCCGAGTGGACGCGGTCCAGCCAGTCACCGGGTGCTCCCGAGCCCTGCGGGAGCCCCACCAGCTGGAGCCAGGAGTCGGAGAGCCAGAGCCGATCGGCGCGCAGGTCCCAGTCGAAGAGGCCGTCGCCGGTCCCCTGCCAGGCCACCGCGTAACGGTCATCGGAGGCGAAGGGCTCGCGCACCAGGATGGCCGCGCCCAGGGGCTTGCCGTCCTGGTCCGGCAGGGGCACCACCGTCCACTCGTCGAGCCGCGCCTCGCCGGTCTTGCTGGCGGCGACGCGCAGTGACTGGTCCACCTCGCCGCGCTCGAGGAGCCCCAGCAGCTCGCGCCGCACCGGGGCCCGGTCGGCCACGGGGAAGAGCAGGTCGCCCAGCTCGCGCCCCACCGCCTCCTTGCCGCGGTACCCGAACTGGCGCTCGGCGGAGCCGTTCCAGGCCAGCACCTCGAGCCGTGGATCGCAGATGAAGGCGGCGAAGGGAGCGCGCTCGAAGAGCTGGCGGCGCAGTCGGGGCAACGGCGAGGCGCCGACCCGCGGCGCTGGCGCCGCCTCGGCCCCACCGGCCGGCCGGCGCACCAGGTCGCCCACCAGGTCGAGGGCGTGGGCCAGCGCCGAGCGATCCTGGTCGGCCTTGAGGTACTCGGCGTCGATCTCGCGCCAGAGGCGCCGTAGCCCGGGGCGCGCGGCCTCGTCGGCGTCGAGCAGGTCGGCGAGCTGGCGGCGGAGTCGCTTGTGCAAGTCAGGCCCGCGGCATGGGGCGGGCGCTCGGGCCCGGCCTGGCGATGAGGAAGCCCTGCACGAAGTCGGCGCCGCGCTGGCGCGCCCACTCCAGCTCCTGCGGTTGCTCGACCCCCTCGACGATGGTCCGGATGCCGAGGCCGTGGCCGATCTCGAGCAGCTTGCTGGCGATCAGGTCCTTGACGTGGTCCTCGTGGACGCCCCTGATCAGCTCGCGGTCGAGCTTGATGAAGTCGGGGCGCAGCCGGTGGACCAGGTTGAGCGTGGACCAGCCGGCGCCCAGATCGTCGAGAGCGACCCGGAAGCCGTCGCGCCGGTAGCAGTCGAGCACCTGGTTGAGCTGCTCGGTGTCCTCGATCCGGTCGGCCTCGATGACCTCGAAGACGAAGCGCTGCGGCGCAAGCCCGGCGGCGTCGATGGCCGCCACCGTGGCCTTGAGGCAGCTCTCGGCGTCGTCCATCATGGCCGGCGAGAAGTTGATGAAGACGGTGACGTCGGCGGCCAGGTGGGCTGACTCGCGGATGGCGCAGCAGCAGGCGGCCAGGTCGAGCTGCTGGAAGAGGCCGGCCTCGCGGGCCCGCTGCAGGATGGAGAGCGGCTCCAGCGGCTTGCCGTCCCGGCCGCGCCCGCGCAGCAGCGCCTCGTGGGCGAAAACGTGGCTGGTGTCGTCGGTGTGGACGATGGGGTGGAAGTGGCTGGTGATGCCGCCGGTCTCGAACTGGTCGAGCAGCCAGCCGGTCTGGATGGCGACGTGCAGCTCGTGCAGCGAGGTGATGCGGCCGAAGTCGTCGAGCGTGGGCGGTTCGCCGCCGGGGACGATGAGCGCCCGGGCGCGGCGGGCCTCGGTCTCGCCGAGGCCGGCCCCGAGGAGGAGGAGGCAATCCTCCAGCCCGCCCTGGCCGAGCCGAACCTGGAGGCAGGCGCTGGAGGCCGCGGCCAGGTGCGAGGATTCGCGCAGGAGCTCGATGGCGCGGGCGAGCTGTGCCGGATTGGAAAACCAGAGGAGGAGGGTTCCCACCGAGGCGGACGAATCGGGCCGAACCGCGCTGCTGGCGGGTTCTTCGGCCTCTTGCCGCCATCGGAATGGTCTCACTACGAAACACGCTATCCATGTAGGTGCGATATCGCAATCAAACCACCTTCGACCACACCTCGACCATGTACCGTGATCACGGTACGTTAGCCCCGGATCGCCCAAAGGGACTACCGGGCCGACTTCGCCCATGGTACCAGGCCAGCTAGTGTCAGGCCAGGCCAGGCCCCAGAACCAGTGCCGCGCCGGCGGAGGTGGTGCAGCGGTCGACGAGGAAGACGATGGACCGGTAGGGGCGCTGGGCGTGGTGCGAAAGGCCGATCTCGCAGGTTCGGCTGCTGGAGAAGCCCTCGTGGCAGCCGGCCGGCAGCGAGGCGGCCAGCCCGGCCAGCGCGGCGGCGTTGAGCTCGGGGTGGGAGAAGCCGCGATCGCCGGCGAAGCCGCAGCATCCGATGCCGGGGACCACCACCTGCTCGGCGCAGAGGCGGGCCAGCGCCTCGAGCTTGCCGCCCAGCCCGAGCCTGGCGGTGGAGCAGGTGACGTGCAGCGCCACCGGCCCGGGCTCGCGGGTGAAGGCGAGCTTGTCGAGCAGGTGGTCGTGGATGAACTCGGCCGGCTCGAGCATGGTGAGGCGCGGGTCGAGCTTCTTGCGCATCCGCTGCAGGCAGGGAGAGGTGTCGCAGAGGATGGGGACCGCGCCGCCCTCCGAGGCCTCGAGCAGCGCCGCCTCGAGCTCCTTGGCCTTCAGGTCGCCCAGCTCGGGGAAGCCCTTCGACTCGAAGGCCAGGCCGCAGCAGAGGCTGGAGAGGCCGGCCGGGAAGCGCACGTCGTAGCCGGCCTTGTCGAGCAGCGAGCGGACCGCGTCGGGGAGGGCGCGGTCGTCGGGATCGCCGTCGGTCGGGCCGAAGGTGCGGGTGACACAGGCCGGCAGGTAGACGACCGGGCGGCCCTTTCCGGCCCGCACCTCGCGGAACGGCGCGGCGTGGACCGGGCCCGGGTAGGGCGCCCCGGCGGTACCGCTCCCGGAGACGGCCTGGCGCAAGGCGCGCACGGCGCCGAGCCCGAGCCGGACCGTGGCGCTGACGGCGGCGAGGTTGGAGGCCACCGCGCCGGCCACGGCGCGCGAGAGGCCACCTCGATCGGCGGCGCGCAGCTTCTTGACGTACTCGCCGGTGTCGATGCCGACCGGGCAGGCGATGGCGCAGAGCCCGTCGGTGGCGCAGGTCTCCTCGCCCCAGTAACGGAAGTCGGCGTCGAGCCGGGCCAGGCGCGGGGCGTCGTCGCCGGAGCGGCGCAGCCGGGCCAGCTCGCGCGAGACGGTGATGCGCTGGCGGGGCGTGGCGGTGAGGGTCCGCGACGGGCACCTGGGCTCGCAGAAGCCGCACTCGATGCAGCGGTCGATGATGGGGTCGGCCGGCGGCAGCGGCTTCAGGTCCTTCAGGTGGGCATGCGGGTCGTCGTTGATGATGACGCCCGGGTTGAGCAGCCGGTGCGGGTCGAGCAGCGCCTTGACCCGCTTCATGATCGAATAGGCGGCCGGGCCCCACTCGAGCTCGACGAAGGGAGCCATGTTGCGCCCGGTGCCGTGCTCGGCCTTGAGCGAGCCGTCGAAGCGGGCGGTCACCATCCGGCAGACGTCGTCGAGGAAGCCTTGGTAGCGGGCCACCTCGACCGGGTCGCCGAAGTCCTGGGTGAAGACGAAGTGGAGGTTCCCATCGAGGGCGTGGCCGAAGATGATCCCCTCGGCGTAGCCATGGCGGGCCAAGGCCTTCTGCAGCTCGACGGTGCCGGCGGCGAGGTGCTCCATGGGGAAGGCCACGTCCTCGATGATGACGGTGGTGCCGATGCGTCGGGCCGCGCCGACGGCGGGGAAGAGGCCGCGGCGCACGTCCCAGAGCTTGTCGGCGGCGGCCCGGTCGGCCGTGAAGAGCACCGGCCCGACGGTCGAAACGCCGGAGAGCCGCTGCATGGCGGCGTCGATGGCGACTGGCAGCGCGGCGGCCGAGGAGGCGCGGACCTCGACCAGCAGGGCGCAGGCCTCGGGGCCGAGCCCGGAGAGGCCGGCCGGCATCCCGGGCCTGGCCTCGACGGCGCGCAGCGAGGCGCGGTCCATGATCTCGGCGGCCGCCACCACCTGGCGGTCGAGCCGCTGCACGGCGCGGGCGCCATGCTCGATGTCGGGGTAGAGGATGAGGGCGCTGGCCTTGTGGGCCTGCTCCTCGACGGTGGCGAAGGTGACCTCGGAGATGAAGGCCAGCGTCCCCTCCGAGCCGACCACCAGGTGCAGGAGGATGTCGATGGGGTGGTGGTAGTCGACGAAGGCGTTGAGCGAGTACCCGGTGGTGTTCTTGATCCGGTACTTGCGGCGGATCCGCCCGGCCAGCGTGGCGTCGGCCAGCAGCTCGTCGCGGAGGGCCGCCAACCCAGCCAGGATCTCCGGGTGGGCCGTGGCGAAGCCGGCGCGCGAGGCCGGGTCGGCGCTGTCGAGCCGGGTGCCGTCGGCGAGCAGGAGCTGCATGCCGGTGACGGTCTGGTAGCTGTTCTGCGCGGTGCCGCAGCACATGCCGCCGGCGTTGTTGGCGACGATGCCACCCACCATGCAGGCGCCGATGGAGGCCGGGTCGGGGCCGAGCTTGCGCCCCAGCGGGGCCAGCAGCGCGTTGGCCTCCGCGCCGATGACCCCGGGGCCGAGCCGGACCCGCCCGCCGCCGTCGAGGATCTCCCGGTCGCGGAAGCCGCCGGAGAGGACCACCAGCACCGAGTCGCTCAGCGCCTGGCCGGAGAGGCTGGTACCGGCGGCGCGGAAGGTGACCGGCAGCAGGCGAGCCGAGGCGGCGGTGAGGACCCGCCCGACCTCGGCGGCGTCCCGGACCAGCACCGCCAGCTTCGGCACCAGCCTGTAGAAGCTGGCATCGGTGCCGAGGGCGAAAAGCCGCAGCGGGTCGACGACCAGGCGGCCGGGCGGCAGGGCGGCGGCCAGCTCGTCGTGGAAGGCCCGGTACGGGCCCGGCAGCGCTTCGAGGTCCGGATGGCTCATGGTCAAGGGACTCCGCTATCCGACCAGCAGCACCACCAGGCTCCTGGCCCCGTGGGCGCCGATCACCAGCGACTGCTCGATGTCGGCGGTCTTGGAGGGGCCGGCCATGAAGAGCCCCCAGCGCGGCCGGCCGGCCAGATCGAGCCGGGCGTAGGCGGCGTGGAGATCCGGGACGATGTCGGCGGCCGAGACCACCAGCGCCACGTGCTCCGGGATCACCACCAGGGCGTGGTGGGGAAGCCGTGCCCCCTCGATCCAGACGGCGCCGTTCTCGGCCACCGCGAACGAGCCGGGCAGCACCGAGAGGTCGAGCCCCTCGAGCTGGTGCGGGTCCTTCACGGTGGACGGGTAGACGTTTGCCGCCCCGACTCCCGGGACCAGGGAGGCGATCCGCTTGGCATCGCGGTGGATGGGGAGCGCGCGGAGCGCCGCGTCGGCCGCGGCCAGATCGGGGGCCCGGACCAGGGTGCCTCCCACCGCCACCACCGCCTCGGCGAGGCGGGCCGGGAGGTCCGGGAAGCTGGCGCCTACCCCGTCGATGACCGGAAGCGGCGCGCCGGGCTGGGCGTGGCGGCGGAGTGCCGCCAGGATCTCCTCACGAGCGGCCATGGGTCCTCCGGTAGCGATCGCGGAAGCTCTCCAGCGGAGCCACCGGCAGCTCCCGCTGCCGTCCCCACGGTCCGGCCAGCCGCCGAATCAGCCAGGCCGGGAGCACCCGCAGGGCGAAGCGAGCCAGCCTCCCGGCCAGCGCGTAGCGGGCCGGCGAGGCGAAGAGCCAGGCGGTGAAGTGGAGCGCCAGCCGCTTGCCCGCGCTCCCGTGGCCGGCGGCGACGAGGTCGCGCCGCCAGGCCAGCAGCTGGTGGTGCAGGTCGATGCGGACCGGGCAGACGTCGGTGCAGGAGCCGCAGAGCGTCGAGGCGAAGGGGAGGGCGGCGTGGGCCGTGGCGTCGATGGCCGGCGCCAGCACCGAGCCGATGGGGCCGGGGACGGTGACGCCGTAGCTGTGGCCGCCGGAGAGGCGGAAGACCGGGCAGGTGTTCATGCAGGCGCCGCAGCGGATGCAGGAGAGGGCGCGCCGGTACGGGTCGCGGCCCAGCAGGGCGCTGCGGCCGTTGTCGAGGATGACAATGTGCAACTCGGAGCCGTGGCGCGGCCCCTGGAAGTGGGTCGAGTAGGTGGTGACCGGCTGGCCGGTGGCGGAGCGGGCCAGCAGCCGCAGGAAGACCCCGAGGTCCTCGGCGCGCGGCACGATCTTCTCAAGCCCCATGCAGGCGATATGGAGGGGCGGCAGCGAGGTGCCCATGTCGGCGTTCCCCTCGTTGGTGCAGACCACCACCGCGCCGGTGTCGGCCAGGGCGAAGTTGACCCCGGTGAGGCCGGCCTGGGCCTGGAGGAACTTCTGCCGCAGGTGGCCGCGGGCCGCCTCGGTCAGGTACTTCGGGTCGGAGGCGCCCTTGTCGGTGCCGAGCTTCTGGTGGAAGAGCTCGCCGATCTCCTCCTTCTTGAGGTGGATGGCCGGGAGCACGATGTGGCTGGGCGGCTCGTCGCGGAACTGGACGATGCGCTCGCCGAGGTCGGTGTCGACCACCTCGATGCCGCGGGTCTCCAGGTAGGGGTTGAGGCCGCACTCCTCGGTGAGCATCGACTTCGACTTGACGAGCCGGGTCACGCCCTTGGCGAAGAGCAGCTGGTGGACGATGCGGTTGTGCTCGGCGGCGTCCCGCGCCCAGTGGACGGTGGCGCCGGCCGCGGTGGCGTGGCGCTCGAACTGCTCGAGCAGGGCCGGGAGGTTGGCGAGGGCGTGGGCCTTGATGGCCTGGGCCAGCTCGCGGAGCCGCTCCCACTCCGGCACCTGCGCGGCGGCCCGGTCGCGCTTGACGCGCATGAACCAGAGCGCCTGGTCGTGCCAGTGGGCGCGCGGCGTGTCGGCGACGAAGCGGGCGGCCGCCTCGGGGTGCCTGAGCGTGGTGAGGTGCGCCATCTCAGCTCGCCTCCCCGAGCAGCACCTCGGCGGCGTGGAGGATCTTGACCGGGCGCCCCTCGCGGCGGGCCAGCCCCTCCAGGTGCATGAGGCAGCTCATGTCGACGCCGGTGATCACCTCGGCGCCGGCGGCGGCGTGCTGGTCGAGCCGGTCGCGCCCCATCAGGCAGGAGACCGCCTCCTCGGCGACCGCGAAGGTGCCGCCGAAGCCACAGCACTCGTCGGTGCGGGCCGGCTCCACCAGCGTGATCCCCTGCAGCGAGCCGAGCAGGGTCTTCACCTTGTCGAACCGGGCCACCTGGCGCTCGCTGCCGCTGGCGAGGCGCAGCTCGCGCTGGGCGTGGCAGCTGCGGTGCAGGCCGACCTTGCGGGGGAAGCGCCCGGCCACCTGGCGAACCCCGAGGACGTCGTGGAGGAACTCGCAGAGCTCGTAGGTGGCGGCTCGCACCTTCCCGAGCGCCGGGTGGTTCGGGACCAGGCCGGGGAATTGGTTGCGCACCATGCCCACGCAGCTCCCGCTCGGCGCCACCACGTACTGGTAACGCTCGAAGGTGTCGAGGAAGTGGGCACAGAGCGGGGCCGCCGCCGCCGCCTCGCCGGAGTTGGACATGGGCTGGCCGCAGCAGGTCTGGGCCTCGGGGAACTCCACGGTGCAGCCGTGGCGCTCGAGGAGGCGCAAGGTCGCCTCGGCCACCTGCGGGTAGAACTGGTCGACGTAGCAGGGGACGAAGAGGGCCACCATCGGCATGCGTCGAAGTCTAGACATGCCGGGCGTGGAAGCGGAAGCGGGGCGGCGTCAGCGGTCGTTTTCGGGAGGAGACCGGGGCTGGGGTGGGGCGAGAGGGGGGTGGGACGACCGTGCTCGGCGGGCGGAGCGCGCTCGGATGCACCGAGACCAGTTCGGCGGCGTGGGCGTGCAGCTCCTCGATGACCTCGAAGGTGTCGCGGATGCCGGAGCGGGTCAGCCGGTCGAGCTTGAAGACGTAAAGCCGCCGGACGTGCCCGGCGCGGGCATCGGCGCGGAGGTGGTCCAGCTCGGGCCGGGCCAGGGTCTTGCCGGACCTCTTCTCGCCCCTCCAGTCGGTGATGGTTTCGCCCCTGGCGGTGGCGACGCACCCGGGCGCGAAGCTGGAGCGCAAGCAGTTCTCGAAGCAGCACGATCAGGGCGAGGAGGTGGACCCCGCCGAGCTCCTGGCCTAGCGCGACGAGAAAAATTCGGAGGAGAGCTAATGGCGGGCGCGGGCCGGCGGATCGGCCAGCCACTCCACCGGCACCTCGACCTCGAAGTGCTCGCCCGGGACTATCGGGTCCTCGACAGCCAGCCGGACCACCTGCTGGCCCCTCGCGCCCAGGTCGCCCCGGTCCTCGATGACCTCGGCCGCGAGCAGCCGGCCGCTGACGGAGAACCCGACGCGCTGACCGACCTTGACCCTGGTGGGGCCAGTTACCTTGTGTGCGGCGCGAGTCATCGACATGAATCTACTCCCAAGGTGGTCCCGCAACAACCCGGGTAACGTAGGCGCGGAGGACCTTGTCGAACTGCTCGACCAGTTCGTCACAGTTCTTGCGCCACAGGCGCACATGGCTGACGTGATCGGGATTCGTGCCCTTCACGAGCGCCTCGTGGTGAGGCTTCAGCACGAAATTCTGGTGGACGATGGCGTTGCGCCAGACGTTGAGCTGCTCCAGCCTCCGGCGCCGCGCCGCGTTGCCCGAATCGGCGGCGTTCACCTCGGCCAGGAAGCTGAGGCCGAACCTGTCGAAGTCCGGCCCCAGCGAGCCGTCATGGGCGTTGCCGGTGTCGAGCTTCCGGTTCTCGATGAGCAGGCGGGCCAGGGCCTTGCCGATGTCGGGCTGTGGCACGGCGCCGGCAATGCGCTGCGCCGCCTCGGTGTGGAGGTCGCGGCAGAACCGCTGGAACTGGGCGGCGACGGCCACGAGGTAGCCGTGGTTGAGCTGCCGCGTGAAGTACCGGCGCCCGCGTCCCTGACCGCCCACGGCCGCGTGTGCGTTGGCGAACTCGTCCAGTTCGACCTTCGAAAGGGTCTTCCAGTGTTGAAGAGCCTTGGAGGGCATGGACAGGCCCGAAGGTAACACACCGCACCCACAGAGAAATAGGTACAACCGACCCTTGGTTGAAGGTGCGCGAGTACGTCTGGCTGGAGGGGACGCCGCTGGCGCAGGTGGAGTACCCCGGCCCAGCCAACGGCCGGACCAACGATCGTGGCGCCGCTGCATCCCACCTGGGGTGGGTCAAGTCGAGTTCGTGCGCACGAACTACTTCGAGCCTCGAACGAAGGAATGCCATGGCCCCGTCGGCAGGCTCTCTTCCGAAGAGGACGGCTCACCGAGGAATCGACGCGGACAGGACCAGTGGCCGGAGTCATGGCGAAGATCTAGCGAGTTCCGCGCTGCGCTTGACCAGATTCTCAGCGCCCCCCACCTCGGCAGCGGCTACGAGGCGGTGGGCGGCTGGGAGTACCGCCGCCTGCTCATGCCCGAGATGCGCCGCCACGTGCACTACCGCGTGGTCGGCCCCGACCACGTCCGCGTTCTTGCGGTCTGGAGCGCGGTAGGCTGGCGCAGTGACCGGCCGCCTCACTCCGCCGTGGCGTGTGCCTCGTCGGCCTGGTGGCGGGCCTGCTCCTCCATCACCAGCGCCGTCACCTCGCGCTTGAGCGCGTTGAACTCGGGGCTGGCCGGGTCGCGCGGTCGCGGCAGGCCGACCGGCACGATCCGCTTCACGGTGCCGGGCCGGTAGGTCATCACCACCACCCGGTCGGCCAGGTAGATCGACTCCTCGATGCCGTGGGTGACGAAGACCACGGTCTTCTTCAGCTCGGCCCAGATGCGCAGCAGCTCGTCCTGCAGCGAGCGGCGCGTCAGGGCGTCGAGGGCGCCGAACGGCTCGTCCATCAGCAGCATGGGCGAGTCGATGGCCAGCACCCGGGCGATGGCGACGCGCTGGCGCATGCCCCCGGAGAGGTCCTTGGGGTAGCGGTCGCGGAAGTCTCCGAGGCCGAGCTTGGCCAGCAGGGCGGCGACCACCTCTCGCCGGCGCTCGGGCGGGGCCCCGGCGATCTCCAGCCCGAAGGCGACGTTCCGCTCCACCGTCATCCAGGGGAAGAGGGCGTACTCCTGGAAGACCATGGCCCGCTCCGGGCCGGGGCCGGTCACCGGCCTCCCCAGCGCGGTCAGCTCGCCGGAGGTGGGGAGCGAGAAGCCGGCGATGGCGTTGAGCAGCGTCGACTTGCCGCAGCCCGAAGGCCCGAGCAGGCAGACGAACTCTCCCGGGGCGACGTCGAGGTCGATGCCGTCGAGCGCCACCACCTCCCGCCCCCCGGCGCTGAAGACCTTGCGGACGCCGCGGGCCCGGATGGCCTGCGAAATCCCGCCGCCGTCGAGGGGCGCGCTCACCCCTCCACCCCGCGGTGCCAGCGCAGCAGCCAGCCGTTGAGCCGGCTCATGCCGAGGTCGATGCCGAGGCCGCAGAGGCCGATCGTGAACATCCCGGCGATCACCTTGTCCGACCAGAAGTACTCACGGGCCTCGAGGATGCGGTAGCCGAGGCCGGTGTTCACGGCGATCATCTCGGCCACGATCACCACGATGAAGGCCACGCCGATGCCGACCCGGATGCCGGTGAGGATGTAGGGCATGGCGGCCGGGATCATGATGCGCCAGAAGAGCGTCCACTCGCCGGCGCCGAGGTTGCGGGCAGCCCGCAGGTAGATGGCGTCTACGGCCCGCACGCCGGCGATGGTGTTCATCAGCACCGGGAAGAAGGCGCCCAGCGAGATGAGGAAGAAGGCGGGAGGGTTGCCGAGGCCGAACCAGAGGATGGCGAGCGGGATGTAGGCGATGGGAGGGATTGGGCGCAGCACCTGCAGCACCGGGTTGAAGAGCTCGTAGACCACCGGGCGCGCGCCCATCAAGAGGCCGAGCGGCAGCGCCAGCCCGGCCCCGATGACGAAGCCGACCACGATGCGCATCACCGAGGTGAAGACGTCGTGGGGCAGCTCGCCGGAGAGAGCCCAGCGCCACCACGGCCCGGCCGCGGCGTCGAACGGCTCCATGGGAGTCAGGTAGGCCCACCAGCGGACCGCCACCGCCGTCGGCGAGGGGAGGATGAGCGGCGTCACCCAGCCGGCGCGCGCGATCCCCTCCCACGCCAGCAGCAGCGCGACCGGGACCAGCAGCGATCGGAAGAGCCGGGCGCCGCCGCTCGCCGCCATCTACTTGACGCCCAGCTTGGCCTTGGCCTGCTGGAGGAGATCGAGCTTGACCCAGTCGGCCGCCTTGGGCGGCGCCGTCATCCTGCCGACGCCGTACTTCACCATCAGATCGGTGGTGACCTGGATGTGCTCGGCGGTGACGTCATAGCTGTAGGGCGAGTTGGAGATGGCGTCCCTGAAGTCCTGGGCGGTGATCTGCCCCTTGAACATCTGCTCCACCACGAACTTCTCGGCCGCCGCCGGGTCCTGGATGAAGGCGCGGGTGGAGTCGACGAAGCACTCCAGCACCTTCTGGGCCACCGCCGGCTTCTCGCGGTAGAGCCTCTCGGTCATCACCAGCACGCGCACCGGCTCGCCCAGCGGCGTGCCGTAGGGCTTGTACATCTCCTTGCCGAACCCCTTGTTGATGGCCTGTGACGACTGCGGCTCGGACTGGCAGATGGCGTCGAGCTGCTTTTGCAGCAGCGCCTGGTTCAGGTCGGCGAAGGGCAGATAGACGATCTGCACGTCCTTGCCCTCCTTGTCCGACCAGGTCAGGCCGGCCTTGGCCAACTCGGCCAGCAGCAGCAGCTCCTGCGCGCCGCCGCGGGCCACGCCCACCTTGCGCCCCTTCAGCTCGGCCGTGGTCTTCAAGGCCAGGTCGGCGCGCGAGACCATGCGGGCCCCGCCCTTGGCGAAGCCGGCCACCACGTAGACCTGCCCGCCGGCGGCGCGGTTGGCGATGGCGGCGTCGGCGGCCGAGGCGGCGATGTCGACCTCGCCCTTGACGAGGGCCGGGAAGATGTCGATGCCCTTCGGGAAGACCGTCTCCTGCAGGTCGAGGCCATACTTCTTGCAGACCTCCTTCATGTTGGAGATGGCGCCGTAGTGGGCGAACTTGAGGTTGCCGAGCCGGACCACCTCCTGTGCGGAGGCGGCGGCGGGTGTCACTGCGAGCAGGGCGACGGCGAGGGCGGCGATGGTGCGGCGCATGGGATGCTCCCGGGATGGGATGGGCGTGCAGCCGGTCGGGTGACTCGAGCGGGACGGCCGGCAGCTTAGCCGGGCGGAGTGGTCCTGTCCGCTGCCGCGCCGCGTCGTCAGCTTGACGCGAGCGGACTCACGAAATTGTCGGTGACACCCCCTATCGGACTTGACTCGGGCCTGCGTAGCATGCGGCATCCTGTCGCCTTGGAGGTCCTGCCCATGGCCGTCACCCGCAGGCAGTTCATGAAGGTCGCCGCAGGAGGCTTGGCCGGCAGCAGCCTGGCCGCCCTCGGCTTCTCCCCGGTCCGGGCGCTCGCGGAGGTCAGGCAGTTCAAGCTGGCCCGCACCTCCGAGACGCGCAACACCTGCCCCTACTGCTCGGTCGGCTGCGGCGTCATCCTCCACGGGCTTGGCGACAAGTCGAAGAACGCCCGCACCGAGATCATCCACGTCGAGGGCGATCCCGATCACCCGGTCAACCGCGGCACGCTCTGTCCCAAGGGCGCCTCGCTGCTCGACTTCGTCAAGAGCCCCAACCGGCTCAAGTACCCCGAGTACCGCGGGCCGGGCGAGAGCGAGTGGAAGCGGGTGAGCTGGGACTTCGCGCTGGGGCGCATCGCCCGGCTCATGAAGGACGACCGCGACAAGAATTTCCTGCAGAAGAGCGGCGACGTCACCGTCAACCGCTGGACCAGCGTCGCCTTCCTGGCGGCCTCGGCCTCCTCCAACGAGTCGGGCTACATCACCAACAAGGTCATCCGCGCCATGGGGATGACCGCGCTGGACAACCAAGCCAGGGTTTGACACGGCCCCACGGTGGCCGGTCTGGCCCCCTCCTTCGGTCGTGGCGCGATGACGAACCACTGGGTGGACATCAAGAACGCCGACGTGGTGCTGGTGATGGGAGGCAACCCGGCCGAGGCCCACCCCTGCGGCTTCAAGTGGGTGATCGAGGCCAAGATCAAGAACAAGGCCCGGCTCATCGTGGTCGACCCGCGCTTCACGCGGACCGCGGCGGTGGCCGACAAGTTCGCCCAGCTCCGGCCCGGCACCGACATCGCCTTCCTCGGCGGCGTGATCCGCTACCTGCTGGAGAACGACCTCATCCAGAAGGAGTACGTCCGCAGCTACACCAACGCCGCCTTCCTCATCGACGAGGGGTACGGCTTCGACGAGGGGCTCTTCACCGGCTACGACGAGGCCAAGCGCAGCTACGACAAGGCCACCTGGAAGTACCAGCTCGACAAGGACGGCCAGGCCAAGATCGACCCGACGCTCGCGGACCCGCGCTGCGTCTACCAGGCCATGAAGCGCCACTACGCCCGCTACACGCCGGAGCTGGTGGAGCGGGTCACCGGCGTACCGGCCGCCGAGTTCCTCGACATCGCCAAGCTCATCGGCACCACCTCGGCGACCAACAAGGTGATGACCAGCCTCTATGCGCTCGGCTGGACCCAGCACACCGTCGGCTCCCAGAACATCCGCGCCATCGCCATCATCCAGATGCTGCTAGGCAACATGGGGCTGCCCGGCGGCGGCGTAAACGCGCTGCGCGGCCACTCCAACATCCAGGGGCTCACCGACCTCGGCGTCATGAGCCACCTGCTCCCCGGCTACCTCGGCCTGCCCACCGAGAAGGAGCCCGACCTCAAGACCTACCTGGAGAAGCGGACGCCCAAGGCGGTGCGCCCCGGGCAGATGAACTACCTCCAGAACTACCCGAAGTTCTTCGTCTCGCTGCTCAAGGCCTGGTTCGGGGCCGAGGCGACCAAGGAGAACGACTTCCACTTCGACTGGCTGCCCAAGAACGACAAGACCTACGACATCCTCGCCACCTTCGAGCTGATGTACCGGGGGAAGGTCAACGGCTACTTCTGCCAGGGTTTCAACCCGCTGGCTTCCGTGCCGGACAAGGGCAAGCTCATCCCCGCCCTCTCCAAGCTCAAGTTCCTGGTGGTGATCGATCCGCTGGTCACCGAGACCTCGACCTTCTGGAAGAACCACGGCGAGTTCAACGACGTAGACAGCAAGGCCATCCAGACCGAGGTCTTCCGGCTCCCCGCCACCTGCTTCGCCGAGGAGGACGGCTCGCTCACCAACAGCGGCCGGCAGCTGCAGTGGCACTGGAAGGCGGCCGAGCCGCCCGGCGAGGCCCGCCCCGACATCGACGTCATGGCCGGGATCTTCCTGGCCCTGCGCGAGCTCTACAAGAAGGAGGGCGGCACCTTCCCCGACCCCATCGTCAAGCTGCCCTGGCCCTACGCCAAGCCGCTCGCGCCGTCGCCAGACGAGGTGGCCCGCGAGGTCAATGGCAAGGCGCTGGCCGACATCCCGGATCCCAAGGACAAGACCAAGACCCTGGCCAAGGAGGGCGAACAGCTCGCCACCTTCGCCCACCTGCAGGCCGACGGCACCACCTCGGCCGGCTGCTGGATCTACACCGGCAGCTGGACGCAGAACGGCAACCAGATGGCGAGGCGCGACGCCTCCGATCCGACCGGCCTCGGCAACACCCCAGGGTGGGCCTGGTCCTGGCCGGCCAACCGCCGCATCCTCTACAACCGCGCCTCGGCCGATCCGGCCGGCAAGGCCTGGGACCCGAAGCGCAAGTACATCACCTGGAACGGCAAGAAGTGGGTCGGCCCCGACGTCCCCGACTTCAAGGTCGACTCGCCGCCAGAAGACGGCATGTCGCCCTTCATCATGACCAACGAGGGGGTGGGCCGGCTCTTCGCGCTCGGCGGCATGGCCGAGGGGCCGTTCCCCGAGCACTACGAGCCCTTCGAGACGCCGCTGTACTCGAACCCGTTCTCGCCCAAGGGCGGAGGGAAGACCCTCTCCAACCCCGCGGTGCGGCTCTACAAGGGAGACAAGGAGCGGCTGGGCCTGGCCAAGGAGTTCCCCTTCGTGGCCACCACCTACCGGCTCACCGAGCACTTCCACTTCTGGACCAAGCACACCCGCATCGCCGCGGTGCTGCAACCAGAGGCCTTCGTGGAGATCGGCGAGGAACTGGCCAGCCTGCGGGGCATCAAGAACGGTGACCAGGTGGTCGTCAAGTCGAAGCGGGGAGTCATCAAGGTCAAGGCCCTGGTCACCAAGCGCATCCATGCCCTGAAGATCGAGGGGCAGCAGGTCCACACCGTCGGCCTGCCCATCCACTGGGGATTCGAGGGGCTCACCAAGCCAGGCCACCTGACCAACACCCTGACGCCGTTCATCGGCGACGCCAACATCGAGACGCCCGAGTTCAAGGCGTTCCTGGTCGACGTCCTGAAGGCCTGAGGAGCGCGCCATGGCACTCATGTCACTCGACGTCGTCAACCAGTCGGCCAAGACCTCGACGCCGCCCCAGGCGCGCACCACCCTGGAGGTGGCCAAGCTCATCGACATTTCGCGCTGCATCGGCTGCAAGGCCTGCCAGTCGGCCTGCATGGAGTGGAACGACCTGCGCGACGAGGTGGGGGTCCAGGAGGGCTTCTACACCAACCCCCCGGACCTCTCCGACCAGTCCTGGACCTTGAGGCGCTTCAACGAGCAGGTCATCGACGGCCGCCTGCAGTGGCTGATCCTCAAGGACGGCTGCATGCACTGCCAGGATCCGGGCTGCCTCACGGCCTGCCCGGCTCCGGGCGCCATCGTGCAGTACTCCAACGGCATCGTCGACTTCCAGCAAGACCAGTGCATCGGCTGCGGCTACTGCATCGCCGGCTGCCCGTTCCACGTCCCCCGCCTCTCCGGGAAGGACTCCAAGGTCTACAAGTGCACCCTCTGCTCCGACCGGATCGCGGTCGGGCTGGAGCCGGCCTGCGTCAAGGCCTGCCCGACCCAGGCCATCGGCTTCGGCTCCAAGGAGGCGATGCTCTTCCAGGCCGAGCACCGGCTGGCCGACCTGGTCGAGCGCGGCTTCGCCAAGGCGGCGGTCTACGACCCCAAGGGCGTGGGGGGCACCCACGTGGTCTTCGTGCTGCCGCACGGTGACCGGCCCGAGGCCTACGGCCTGCCGGCCAATCCGAAGGTGGGCCCGCTGCTCAACGCCTGGCGCAGCGGAGTGGCCCGCGCCGCCGGCGTCGCCACCATGTTCGCGGTGCTGGCGGCCGGGATCCTCCACTACATGCGCCACGGTCCGCTCGAAGTCCCGCCCGAAAGTGACCAGGAGGCGAAGCCATGAGCGCCAACGGCAAGGAGCTGATCCAGCGCCACTCCAACGGCTCCCGCGTCACCCACTGGGCGGTGTCCATCGTCTTCACCTTTCTCTTCCTCTCGGGGCTCGCCCTCTTCTCGCCGTTCTTCTTCTGGCTCTCCCAGGTCCTCGGCGGCGGCTCGCTGATGCGCTTCCTCCACCCGCTGGCGGGGGCGGCGCTGGTGATCCTCTTCTACCCGTACGCGGCGCTGCTGGTGGGCGACAACCGCTGGCGCCCCAACGACTCGAAGTGGGTCACGCACATGTCGGCGTACATGCGCAAGGAGCACCCCGACATCGGCGAGACCCACAAGTACAACGCCGGGCAGAAGCTGATGTTCTGGTCGATGGTCCCGATCATCGCCGTGCTCGCGGTGACCGGGGTCTTGCTCTGGCAGCCCTGGTTCGCCCCGTATTTCTCCACCGGGGCCCGCCGCGCCGCCGGGCTCATCCACTCGGTCTGCGCCTTCATCATGTTCGTGGGGATCGGCATCCACGTCTACGCGGCCATCTGGACCAAGGGCTCCATCGACGCGATGATCCGCGGCACCGTCACCCGCGCCTGGGCCAGGTTCCACCATCCGGCCTGGGAGCGCGACGCGACCGGCAAGGACAGCCGGTGACTGGAGCCGGGCCTGGAGGGGCGCCAACCGCGTTCCTGACCGGTGGCGGCGAGCTGGGTGAGGTCCCCTACCTGCGCCCCCACCCTGGGGCCCAGCAGGTCTTCGCCCGCCGCGCCGCGCGTTTCGAGGACCTGGCGCCGAACCATGCGGCCGGCGACTACCTGTCGATGCTGGCCCGGCTGGCGGCGGCGCAGCGGGCGGTGGCCGAGCGGCTCGGCCTCCCGGCCATGCCGCCACCGGTGGCAGGCGAACCACCCCTCGACTCGGCCAAGGCCCCGCCGCCGGTCTGGCGCGAGGCGCTGCGCCTGCTCCTCGAGGAGCTCTCCGGTCTGGCGGTTCCACCCCCGACTCGCGCCGCGCTGGATCGACTGGGGAGGCTCTCCGAGTTCGACCTCGACAGCCTGGCCGAGCGGCTGCTGGCAGGCCAGCCGGGCCCGCTCGACGTGCCGCTGGCCCCGTTCGCCGGGGCCGCCCTCCAGGTGGCCTACACCGGCCTGGCCGCGTGCCTCCCGGTGGCGGCGGTGGCCCGCGTCGAGGAGGGCTGCCCGGCCTGCGGCGCCTCGCCGACCGTCGGCATGGTGCTGGGGGACGACAAGCTGCGCTACCTGGTCTGCGGCCTCTGCGCCACCTCGTGGCACCACACCAGGGTCCAGTGCGTGCTCTGCCGCTCCGGGGCCGACCTCTCCTACCTCTCGGTGGAGGGCGTCGCCGGGCCGGCCCAGGCCGAGAGCTGCGGCGCCTGCCAGACCTGGCTCAAGCTGCTCTACGTGGAGCGCGGGCCGCTGCTGGAGGCGCTGGCCGACGACGTGGCCTCGCTGGCGCTCGACCTGCTGGTGGGCGAGCGCGGTCACCGGCGGCTCGGCCAGAACCTCTACCTGGTGGTCGGCGAGGGCGCCGCCGAGGCCTGAGTCGCCGCGGCCCGCTCACCCCAGCTCGACCACGCCTCCGTCGGCCAGCCGCTTGAGCGCCTTGAGCACGTCGAGCTCGCGCAGCGGCGCCAGCTGGGCCAGCTGCTTCACGGTCCGCTGCCCGTCGCAGCGCGAGAGCAGGTACTTGTCGACGTTGGAGAGCTTGAGTCCGGCGATGGCCCCCATGCCCATGGAGCGGCGCGCCACCCGGCCGGGCTCGAGCAGGTCGTCGCGCAGCGTCTGGGCGAGGAGCCGCTCGGCTTCGATGAGCAGGTCGTGGGCCTCGCCGGAGCTTGGCGCCAGGGCCACGGCGCGGGCGGCGATCAGCTCGGCGTCGTCGGCGAGGCCGTCGGCCAGCAGCCCCCGGGCCCGCTCGATCAGCTCGGCCACGCTGATCTCGTTGCGCGCCCGGATCCCGCTGGAGAACCTGGCCGGCGCCGGGCGGATGATCCCCTGGCGCGAGAGGGCGTAAAGCCGCTGGTAGAGGTGAAAGTCGGAGGAGCGCAGCGCCAGCCCGAGGTCGTCGATGGTGCTCCCCTCGCGAGCCAGCGCCAGCAGCCGGCCGTCGACGGTGTCGGGCGTCATGGAGGGCGGCACCTTGGCGTCGTCCACCTCGAGCGTGCCCACGCCGCTGGGGAACTCGCCGCGGAAGGCCGACCAGGCGGTGGTGCGGAACTCGGCCTCGCTCAGCACCTCGGCGATCGCCCCCGCGGTGTCGAACTCGTCGACCAGGGCCGGCGGTGAGTCGTCGAAGCGGAAGACCCCCGACTCCCAGAGGAAGACGTCGAGAAGCGTCTCGCGGACCTTGAAGGCCAGCACGTCGCGGAGCACCTCGGCCGTGACCAGGCCGGTCATGGTGAGCACGCGCCCGAGCCGGACCTGGGTCTCGTTCTGGGTCTCGATGGCCCGCTGCAGCGCCGCCTCGTCGAGGTGGTTGAAGTTGACGAGCAGCTGGCCGAGCTGGTCGCGGGTGTCGTTGGAGGAGGCCCCCAACGCCTTGCCGCCGGCCAGCTGGATGGTCTTGCGCACCGTGCCGCGCTCGCAGGTGAGGGTCCCGGCCAGCCCGCGCCGGGAGAGCAGCTCGAGCAGGTCGCCGAGCGGGAGGATCGCGAAGCTGCCCATCAGGCCGCGCATGTGGAGGGAGTCTCGCCCGCCGGCCCGGTGGCGGCAAGTGACGGGTCCGTGGCATAAGCGCGAATCATGGCTGAGACCGATCCGAAATGGCCCCGGCAACAGCTCGTCGCCGGCGCCGTCTTCCTGGTGCTCCTCGCCGCCGCGGGCTGGAAGGCCTGGGACGCGACGCACCAGGTGGAGCAGCTCACCAGCGCCATGTCGCCCATGGTGGCCACGCCGGCCCAGCCTTCCGCCGCTTCGCCCGCCGAGCCGGCGGTCTTCGGCCAGTTGCTGCTCTCGAGGACGGCGCCGCTGGCTCCGCCCCTCAGCCTTCCGACCGTCGACGGCGGCCACTTCGATCTGACCACGGCCCGGGGGCAGGTGGTCTTCGTCAACTTCTGGGCCACCTGGTGCCCGCCCTGCCGCACCGAGATGCCGAGCATGGTGAAGCTGGGACGGGAGCTGGCGGCGCGTCATCCGGGCAAGTTCAAGATGGTGGCGGTCTCGGTCGACGAATCGGCCGACCTGGTGAGGCAGTTCTTCAGGAGCCCGGAGCAGGGCGGCCGTCTCCCGCCGCAGGTCACGGTGGCGCTCGACCCCGACGGCAGGACGACGGTCCGGGCCTGGTACTGCACCGGGCGAGGCGCCTGTTCTCCCGACGACGTGAAGTTCCCGGAGAGCTACATCGTGGACAAGTCTGGCCGAATCGCCGCCTACGTCATCGGTGAAATGGACTGGTCTCAGCCCTCGGCCAGGGAGCTGCTTGAGCGGCTCATCGGTGGCTGAAGTGAGGTCGCCCAGCAAGGAAGCACCAAGCAATACCGCCGCTTGACGCGCCCGGTCACAGCCAGGCAGCCATGTGGACGGTTGACGCCCCGCTCGGGTTCCGCTCGGGGCGTGAGGTCCCCTTTTCTTGATAGGAAATCAGCCCATGCCCTATAAAGGTGCGTCAACCTTCGGAGATCCGGCCATTCCGGGCCCTGAGGCGACACGTGAGGGGCGCGGTGGCCGAGACGACCATTCCGGTGGTGCTCATAGGGCTTGGCGATGCAGGGCGGGGCATCGCCCGCGCCCTGCTGTCGCGCCCGGAGCTGCGGCTGGTGGCGGTGGTCGACACCGCACCGGGACTGGCTGGAAAGAGGCTCGACCAGCTCATCGATCGGCCGGCCGGCGCGCTCATGGTCGGAGTCGATCCGGCCTCGGCCTTCATCGAGGCGCGCGGTGGCGTGGTGGTGCTCGCCACCGGCTCCTCCTTCGAGGCGGCCCTCCCGCTCCTTCGACGGGCCGTGAAGGCCGGCTGCTCGGTGGTCTCGACCTGCGAGGAGCTGGCCTGGCCCTGGCTTCACCACGAGTCCGAGGCGGACGCGCTCGATCTCTTCTGCGAGGCCCACGACGTGGCGGTGGTAGGCACCGGCGTCAACCCCGGCTTCGTCCTGGACCGGCTGCCGGCGGTGCTGGCGCAGGTGTTGGGCGAGGTGCGCCACGTCCGCGGCCTGCGCGTCGTCGACCTGGCCGGCCGGCGCGACCGGCTGCGCCAGAAGCTGGGGGTGGGGCTCTCCCCCGAGGCCTTCGAGGCGGCAGACCAGCGCGGCGAGCTGGGTCACGTCGGGCTGGCCGAGTCGGCGGCGCTGGCCGCGGCCGGCTGCGGGCTGGAGTTCGACGAGGTGGACGAGGAACTGACCCCGCTGATCGCCGACGAAGACGGTCACGGCCTCCAGACGGGGCAGGTGGCGGGCGTCCAGCAGGTGGCGCGCGCCTTCGACGAAGGCCGGGAAGTGGTCCGGCTGGAGCTGCAGTTCACCCTCGGCGCGGAAGAGCCGCGCGACGAGGTGGAGTTCGACGCCGATCCGCCGCTGCGAGCGGTGGTGCCCGGGGGGATCCCGGGCGAGGCGGCCACCGCCAACACCGTGGTGCACGCGGTGTTGGCCATCACCGAGCGGCGGGGACTGATCACGGTCCTCGACCTGCCGGCAGGGCGCTAGGCAAGGAGCCAGCATGCTCGACAAGTCCCTCATCGGCCGGGTCAGCGAGCCCGTCCTCCACGAGGTGGAGAAGGGGGCCATCCGGCGCTTCGCCGAGGCGCTCGGCGACCCCAACCCGCTGGCGCTCGACGAGGCGGCGGCCCGCGCCGCCGGCTACCCAGGGCTGGTGGCGCCGTCCACCTTCGCGCTCACCCTCGGCTGGGGTGAGCGCTTCCGCCACTCACTCGATCTCGGCACCCGCTCCATGCTCCACGGCGAGCAGTCCTTCGAGTTCGGCCGGCCCATCGTGGCCGGCGATCGGCTCACCGTGCGCAGCAAGGTGGCCGACGTGCAGGAGCGCTCCGGCGCCAGCGGCCCGATGGACGTCATCGTCATCGAGGACGAGGGGCGCGACGAGCAGGGTGTCCTGGTATTCAAGGCGCGGGCCACCTTCATCCTTCGGCGGGGGTAGCGGAACATGACGCTCAACGTTCGCCAGCTCTACTTCGAGGCCGTCAAGGTGGGCGACGAGCTGCCCCCGCTCGTCAAGCCGCCGGTCGACCGGCTCCAGATCGCCCGCTACGTCGGCGCCGCCAGCGACTGGAACCCGCTCTACATCGACGAGCCGCACGCCCGCGCCTCCGGGTTCCCCAGCGCCTTCGCGCCCGGCACCATCGGAATGGGCTTCCTCGCCGAGCTGGCCGCCGACTGGACCCGCGGCGCCAGGCTCAAGAGGCTCCAGTCACGGCTCGTGAAGTTCATCTGGCCTGGCGACGTGCTCACGGCGCGTGGCCGGGTGGTGGAGCGCCGCTTCGAGGCCGGCGACACCTACACCATGGACCTCGAACTCTGGGCCGAGAACCAGCGCGGCGAGCTGGTGACTCGCGGCCTGGCCAGCTATCAGCTCTACTACTCCGCGGAGGACGAGACCCGCCAGCGGGCCGGCCAACCGCCGCTCCACGTCACCCAGGCCGAGGAAGAGGCGCGCCTGGCCCGCCTGAGCCGGGCCCAGCCGCAGCGGCCACCCATGGTGCCTCGCCCGCTCCAGCCGGCACGGCCACTCGCGCCGCCCACACCGCCGCTGCCCGTGGTGGCCCGGGTCAACCCGGTAGCCCGGCCCGCGCCCAGGGTGGTCGTCAGCGCCAGGCCCATGCCCGTGAAGTCCGCGCCGAAAACGGCCGCGGCGAAGAAGTCGGCCAGGAAGCCGGCCGGAAAGAAGGCCGCCGTGAAAAAGGTGGCCAGGCGGCCGGCCGCGAAGAGGTCCACGCCGAGGAAGGCCGGCCCGAAGAGCGCCGCCAAGCGGGTGGCGGCCAGGAAGCCGGCGCCGAGGAAGCCGGCCAGCAAGAAGCGGAAGTAGGGATGGCGCCGCGCCGCGCTCGAAGGCGCATGCCACGGCCGGGGGTCATGGGATGCGCCTTGGGGCTCGGCCTGCTGCTGGCGTTGGCCGGTTGCCCAGGCGCGCCGGTGGCGCCGGCCCCAGTCAGCCGCGAGGCGGCGGCGGCGCTCCTCGCCGAGGGAGACGCCGCCTGGATCCGCCGCGGCGAGCCGGCCGAGCTGCGGGCCGCCCTCGCCGCCTGGCGGCGCGCCGCCCCGGCCAGGCCGGGCCAGCCCGAGATCGAGCTGCGGCTGGCCCGGGGTGAGGGGTTTCGCGCCCTGGCCGCCGAGCTGCCGGCCGAGGCGCTGGCCGCGCACGACGCCTCGTCGCGCGCCGCCGAGCGGGCGCTGGCCGCGCTCACGCCCCGCTTCGCCGAGGCGCTCGCCGAGGGGCGCTCGACCTCCGCTGCCGCGGCGCTGGTGGACGGGCCCGGCGCCGAGCCGCTCTACTGGCTGGCGGTCGGCCGGCTCGGCGTGGCGCAGGGGACCGGCCCGGCCGCGGTGCTGGCGGTCAAGGACCACGCCCTGCCGCTGCTCCAGCGCGCCGCGACGCTCGACGAGACCCTGGAGGCGGGCGGGCCGCTCCGGGCGCTGGGGGCCTGGTCGGCCATGTTGCCGGCGGCGGCCGGCGGTGGGGTGGCGGCGGCGCGGGCCCGGTTCGACCGGGCCGCCCAGCTCTTCCCCGACGAGCCCTGGCGGCGCGTAGAGGAGGCCCGCACCCTGGCGGTGCTGCTGCAGGATCGGGCCGCCTTCGAGCGGCTGCTCGGCGAGGTGCTGGCGGCGCCGGCCGCGCTGGAGCGAGCCGCGGAGCAGGCTGTGGCCCGGCGCCGGGCCCGGGAGTGGCTCGACAAGAAGGCGCGCCTGTTCTAATCGTCCCCGGCCCGCGCACTGGAGAGCCCACATGGCCAACGAGAAGTTCGGCACCCTGGCGGTCCACGGTGGCGAGGACCAGGTCTGGAACGTCCCGGCGGTCGGCACGCCCATCTACCAGACCACCACCTACCGCTTCGACTCGGCCGCGGCGGCGGCCGCCTACCTCGACGCCCCGGAGGGCAAGTGGCTCTACTCGCGGCTGGAGAACCCGACCGTCATCGCCGCCGAGCGAAAGCTGGCACTGCTGGAGGCGACCGAGCAGGCCGTCCTCTTCGCCTCGGGCATGGCGGCCATCCACGCCGCGCTGATCGCCCACCTGGCGGCCGGAGATACGCTCCTCATCGCGGACACCATCTACGGGCAGACCACCCGGCTGGCCCGTACCATCCTCACCCGCTTCGGCGTCAAGGTGGTGGAGGTGCCCCTGGAACGGCTGGCCGAGAGCGCGGCCGCCGCGCCGCCCGGCACCCGCGCGCTGCTCTTCGAGACCCCCACCAACCCGACCCTCCGCGTCGTCGACATGGCCGCGGTGGCGGCGGCCTGCCGGCGGCGGGGCATCCTCTCCCTGGTCGACGCCACCTTCGCCACCCCCGTCAACCTGCGGCCGGCCACGCTGGGCGTCGACCTGATCATCCACAGCGCCACCAAGTACCTCAACGGCCACTGCGACCACCTGGCCGGCGTGGTGGCCGGGAACAAGGCGCTGCTGGCGCCGGTTCTGGAGGTGCGGCGCACCGCCGGCGGGACCATGGACCCGGCGGTGGCCTATGACCTCATCCGCGGCATGAAGACCCTCGAGATCCGGATCGAACGGCAGAACGCCACCGCGCTGCGCCTCGCCGAGGCCCTGGAGAGCCACGCCAAGGTGGCCCGCGTCCACTACCCGTTCCTGCGCTCGCACCCCGATCACGACCTGGCCCGCCGCCTGCTGCGCGGCGGCGGCGGCGTCCTCTCGCTCTCGGTGAAGGGCGGCTTCGAACCCTGCTGCCGGGTCCACGACGCGCTGCGGATCGTGGCCCGGGCATCCTCGCTGGGTGGCGTGGAGAGCCTGGCCTCAATCCCGGTCATCTCCTCGCACCGCAACGCCAGCGAGGCCGAGCTGAAGGCCCAGGGCATCGACCGCGGGCTGCTGCGGGTCTCGGTGGGGCTGGAGGACGCCGGCGACCTGCTGGCCGATCTCACCCAGGCGCTGGAGCAGGCGTGACCTTCCGCCCCGCCGCCGGCTGGCTCGCCGCCGGCGCCCTGGTGGCGCTGGCCGCCTGCCACCCGCGGCGGCCGCCTCCCGACCTCTCGCTCGACCCGGCGGAGCTGCTCCGCGAGGTGCGGGCGGCGCAAGCCCGGGTGGTGAGCGTGCAGGGGCGGGCCCGGGTCGGCGTCGACTCGCCGAATGGCTCCGGGGGGACCGAGCAGTACCTGGTGGCCGAGCGGCCAGGCCGGCTGCGCGTCGAGGTGCAGGACTTCTTCGGAAACGTGGTGGCCTCGCTGGCGGTCGAGGGCGGCAGGCTGGCGCTCTACGACGCCCGCGAGCGGACCTTCCTTCGCGGCGCCGCCACCCCCGCCAACCTGGCCCGCCTCATCCCGGTGGCTGTCACGCCCGAGGCGCTGGTGACGCTGCTCTGCGGCTCGGCGCCGCTGCTGGACGGCCAGCCGGTGTCGGCCGAGCCGGCCGAAGGGAGCGTCCTCCTCACTATTCGTGAAGGCGACCTGGTGCAGCGGCTCGAGGTCGGGCCGGGCGCGGCGCTGCTCTCGGCGCGCCAGCGCCGGGTCGCGCCGGGCGGCGAGGTGCCGGCCGGCCTCGACGCCGAGTTCTCGGTCCACCGCACCCGCGCCGGCCAGCGGGTCCCCACCGACCTGGCGGCGCGCGTCCCCGAGGCCGGCGTCGCCTTCTCGCTCCACTGGCGTGAGCTGGAGGTCAACGGCCCTGTCGATCCCTCCCTCTTCTTGCTCACGCCGCCGCATGGGGCGCGGGTCGTGGATCTCGACGACGCCCCGCCTTAGCATCTCCTCTCACCGCAGCGCATCGGAGCCACCGTGGACCAGAACCTCCTCCAGCTCGTCAAGGCGAGCTTCTCACTCTGGGTGATCATCGCCTGCTCGGTCATCGCCGTGGCGGTGGCCGTGGAGCGGGCCATCGCCCTGTGGGCCTTCGGCGACAAGGCGAGGTCGCTGGCCGACGCGGTCGGCCGGGCCCTCTTCCGCGGCGATCTCGAGGACGGCCGGGCCCAGTGCGAGCGCTCCGGCTCGATGGCCGCCGAAGTCTTCCTGGCGGCGCTGGTGGCCCTCGGCCCCAAGGGCGGAACCCTCTCCGGCCGGCCGGCCGGGGAGCCGAACCCCGACCGGCTGGCGGCGGCGGTGGAGCGCGAGCGGCAGCGGGTCAACCTGCGGCTGAGGCGTGGCCTCTGGATGCTCGGCACCGTCGGCGCCACCGCCCCGTTCGTCGGCCTCTTCGGCACCGTGGTCGGCATCATGAACGCCTTCCACGACATGGCCCAGACCGGGCAGGGCGGCTTCGCGGTGGTCTCGGCCGGCATCTCCGAGGCCCTCATCACCACCGCCGCCGGCATCGCCGTCGCCGTGCTGGCGGTGGTGCTCTTCAACGCGCTCAACACCCACGCCCAGAAGCTGACCCTGCAGCTCCGCCTCCTCACCGAGGAGTACCTCGAGCTGGTGAGAGAGCTGCTGCCGACCTTGCGGGCGGGCGGTCCGGCCCGGGCCGCCGGCGGGGAGGGCTGACCGTGGCGACGGGAGGCCCGAGCGGCGGCGCCAACGAGGGCGAGGGCGACAGCGACGGCGCCATCTTCGCCGACATCAACATCACGCCGCTCACCGACATCTTCCTGGTGCTGCTCATCATCTTCATGGTGACCACCACCGCCATCACCGAGGCCGGGGCGGACAGGGGCGGCTTCAAGGTGACGCTGCCCAAGGGTGGCAAGGGCGACTCGGTGGCGGCGCGGGATCTCTCCATCGCCATCCTCTCCGACGGGCGCGTGGTGATCGGCGGCAAGGTGGTCGAGGAGGAGGAGCTGCGCTCGATGCTGACCGCCTCGGCCGAGAGGAACCCCGACACGCTGGTGCTGGTGCAGGCCGACGAAGGCGTGGCCCACGGCCGGGTGGTGGCGGTGATGGACCTGGCGCGCCGGCTCGGACTGCAGCGGCTGGCCATCGCCACCCGCGGCGAGGGCGTGAAGTAGCGACGCCCCGCCCCGCCGATATCGTCAGCCGCCCCCGAGGGGGGGAATGGGGCGTTCGCCGACTCGACCCGGCCGGGGTGCGGGGTTAGATTGTCTTCGATGGCGATCAAGAAACGGCTGGGAGAGCTGCTCATCGACGCGGGCGTGATCGACGAGGCCATGCTCCAGTCGGCGCTGGGTCACCAGCGGCGCTGGGGAGGCCGGATCGGGCAGGCCATGCTCGACCTGAAACTCACCACCGAACCCACCATCGTCCAGGCGCTGGCCCGCAAGCTCGGGTTCGAGGTCGCCAGGCTGGGGGCGCTGGAGCGGCAGGCGCTCGAGTCGGCGCTCAAGCTGGTGGGCCGGGAATTCGCCGAACGGCACAACGTCTTCCCCATGGCGGCCGACCACGCCTCGCTCACCGTGGCCATGGCCGACCCGACCAACCTCGCCATCGCCGACGAGCTCCGCTTCCGCACCAACAAGCGGATCAAGGTCTGCATCGGCGGAGACCGGGAGATCGCCGAGGCCATCCGCGCCCACTACCCCTCCACCGAGCCGATGCGGATCGAGTCCATCTCGCTCGACACCGAGGTGAGCGGTGAGTTCCTGCCGCCACTGGCCGATCCCTTCGGCGGCGGAAGCGCCGACCTGCTCGAGAAGCAGCTGGAGGCGGAGCCGCGCCAGGGCGGAACGCATGCCGCCGCTCCCAGTGGGCCGCACCGGGAGGCGCGTAACGAGCTGCTCGGCTCGGTCCCGCGCGGCGGCTTCTCGCACCGGGACACCCCCGAGGAGCTCCAGCTCACCCCCATCCCGCTGGCCTCGGCGCAGCCCGCAGCCTCGCCACGCGCCACCGGCAGCCACCCGGTGGTGACGCCGCCGCCGGCCCGGCCGATCGCCACGCCGGTACCCCGCCCCGCCCCGCACCCCATCCCGCCGCAGCTCGACGAGCAGCTGCTGGAGGAGGAGGCGGTAGAGGGGCGTATCGCCCTCCGGGCGCTGACGCCCAAGGAGGTCGTGGTCCTCGACGCGCTGGAGCGGCTGGCGGCCGGGCAGGACGAGGTTCCGCTTCCGGTCAAGCCTTCGCAGGTGGCGGCCGCGCTGCTGCGAATCATGCTGCGGCACAAGATCGTCACCCAGCAGGAACTGCTCGACGAGTTGCTGCGGAAGTGAGCGCTTCGCCCCGTGAAGAAGTTCGAGCTCAACGCGGTGGTGACCCAGCGGATCGACCTGGCGCCAGGTCTGATGGTGCTGCGCATCGCCCCCGAGTCGGGGCCCATGCCGGTATTCCAGTCAGGCCAGTTCGCGGTGGTGGGGCTGCCGGCCAGCGCGCCGCGCACGCCGCTGGCTGATCCCGAGGAGCCGGGAGCCGACCCGGAGCGGTTCATCCGCCGCGCCTACTCCATCGCCTCGCCGTCGCTCCCGGGCGAGCACCTCGAGCTCTTCCTCACCCTGGTCCGCTCCGGCGAGCTGACGCCTCGCCTCTTCGCGCTCCAGCCGGGCGCCAAGGTCTGGCTGGGACCGAAGATCACCGGCCTCTTCACGCTGGCCGAGGTGCCCGCCAACCAGGACGTGGTGATGGTGGCCACCGGCACCGGCCTGGCTCCCTACATGAGCATGCTGCGCACCGGGATCACCTCCAACCCGAACCGCCGCTTCGCCGTGCTGGTCGGCGCGCGCCACTCCTGGGACCTCGGCTACACCGCGGAGTTGACCACGCTGGCCCGCATCTGCCCCAACTTCATCTACCTGCCCATCGTGAGCCGGCCCGGCGAGGAGCCGACCGCCTGGGGCGGCGCCGTCGGCCACGTCCAGTCGCTCTGGCAGGGTGGAGCGCTGCAGAGGGCCTTCGGAAAGAAGCCGCTCGCGGCCGACACCCACGTCTTTCTCTGCGGCAGTCCACGCATGATCGAGGACGTGACCACCCTGCTCACCGCCGAGGGGTTCACGGCCCACGAGAAGTCGCGTCCCGGCCAGGTCCACGCCGAGAAGTACTGGTAGTGAAGCACCGGGCCGGCGCTCCCAGGCTTCGTCTTGCATGGGGCGAGGTACTAGTTGAGCGTGCCCGGAACCACCAGCGTGAAGGGGGCGATCTCGGCGTCGAAGCAGACGCCGTCGTCGCGCAGCATCCGGTAGCTCCCCTCCATCGAGCCGTGGCTGGTGGGGAGGACGCAGAAGCTGGTGTACTGGTGCGCCTCGCCGCCCTCGAGCCTCGGCTGGCGCCCCACCACGCCGTCGCCCTCGACCTCCTCGCGCTGACCGGCGCCGTCGGTGATGATCCAGTGGCGGGAGACGAGGCGGGCCGGCAGGGTCCCCTCGTTGCGGATGGTGACGGTGTAGGTGAAGAGCCAGCGCCGGTGGCGCGGCGCGGAGCGGTCTGGCCGGAAGTCGCTTCGGACCTCCACGCGGATGCCATCGGTCAGGGCGCTGGACATGGCCCCCATCTAACCGGAACTTCCCGGCTGGCGCTATCCTGAGTGAATGGAACCGAAGCTCGCGAAGATCCTCGAGGAGATCCGGGCGGCGAAGGGGCGGGTGGTGGCCCTGACCGGCGCCGGCATCTCGGCGGAGAGCGGCATCCCGACCTTCCGCGGCACGGAGGGCTACTGGGTGGTCGGCTCGAAGAACTACCTGCCCCAGGAGATGGCCACCAGGGAGATGTTCGACCGCAAGCCGGACGAGGTCTGGCGCTGGTACCTCTACCGCTTCGGCGTCTGCCGGGCGGCCCAGCCCAACGCCGGCCACGCCGCGCTGGTGACCCTGGAGCGGCGGCTCGGCGAGCGCTTCACCCTCATCACCCAGAACATCGACGGCCTCCACCGCCGCGCCGGGTCGAAGCGGCTCTTCACGATCCACGGCGACGCCGCCTGGGTGCGCTGCGCCGCCGAGTGCGGCCTGGGCCGGGTCGACCAGCCCGACCTCGGCGAGCGGGTCAAGGAGGCGCCGCTCACCGCCAGGGACCGCGCCGCGCTCACCTGCCCGCGCTGCGGCGAGTGGCTGCGGCCCCACGTGCTCTGGTTCGACGAGTGCTACGACGAGGAGAACTACTCGATGGACTCGGCGCTGCGGGCGGCCGGCGCGGCCGACCTGCTGCTGGTGGTCGGGACCAGCGGCGCCACCAACCTGCCCATGCAGATCGGCCGGATCGCCTTCAACCGGGGGGCCGCGCTCATCGACGTCAACCCGGAGCAGAACCCCTTCTCCGAGCTGGCGGAGCGGTCGGCGCGCGGCTACTTCGCCCGTGGCCCGGGCTGCGAGCGGCTGCCGGAGCTGGTCGCGGCGCTGAGCCCCTGAGCGCGGCCTCAGCGGGGGGCGGCGGGGCTGACCGTCCTGGCCGGAAGGGCGGCGGGCGACGGACCGGCCGAGGCGGCGGCGGTCCTCATCTCGGCCACCAGCCAGAGCATCACCGCCAGCGCGGCGCCGAGGGTGGCGACCAGGACGTAGATGGCGCGGCGGTTCACGGGGCGGAATCTAGTACCGCGCCGCGAGGAAATCCAGCCGGCGAGGTAGCCTCAGGGTGGAGGGACGGCGGGCGCCCGCGCCGGGCCGACCACCGCCTCCAGCCCCGGCTGGCCGGGCTGGTAGCGGACCAGCCCGGCCTCGGCCCGGCCGATGGCGAAGTCGGTGCTGATGCGGACCACCACCCGCCGGAGGTCGTCGCTGAACCAGACGTAGGTCGGGTTCTTCTCGCTGAACTTCCCGTCGAAGCCGGTCGGGACGCGCACCTTCACGGCCGCGAACGTGCCGGCCCCGGTCTTGACCTGCTCGCGCTTCACGACCGCCGCCACCACCTGCGCCACCTTGCGGCCTGACAGCACCTGGAAGGCGTGGGTGGCGCCGTCGGGGAGCGGCAGCATTCGCAGCCGGAAGACCAGCGCCACGAAGTCGAGCGTCCCTGGCGGCACCTCGATCTCGTAGGTCTTGTCGAACCGCCCCTTCTCCCGGACCGTCGCCCTGTTGGTGGCGCGGTCGAAGTGGGCGGTGTCGGTGTGCCGGTAGCCGCCCGGCTCCTCGGCGTCGAGCACCGAGGAGTGGGGCAGGAGCGTGACCAGGTCGAGGTTGCTCACCAGCGTCTGGCGGAAGGTGACCAGCGCCATCAGCCCGGCGCTGCGCGAGGAGAGCTCCAGCGGCGCCAGGCTGCCCTCGGTGCGGCCGACCGAGATGGCGGCCTTGCCCATGGTGAGGCCGAGGTAGTCGATGGCGAAGTCCATCCTCTCTCCCGGCCCCCACGGGACGGGGACCGCGAGCGCGGCCGGCGCCGGAAGTGGCGCCTCGGCGGGAGGCGCCTGGGGCGCGCCGGGGGCGAGAGCCAAGGCGATGGCCAGCGTCGGACCGAGCATGGACGTCAATCCAGGAGACCGGGACCGGCGCCGGCATGGCCGGGGATCGCTACCACGAGGGCGCGGGCTCCGGCGAGGGCGCGGCCGGGCCGGCCGCCGGCCCCAGCGCCGGCCCAGTGGGCGCTTGACCGGGCTGGTAGTTGACCAGCTCGGCCTCGCCCGACCCGACGGCGAAGTCGACGCTGAGCTTGACGACCACGCGCCGCTCGTCGTCGCTGAACCAGACAAAGGTCGGGGACTTCTCGCTGAACTTGCCGTCGAAGCGAGTGGGGATCCGCACCTTGACGGCCGCGAACTTTCCCGCCTCGGTCTTGACCCGCTCCCGCTTCACGACCGAGGCCACCACGGTCGCCACCTTCCGCCCTGCCAGCACCTTGAAGGTGTGGGTGGCGCCGTCGGGGAGTGGGAGGGTGCGGAGGCGGAAGACCACCGTCAAGAAGTCGAGCGCCTCCGCTGGCACCTCGAGCTGGTAGGTCTTGTCGAACCGTCCCTTCTCCCGGACCGTGGCCATGTTGGAGGGGCGGTCGTAGCGGGTGGTGTCGGTGTGCTTGTAGCCGCCCGGCTCCGAGGCGTCGTGCACCGACGATCGGGGCAGGAGGGTGGAGAGATCGAGGTCGCTCTGCAGCGTCTGGTGGAAGTTGAGCCCCGAGGTCATTCCGGCCGGGCCCGATGAGAGCTGCACCTGCACGGCGCCGCCGTCGATGCGTCCCACCGACATGCGGGACTTGCCGATCGTGAAGCCGAGGTAGTGGACCTCGTAGTCCATTCGCTCTTCGGGGCGCCACGGGACCGGGGCCAACGCGAAGGCCGGCGCCGGCGCGGCGGGGAGGGGCGGGGGCTCCGCGGCCAGCCCCAGGGCGACGGCGAGGGCGGCGGCCAGCGTCGGACCGATCATGGTCATCTCGTGCAATCTACGACGTCAGGACCAGCTTGGATATTTCCGGCGGCGAGCCGAGCCGCATGGGGGGTCCCCAGTAGCCGGTCCCGCGCGAGACGTAGATCTGGCCGGACCGGCCGTCCACCGTCTCGCGGTAGAGCCCCTTGACCCAGGGGAAGGCGGCCCGCACCGCGAAGTTGAACGGAAAGAGCTGGCCGCCGTGGGTGTGGCCGGAGAGCTGGAGATCGACGCCGGCGCGCACCGCGGCCTGGAAGTCGCGCGGCTGGTGGGCCAGCAGCACCAGCGACCGCTCCGGGTCATGGCCGGCGATGGCCTTCTCCAGGTCCAGGCCGTGCCCCTTGCCGAACTGGGCGGCGCTCCAGTCGTCGACGCCGGCCAGCGTGAAGCGGCCGCCCTCATCGCCGATGAGGAGCTGCTGGTTGCGCAGCGGCCGGATGCCGAGGCGGGGAAGCAGCTCGAGCCAGGCGTCGACGCCCGAGTAGTACTCGTGGTTGCCGGTGATGAAGAGCACGCCGTGGCGCGCCTCGAGCCTGGCCATCTCGGCCACGATGTGACCGAGCTCCCGCGGCGTGCCGTCCACCAGGTCGCCGGTGATTACGATCAGGTCCGGCTTGAGGGCGTTGGTCTGCTCGATGACGCGCCGGACCTCCCTCTCGCGGATGGTCGGGCCGACGTGGAGGTCGGAGATCTGGGCGATGGTGTAGCCGGAGAGGGTGGGCGGGAGCCTGGGGAGCCGGATCGCCACCTCCTCGATCACCGCCGGCCCGGTGGCGCTCCGGTAGGAGACCAGCCCAGCGGTCCCGGCCACCAGCACGGCGCCGCCGGCCACGGCCCGGGCCACGAACTCGCGCCGCGCTGGATCGGCTGGCGGCTCGGGGAGCTGGCGGAACCAGTCGGCCACCCAGCTGGAAAGCCAGGCGCCGGCCCGGACCACGTCGACGGTCAGCAGCGTGGCGAAGAGCAGGAAGGCGACCCCCAACCAGAGGAAGGCGGCGCTGGGGATGACGCGGACCCAGCTGCGCCCGGCCATGCGGGCCGCGAAGAGCCCGATGGGGATGAGGAGGCCGGCCCCGAGCAGCACCCAGGTCAGGGTGCGTCTCCACGGCTCGGGCAGCGCCGGGTCGCGCACCAGGCGAAGCCAGAGGTAGCCGTGCATGCCGCCGATGATGGCGAGGGCGACGGCGAGGAAGATGAGGAAGGTCGTGAGTCGAGGCAAGACGAACTCTCTAGCGCCGCTCCGGCGCGGACGCCAGCCCGCGGCTCAGGGCGGGGTGGTCGGGTGGGCCCCGGCCAGGGCGTCGAGCCGGGCCGCCAGGATGAAGTCGTTGTCGGTGAGGCCGCCGGCATCGTGGGTCCAGGTCACCACCTCGACCACGTTCCAGCGGACCGTGAAGTCGGGGTGATGGTCCTCGGCGGCGGCCACCTCGGCCAGCGCCGTGACGAAGCCCATGGCGGCGCTGAAGTCGGCGAAGGTGAAACGGCGGGTGAGGCGCATGCCCACATCGGCCGCGCTCCAGCCCGGGAGTTCAAGCAGCGCCGCCGCCAGCTCCTGCCCGGAGAGCGGCGGCCGGCCTTTCGGCCAGCGGGCACAGTGTCGGTCGGCGAAGCCCACTCGCCTGATCTAAGCGGCGCCCGGCGGCGTGCAACCCGGATGGCGCCCGGCGCCCCGGGTCGGTTCCGCTGCACGGCGGGCCGGCCGGGACTAGTGCCCCGACCCAGGCTTGATGACTCGACGAGGCCGCCCGCCGCAGCGAGAGGATCGGCGCTCGCAGTAGTCAGTAAGCCTGGGTTGGGGCACTATGCTGGTCGGATGGATCGACTCCTCTTCGCCGCCGGCGCCATCTCCGCCGCCATGGCCGTAGGTACCGGCGCCTTCGCCGCCCACGGCCTCAAGGCCCGCCTCACCCCCGAGGCGCTGGCCGTCTTCGAGACCGGGGCCCGCTACCAGATGTACGCCGCCCTCGGCCTGCTGGCCGCCGGCTGGGCCGCCGCTCGCTGGACCGGAGCGGCCGCCAGCTGGGGAGGCTGGCTGCTCCTGGCCGGGACCGTGCTCTTCTCCGGCAGCCTCTACCTGCTGGCGCTCACCGGGGTCCGCTGGCTCGGGGCCATCACGCCGCTTGGCGGCGTGGCCTTCATCGCCGGCTGGATGCTGCTGGCGGTGGCCGCGCTGCGCGCCTCACCGTAGCTGTATCCTGCCGTGGATGGCGGCGCGGCGTCAGCGCGGCAACTGGGAGGTGAACCGCTCCCAGAGCTCGGGGCGGCTGCGCGAGTAGAGACCCTGGTCGAGGAAGCGCTCCAGGAAGCGAACGTTCTCCTCCAGCAGCTCCGGCCGCTCGCGCCTGAGCCGGAGCGCCTCCTCGATGGCCGGCAGGACCGGCTGGCCCGGCTCCACGTGGACCATCCCCTGGTTGGGGAGTGGGACCAGCGTCTGGATGGGCCGGAAGTCATTGGTGACGATCATGGAGCGGGCGTAGATCGCCTCGTAGTGGCGGTAGGACCAGGGGGCGTTTCCCTCCGGCGTGAGGGCCACGCGGCTCTCCTGCAGGGCGCGGAAGTAGGTCCGGAAGGGGACCTTGCCCGGCAGCGTGAAGCGGGAGAGGTCGCCGTAGCGCTCCAGCAGGTGCGGCGCCAGCGTCCCGCCAAGCAGGCCGCCCCAGGTGGCGAGGTGCTCGCCGCGCGACTTCAGCTCCAGCAGCCACTCGACCCGCTGGTTGGGCACCGTGACCGGATCCGCCCGTCCCGGATCCCGGCCGGTCGCGGCGCCGAGGAAGAGGACGTCGAAGCGGTGCTTGGGGGGCGCGAGGCCGAGCACCGCGCGCAAGCTTTCCAGCCCGAGCGCCAGCCGCAGCTTGCCGTAGCGCCGGATGGGGGCGTAGCCCATGGTGATGTCGTGGTCCCAGCGCGCGTCGGTCCAGGACTTGAGGTAGAGGGTGGAGGCGCCGCGGAGCAGGTCCCGGTTGAGGTCGGTCCAGAGCGGGTGATGCCAGTCGGAGAGGTCGAAGAGCACCAGGTGGCGGCAGCTCAGCCGGGCCAGGTGACGCCCGGTCACCGGGCTGGGGAGACCGAGGAAGACCGTCTCGGCCTCCAGCCCGCCGCCGTCGAGCAGGTCGGCGGCGCCGCAGGCCCCCACCGCGCCGGCCCCGGCGTAGGTGCGGAGGAACCGCACCAGGGTGCGGCCGTTGACGCCGCGGCCGTGGCCCGGCAACTCGCTCATCACCACCAGGAACTTCTTCATGGCCGGGGCCTCAGGTCTCCTCGGCCTGTCCGAAGAGGAGCCGGACCAGCGCCGCGTCGGTGGGGCCCGCCGAGACGTAGACGTGGTCTCCGGAGGTCAGCACGGTGCGCCCGCGCGCCGGCACCAGCTGCCGCCCGCGCAGCACCAGCATCACCGCGGCGTCGGGGGGCAGCGGCAGGTCGGAGATGCGCGCCCCGGCCACGGCGCTGGCCGGCGCGATGTGGAAGACCAGCATCTCGCCGGTGAGCGGCTGGGTGCTGACCAGCTCCAGCACGGCGCGGGGCGCCGGCGGGGAGGGCTCCTCCAGCCCGAGCCGGCGCGCCAGCCAGCGGGCCGTTCCGCCCTGCAGGGCGGTGCTCACCAGCACCACGAAGAAGACCAGGTCGAAGACCCCGGTGGCGCCCGGCACCCTCTCCAGCACCGGGAAGCAGGCCAGGATGATGGGCACCGCGCCGCGCAGGCCGACCCAGGCGATGAAGAGGACCTCACGGAAGGTGAAGCCGAAGGGGAGCAGGCAGGCGGCCACCACGGCCGGACGGGCCACCAGCGCCAGCAGCAGGCCGATCAGCAGCCCGGTCCAGGCCTGGTGCATGACCCGGCTCGGGAAGGCGAGCAGGCCGAGCAGCAGGAACATCCCCACCTGGCTGAACCAGGCGATGGCGTCGTGCACCCGGCGCAGGCCGGGCAGGTACGGGATCTGCCCGCCGCCGATCACCATGGCGGCCACGTAGACGGCCAGGAAGCCGGAGCCCCAGAGCAGCGACGGGACGCCGAAGGCGAGCAGCGCCAGCGCCAGCGAGAGGACCGGGTAGAGACCGGCGGCGGAGAGCCTGGCCCGGGTCATGAGCTGGCGGCCGGCCCAGCCGATGGCGGCGCCGCCGAGGGCTCCGATCACCAGTTGCAGCACCACCTCCAGCCCCAGCTTCCAGCCTGGCCGCTCGCCGGTGATGGCGGCGGCGGTGAGCGAGAGGGTGAGGATGACGGCCATCGGGTCGTTGAGCCCCGACTCCAGCTCCAGCACCCGGCCGACGCGCTGGCGCAGCGAGACCCCGCCGCCGCGCAGCACCGAGAAGACGGCCGCGGCGTCGGTGGAGGAGACCACCGCGCCGAAGATCAGGGCCTGGGGCCAGGGCAGGCCGAAGCCGACCGCCGCCAGCGCCGCCAGCGCCGCGGTGCCGACCACGCCGGCCGTGGCCAGCACCGCCGCCGGCGCCAGCGCCCCGCGCAGGCTGGAGAGCGGCGTGTTGAGCCCGCCGTCGAAGAGGATCAGGACCAGCGCCACGGTCCCGAGCCGGAAGGTGAGGGCGTAGTCGTCGAAGTGGATGCCGCCGAGGCCGTCGCTGCCTGCCAGCATGCCTACGGCCAGGAAGAGCAGGGCGGCCGGCACGCCGAGCCGGCCCGAGGTGCGGCTCGCCAGCGCGCCGGCGGCCAGCAGCACCCCGGCGGCGGCGAGCAGCAGCGCGGTGGCGAAGGGCTCGTGCATCCGGGGAAGTCTACCAGCGTCCGTGCCGGGACCCGCGGCGGGTGCCCCGGGGCAACGGCGTGGACGGGCTCACGCCGCCGGGCGGCGAGGTGTGGCAGGATGCCCGTCCACATGAGCACGCCCGGCCGCCCAGCGCGCCTTCCGTCGCAGATCTGGTACCTGGCCTGGAACGAGGCGGCCGAGCGCTTCTCCTTCTACGGGATGGGCTCGATCCTGGTGCTGCACATGGTGAAGCACCTGGGCTTGGCCGAGCACCAGGCGGTCGCGGGCAAGAGCCTCTTCAACGCCGCGGTCTACCTGACGCCGCTGCTGGGTGCGCTCCTCGCCGACCTGCTCTGGGGGCGCTACCGGACCATCCTCTGGCTCTCCTTCGGCTACGTGGCCGGCCACGCCACCGTCGCCCTCTGGGAGACGCCAGCCGGGCTGGTGGTCGGCCTGACGCTGATCGCGCTCGGCGCCGGCGGCATCAAGCCCTGCGCTTCGGCCTTCGCGGCCGACCAGGTCCCGGCCGGCGACGACCGCGCCGTCGAGCGCGTCTACAACCTCTACTACTGGATGATCAACCTCGGCTCCTTCGCCTCGACGTTGCTCATCCCCTGGCTCTTCGACGCCTACGGCCCCCGCGTCGCCTTCGGCGTGCCCGGGCTGGCCATGGCGCTGGCGCTGCTGGTCTTCTGGGCGGGACGCACCCGCTACCTGCGCCTGCCGCCGGCGGTGGTGGCGCGGGCCGAGGCGGCGGCGGCGGGGCGGGCCGCGCCGGAGCGGCTCGGGGTCATGGGCACGATCCGGTCGCTGGGCTGGATCGCGGCCATCTTCGCCCCGGTGGCGGTCTTCTGGTCCCTCTACTTCCAGTACGACTCGGCCTGGACCCTGCAGGCCGACAAGCTCGACCGGGTGGTGGGAGGCCTGCAGATCTCGGCCGGGCAGATGCAGACGCTCAACGCTCTGCTGGTGCTGACGCTGATCCCGGTCTTCACGCTGCTGGTCTACCCGGCACTGGTCCGCGCCGGGGTGGCGGTCACGCCGCTCCGCAAGATGTCGGTGGGCATGTTCGTGACCGGACTCTCCTTCCTGGCCGCCGCCTGGGTCGAGGCCCAGCTCCGGGCCGGGGGCAACCCGCACGTCGCCTGGCAGGTGCCGCAGTACGTCTTCATGGGCGTCGGCGAGGTGCTGGTGAGCGTGACCGCGCTCGAGTTCGCCTACACGCAGGCCCCGCCCCAGCTCAAGAGCCTGGTGATGGGGCTCTGGTTCCTCACCATCTCCGGCGGCAGCCTGCTGGCCGCGGTGGTGGCCGGGCTCAACCGCTGGCAGGGGGTCGGCTACTACCACTTCTATGCCTGGCTCATGCTGGGTGCCGCGGTGGCCTTCCTGCTGGTGACGCTCGCCTTCCGCGCCTCCCGCCGCACCGCCGCCGCCTGACGCCGCCGCCACCGCCCAGGGACTGACCGCCATCACCTCGCTCCGAGCCCCATGACCGCCGCCAGCGCCGAACGCTATCCACCGCAGGTGAAGTACATCGTGGGCAACGAGGCCTGCGAGCGCTTCTCCTTCTACGGGATGCGCTCGGTGCTGGTGGTCTACATGACCGGGTACCTGCTCTACCCGGACACCGAGGCCAAGGAGGGCTACCACCTCTTCATGATGGTCAACTACCTGACCCCGCTGCTGGGCGGGTGGATCGCCGACCGCTACTGGGGCCGCTACAAGACCATCCTCTGGATCTCGCTCTTCTACGTCCTCGGCCACCTGACCCTGGCCTTCTGGGATTCGCGCACCGGCTTCATCACCGGGCTGGCGCTCATCACCCTCGGATCGGGCGGCATCAAGCCCTGCGTTTCGGCCTTCGTCGGCGACCAGTTCAGGCCCGACCAGAAGGTCATGATGCAGAGGGTCTACGGCTGGTTCTACTGGGTCATCAACCTCGGCTCGGCCACCGCCAAGCTGCTCATCCCCTGGCTCTTGCGCCGTTACGGACCAGCGGTGGCCTTCGCGGTTCCCGGCATCTTCATGGCCATCGCCACCTGGGTCTTCTGGGCCGGCACCCGCCACTACGTCCGCACCCCGCCCTCCGGCCCCAACCCGCACGGGTTCCTCGACGTGCTCTGGCACGCGCTGCGCCGCCTCGGCACCCACCGCGCCGGGGAGAACTGGCTCGACACCGCGCTGGAGCGCCACCCCCCCGAGGCGGTCGCGGGGGCGCGGGCGGTGCTGCGCATCATGGGGGTCTTCGGCGCCGTCACCGTCTTCTGGGCGCTCTTCGACCAGACCGGCTCGAGCTGGGTGCTGCAGGGAAAGCAGCTCATCAGCACGGTCGGGCCGTTCAGCATCGGCGGCACCGTCATCGGCCCCTTCGAGCTCGACGCGGCGCAGCTGCAGGCCCTCAACCCCTTCCTGGTCATGGCGCTGATCCCGTTCTTCAGCTGGGTGGTCTTCCCGGCGCTGGCCCGGCGCGGGGTCTCGCCGGCGCCGCTCACCAAGATGACGGCCGGCATGTTCCTCACCGTCTTCTCCTTCGTGGCCGCGGCGCTGGTGCAGCTGCGCATCGACGGCGGCCAGCCGCCCGGGCTGCTCTGGCAGTTCCCCCAGTACCTGCTCCTCACCACCGCCGAGGTGCTGGTCTCGGTGACCGGGCTGGAGTTCAGCTACACGCAGGCGCCCCGCTCGATGCGCTCGACCATCATGTCGATCTGGTTCCTAACCGTCTTCCTCGGAAACCTGCTCACCTTCCTGGTCCAGTTCGTCCGGCTCTCCGGCGCCGCCTACTTCGCCTTCTTCGCCCTGCTCATGCTGGGGGCCGCCTTCGGCTTCCGCGCCATGGCGAGGCGCTACACCGCCACCGGCGGAGCCGGCCAGACGAGGTGAACGTGCTGCTCAAGGAGACCGCCATGATCCGGCTGCTGGGCTTGAGGATCCCGGTGCTGCTCTTCCTCGGCCCCCGCGTGCTCCGGCTCGACCAGACCGGCTGCACCGTGAAGATTCCCTTCGGCTGGCGAACCAGGAACCACGTCGGCTCGATGTACGTAGGCGCCCTCTGCGCCGGGGCCGACCTGGCCGGCGGCCTACCCGCCTTCCGGGCCATCCGGGCCGGCCACCCGAGGGTGGTCATCGTCTTCGCCGACGTCCAGGGGCAGTTCTTGAAGCGCGCCGATGGCGACGTCCACTTCGCCTGCGAGCAGGGGGCCGAGGTGGCGGCGGCCGTCGTGAAGGCCGACCAGACCGGGGAGCGCATCACCATGCCAGTCCACGTCACCTGCACCGTGCCGGACAAGTACGGCGGCGAACCGGTGGCCCGCTTCACGCTCGGCCTCTCGATGAAGCGAAAGGGCTGACCCGGGCAGGCACCCGCGTTAGATTTCCCGGATGCGCTCGCTCGTGCTGACCCTCGCCATGCTGGCCTCCGCGCCGGCCCCGGCGGCCGGAACGCTCCACTTCATCCAGGACGACTACGCCCGGGCCCTGGCCGATGCGCGGGCCCGCAACGTGCCGCTGGTGGTCGAGGTCTGGGCGCCCTGGTGACCCACCTGCCGCTTCATGCGGGCCAACGTCCTCACCGACGCACGCCTCGTGAAGCTCGCCGGGCAGTTTGCCTGGCTCGACATCGACACCGAGAAGCCGGGCAACTTCGCCTTCGTGGAGCGGTTCCCCATCGAGGCCTGGCCGACCATCCTGGTCATCGATCCGGCCACCGAACAGGTGGCGCTGCGCTGGATGGGGACGGCCACCGCCGGGGAACTGGAGAGGTTGCTCCTCGCCGCCGCCAGGACGCTGCGCAAGGAGAAGACCGACGCCGCCGGGGCCGCCATGGCGCGGGGAGCGGCGCTGGCCGCCGCCCGGGAGCACGCCAGGGCGGCTGAGGCGTACGGCGCGGCGCTCGAGGCGGGAGGTCTTGCCTGGCCGGGACGGCCCGAGGCGGCCGACGCGCTCCTGCAGGCGCTCTCGCTGGGGAAGGACCCGGCCCCTTGCGCGGAGGCCGCGCGGAAGTTCCTGCCCTCGCTGCCGCACGGATCGGCGGCGGCCCGGGTGGCGGCGGCTGGGCTGGTCTGCGCCGTCTCGCTGGAGGCGCCGGCGGCGCGCGCCGAGGCCATCGCGGTGCTGGAGCCGGCCGCCGGTGGCGCGCTGGTGTTTCCCGGCGTGCCGAGCGACGACCGCTCCGGCCTCTACGATGCCCTGTTGGGCGCGCGCAAGGCCAGCAAGGATGAGGGCGGCGCCAGGGCGGTGGCGGGCGACTGGCTCGGCTGGATCGAGGCCGAGTCGGCCCGGGCCACCACGCCGCTGGCCCGCTCCGCCTTCGACGGGGCCCGGCTCACCGCGGCCATGACGCTGGGTGACCTCCAGCGGGTCATCCCGGCGCTGGAGGCCTCGGCCCGGGCCCTGCCCGGAGAGTATTTCGCGCTGGCCTACCTGGCTCGCGGCTACCTCGAGGCCGGGCGGCCGAAAGAGGCCGCCGCCACCGCCAGGGCCGCCGCCGCGCTGGCCCAGGGTCCACGAAGGGTGAACATCCTGGTGGTCGAGGCCCGGGCGCTGCGAGCGGCCGGTGACGTCCTGGGCGCGAAGACCGCCGTCGACGAAGCCATCCGCCACGGCGAGGGGCTGCCCGAGGCGGTCCGGCCCAGGGGCGTGCTCAAGGCGGCGCGGACGCTGCGCGACGAGCTGGCGGCCGCTGCGCCGCCGAAGCCGGCGGCCGCCAGGTAGCGGCGCCCGCCGGGACCGCGGCAGGCGCCGTCCAGAGGCGCACTTCGAAGTTTGCGGCGGCGCCACCAGAGGCCGTCGCCGTCGCGACTAGAGCCGGTACCTGAGCAGGTGGACCTCCAGCGGCCCATTCCAGAGCCGGTGGTCGATCTCGGCCTTGCGGGCCAGGGTCTGCTGCAGCAGCGGGTTGCCGGAGAGCAGCACCGCGCTCCAGCCCTGGTGGCGCTCCAGCAGCTCGGCGAGCAGGCGGTAGAAGCCGACCAGCTTCCGCTCCTGGGTGCGGGCCGCCGAGCGGGCCTCGGGGCCGTCCTCTTCGGCGATGAGCCGCTCGCCGTAGGGCGGGTTCATGCAGAGCGTGCCCTGCTGGCCGCGCGGCGCGAGGTCGCGCACGTTGGCCTGCTCGATGACCAGGTCGCCGGCCACGCCGGCCAGGTGGGCGTTGCGCCGGCAGGCGTCGATGGCCTTGGGGTGGAAGTCGGAGGCGAAGATGGGGGCGGGCAGGGACGGCAGCACCGCGGCGCGGGCCTGCCCGCGGAGCTTGTCCCAGCGCGATTGGAGCTCGTCGCGGTAGCAGGTCCAGCGCTGGAAGGCGAAGGACCTATCCAGGCCCGGGGCGATGCAGCGGGCCCGCAGCGCCTGCTCGATGGCCAGCGTGCCGGAGCCGCAGAGCGGATCGACGAAGGGGATCCCGGTCTCGATCCGCCCGAGCAGCAGCACGGCCGCGGCCAGCGTCTCCTTGAGGGGCGCCACCGAGGTGGTGGTGCGCCAGCCGCGCTTGTGGAGCGGCTCGCCGGCCAGGTCGAGCGAGAGGGTGCCCTGGCCGCCGTCGAGGTGGAGGACGATGGGGACGTCGGGGTTCCTGGTGTCGACGTCGGGCCGCGCTCCGAGCTTCTCGCGCAGCTGGTCGACCACGCCGTCCTTCACCTTGAGCGCCGCGAAGCCGGTGTGGGTGACGCCCGGGGCCAGGCCGGTGGCCTCCACCGCCAGGGTGGTCTTCTCGGTGAGCCACGGGGTCCAGTCGACGCCGCGGGCCGCCTGGTAGAGGTCGTCGGCGCCGCTCACCGGAAACTCGGCCAGCTCCAGCAGCACCCGCATGGCGGTGCGAGAATGGAGGCAGGCCTTGGCGCCGTGCTCGAGCTTCCCCTCGAAGTGGACGCCACCCCGCCCGCCGCGAACCGCCGGGAGCTTGAGGGCCGCCAGTTCCTGGCGCAGCGCCCCCTCGGTTCCCTTGCTGCACGTGGCGAAGAACCTCATCAGGCCTCCGGGGCGGGGGATGGGGGGGCCACGGGGTTCATCGGGGCGAGCCCGCTTCGAGGCGCCGGTTGGTGGCCCGTCCACGCGCCGTGAAGTTGGGGACGATGGGGCTCTCGCCGCCGCGACCGGCCACGCTGATCCGGCCGGCCTCGACCCCCAGCTCGACCAGCCGCCGGGCCGCCGCCTGGGCCATGGCCATGGAGAGGCGAGCGTCGGCGGCCGCATCGCCGCTGGCGTCGACGAAGGCGGAGAGCCGGACCGTGAGCCCCGGCGCTCCGTCGAGCACCTCGGCAAGGTCGGACAGCCCGGGCGCGCGAGCCAGGTCGGCGGTGCGCCCGGCGAAGGCCACCTCCTCGAGCGTCACCGTGCCGCGCCCGACGAGCCGCCCGGCCCATTCGCGCTGGCGCGGGTTGCGCAGGGTGGGCGCAAGGGCCGGGGACGGCTCCTCGGAGATCGGTGACGGCGGGGTCAGGTCCGGCGCGGGCCGGAGCGCCACGGCGGCGGCGCGCAGCGCGGCTCGCCTCCCCGGGTCGAAGCAGGCGCGGCTCCCGGTGGCGCCGAGCCGGTCGAGGACCGGGCGAGCCAGGTCGACGACGGTGCGCCGGGCCGCCGCCTCGAGCGGCTCGCCAGAGGCGGGCACGATGAAGGCCGAGCCGGCGAAGACCAGCTCACGGCCCGGCACCAGCAGGAGCCGGAGCGTCACCGCCAGGCGAGGATCGCGCCCCTGGCTGCGTCCCTCGACGGCCCCGTAGAGCGCGCCGTCGGCGCCGAGCAACTCCGCCAGCTCCAGGGCGGTGCTACCCGGCACTCCCTCGGACAGCTCCAGCGAGGTGTCGGCCAGCATGGCGCGCAGCTCGGCCACGGGGAGTACCTGGGTGCGAGCCGGGTCGACGCTCGCCTCCAGCGCCCGGGTGGTCTCCTCGGCGGCGAGCGGTGCGTCGGTGGCGCTCTCGACCGGGGCGAGCAGGAGGCAGCGGACCCGCGCCAGCTCGGCCGGCCGGAGCAAGGCCAGACCGGGGTCGGCCCCGGTGGGCGCGGGGCGAGCGCCGGCGCAGGCGGCCAGCAGCGCGAGGCACGGCGCGAAGGTGAGCGCGAAGCGGCGCATGAGCCCGCCATGGTACCCCGGAGCGGGGCCGGACGGGACCCCGGCGGGGGCACCCCAGGTGACGACGTCACCGTTCCGTTGCGCGCCGGCCACCGGCCTGTCACCGTGACGTGAGGTGATCTCCCCCGTGACCACGGTTCTCCTCTGCGACGACGAGCGTGACCTTCTCTCGGTCCTCGACTTCAACCTGCGCGCGGCCGGGTTCGAGACCATCCTGGCCACGCGGGGCGAAGAGGCCCTGCTGGCCCTCAAGCGCCGCATCCCCGACCTGGTGCTGCTCGACCTGATGTTGCCCGACCTGCCGGGCACCGAGATTTGCCGGCGCATCAAGTCGGATCCGCGCACCCGGCATGTTCCGGTGGTGATGCTCACCGCCAAGGGCGAGGAGGTCGACAGGGTGGTCGGCTTCGAACTTGGGGCCGACGACTACGTCACCAAGCCCTTCAGCGTCCGCGAGCTGGTGCTGCGGCTCAAGGCGGTGCTGCGGCGCGCCGGTGGCGGGCGGACCGTGGAGCGGCCGCGCCAGCAGGTCGGCCCCATCCGCGTCGACGTCGAGGCCCACCGGGCCTTCGCCGAGGGCGTCGAGATCGACCTGACCCCGCTCGAGTTCCGGCTCCTCTCCACCTTCATGTCGCGGCTCGGGCGGGTGCAGTCGCGCGAGCAGCTGCTCGAGGACGTCTGGGAGATGTCGCCCGAGGTCGAGACCCGGACCGTTGACACCCACGTCAAGCGGCTCCGCGAGAAGCTGGGGGCTGGGCGCGACCTGCTCGAGACGGTGCGTGGTATCGGTTACCGGATGATCGATCCGGCCGACAAGGGGTCGTAGGCGATGGCACTCGGACGGACCCCGCTCTCGGCCGCCATCAAGGCGCTTCGCGCCGAGCTCGCCGGTGGGCCGCACGCCGATCTCGGGCAGGAGGTCTCCGAGCTCGGCAGCCTGCTGCTGCAGCGCGAGCTTCGCCGCTTCGCCTCGGTGCGCGACCCGGCCGAGGCGGAGCTGCTGGCTTCGCTGCCCGACGCGGCCGCCGTGGTGGCGGTGGACGGGCGGGTGCGGGTCTGCAACGCCGCCTTCGACGCCCTCTCGGCCAGTGGCCGAGCGGCGGGCTTGACCGCGATCGAGGTGACCAGGAGCGGCGAGCTGGCCGAGGCGCTGCGCCGGGCCCTGGAGGGGACGGCGCGGCGGCTCGAGGTCGAGCTGCAGCACCGCGCCCTCTCGGTGCAGTTGACGCCGCTGCTGCGCGGCGAGGTGCTCTGCCTGGCGCGCGACGTGACCGAGGAGCGGCGGGCCGCCGCCACGCGGCGCGACTTCGTGGCCAACGCCTCGCACGAGCTGCGCACGCCGGTGGCCGCCATCCGGGGCGCCGCCGAGACCCTGCTCTCCGGTGCGCTCGAGCAGCAGGAGTCGGCGCGCGGCTTCGTCGAGATCGTTCACCGGCAAGCGGAGCGGCTCTCGCGGCTCACCCAGGACCTGCTCGACCTCTCCCGCCTGGAGTCGCGCCAGTGGCGCTTCGAGGTGGCGCCGGTCGAGCTGGCCCAGCTGGGCCGGCAGGTGGCCGAGCTGCACGGTCTCACCGCCAGGAAGAAGGGGCTGGAGCTGCGGGTGGAGGTCCCCGAGGGGCTGCTGGCCATGGCCGACGGGCGGGCGCTGGAGCAGGTGGCGGTCAACCTCGTCGACAACGCCATCAAGTACACGCAGAGCGGCTCGGTGGAGCTGCGGGCCATGGTGCGCCAGAGCGACGTGCTGATCACCGTCGCCGACACCGGGCCGGGCATAGAGCCACACCACATGGCGCGGCTCTTCGAGCGCTTCTACCGGGTCGATCCAGGCCGCGCCCGGGAGGCCGGCGGCACCGGGCTGGGGCTGGCCATCGCCAAGCACCTGGTCCAGGGGATGCACGGCGAGATCAGGGTGGAGAGCGGCGTGGCCGGGACCTGCTTCACGGTCCGGCTCCCGGCAGCAAGTTCCAGCCGGGCCTGAGTGGGCCGCCGCTCGGTGACGTTCTCACCGATCCGTAACAAAGCCGCCCCGTAGCCGCCACGCGCCGCTCCTAGAACAGCCCGGTACCGGGCAGGCGCTCGGGATCATCACTCTCTCAAAGGGGCAGTTCACATGTTCGCTCGCATCGTCGCAGTTCTCGCCGCCGTGGCCCTCGCGCCCGCGGTCGCGGTCGCCCAGGAGGCCCAGGCCTCCGCTCCCGCCTTCGACCCGGCCGTGATCGAGGGCAAGGTCGAGTCGCTCACCGAGCAGTACGCCGAGACCAAGGCCGACGTCGAGAAGCTGAAGAAGCTCAAGCTCTCCGGCTACATCCAGGCCCGCTTCGCCTACCTGGAGGCGGTCAACTACAACGCCTCCGCCACGGCCACCACCACCCCCTCCCAGAGCGGCTTCTTCATCCGCCGCGGCCGCTTCAAGGCCGCCTATGACGCCGACTGGTCGCAGTATGTGCTGCAGCTTGACGCCACCACGTCCGGCCTGTCGGTCAAGGAGGCCTACGCCAGCATCAAGCTGCCCTACGGCCTGGCCGTGGACGCCGGCCTCCAGCTCTTCCCCTTCGGCTACGAGGTCTTCACCCGCTCCTCCTCCGACCTCGACACGCTCGAGCGCTCCCGCGTCACCCGGGCCTTCCTGGCCGGCGAGTACGACCTCGGCGTGGCGCTGCGCGGCAAGGCCTCCATCGTCAACTTCAAGGTCGGCCTCTTCAACGGCAACGGCGTCGACTCCGGGCAGCTGGGGAAGGACAACGACCAGCTCAAGGACCTCATCGGCCGCGCCTGGGTCGACATGGGGATGCTGACCGCCGGCCTCTCCGGCTGGTACGGCAAGACCAAGGTCCATGCCCGCGCCGACGACAAGGAGTTCGACCGCAACCGGGTGGCCATCGACGCCCAGCTCTTCCTCGACCTGCTCCCCATCGGCGGCACCGCCGTCAAGGGCGAGTACATGTGGGGCCACACCACCATCGGCACCGCCAGCGGCAACCTCGGCGCCGGCGCCAACCTGGGCAGCCTGACCACGGCGGCCCCGGTCCCGACCGGCTCCGGCTTCTACGCCATCCTGCTGCAGAACATCGGGCAGCCCTTCCAGCTGGCGGTCAAGTACGAGCAGTACATGCCGAACCATACCGTCAGCATCTCGTCCCCCACCAGCACCACCGTCAAGGTCCAGCAAGAGGTGCAGGTCGCCGTCCACGCCTTCGTGGGTGCCAACGCCAAGGTCTCCGCGGCCTGGTACCACCCCGTCAACGGCGAGAAGGGCGCGGCCGCCCCGTCCGACCCCAAGGCCGACCAGTACATCCTCCAGGCCCAGGTCAAGTTCTAGCCCCCACGTCACCAGGAGACACCACATGAAGCGCATCGCATTCGCAGTGCTCACCGCCCTGACCTTCGCGCCGGCCGTCTCGCAGGCCGCCGTGACCGTCAAGGGTTCGGACACCATGGTCATCCTCGCCCAGCGCTGGGCCGAGAACTACATGAAGAAGAACGCCGGCAAGAAGGTCCAGGTGACCGGTGGCGGCTCCGGCACCGGCATCGCCGCCCTCATCAACGGGACCACCGAGGTCGCCACCGCCTCGCGCGGCATGAAGAGCGACGAGAAGGGCAAGGTCCGTGAGCGCTACAACCTGCTCCCGACCGAGACCCCAGCGGCCAAGGACGGGCTGGCCGTCTACGTGCACGAGTCGAACGGCGTCACCCAGCTCACGCTGGCCCAGCTCCGGACCATCTACCAGGGCGACGTGACCAACTGGAAGGCGGTCGGCGGCGCCGACGCCCCCATCGTCCTCTACTCCCGCGAGAACTCCTCCGGCACCTACGTCTTCTTCAAGGACAACGTGCTCAAGGGCGAGGACTTCGCCGCCAGCGCCCAGACCCTCCCGGGCACGGCCGCGGTGGTCAACGCCGTCTCCAAGGAGAAGAACGGCATCGGCTACGGCGGCGCCGCCTACGCCAAGGGCGTCAAGGAGCTCAAGGTGGTCGGCCAGGACGGCCAGGGCTACCTGCCGACCGCCGAGAACGTGGCCTCCGGCAAGTACCCCCTCTGGCGGCACCTGTTCATGTACACGCGCGGCAAGCCGAGCGGGGAGGCCAAGGAGTTCATCGACTACTGCCTCTCCACCGAGGGCCAGGCAATCGTCACCCAGGTGGGTTACTACCCCGTCAAGTAACGCCGTCACCTGCCCGTCACATGGCCGCCACGGGTCCGACATCTGTTGTTGAGAGATCAGGCCCCGTGACGGTCACATCGACCAGCCTCAAGCGACGCCCGGCCTCCCCGGCCGCGGCGGTCCGGCGGCGGCAGGTCCAGGAGATGGCCATCGAGCTCGGCATCACGCTCGTGGCCCTCACCGGGATGGCCGCCGTCGTCCTCATCTTCGTCTTCGTCGCCCGCGAAGCCCTCCCGCTCTTCACCGACCCGGAGGTGGCCAAGGAGACCGACCTGGCGCGGATGTTCCTGCCCCAGGTCTGGCGCGCCGGCCGCCCCGCGGCGTTCATCTGGCAGCCGGTCGGCGACATCCCCAAGTACTCGATGGTCCCGCTCTTCGTCGGCACCTTGAAGGTCACCACGGTGGCCATGCTGGTGGCGGTGCCGCTCGGCATCGCCTCCGCCATCTTCTCCTCCGAGTTCGCCCCGCCGCGCCTGCGAGAGGTGCTCAAGCCGACCATCGAGCTGCTGGCCGGGATCCCTTCGGTGGTGCTGGGCTTCTTTGCCCTGGTGGTGCTCGCCTCCTGGCTCCAGTCAGCCTTCGGTTTCACCTCGCGCCTCAACGCGGTGGGCGCCGGCCTGGCCTTGGCCCTCACCATCATCCCGGTCATCTACACGGTCAGCGAGGACGCCCTCACCGCGGTCCCGCGCGCCTTCCGGGAGGCCTCCCTGGCGCTGGGGGCCACCCGCTGGGAGACCGCCTTCCGTGTGGTCCTGCCGGCAGCCGCCCCCGGCGTGCTGGCCGCGGTGGTGCTCGGCTTCGGCCGCGCCATCGGCGAGACCATGATCGTGCTGATGGCCTCCGGCAACGCCGCCACCACCACCTGGTCCTTCGGCGACTCGATCCGGACGTTGCCCGCCACCATCGCCGCCGAGATGGGCGAGGTGGTCGTCGGCGGCGGCCACTACGCGGTGCTCTTCTTCATCGGCATCGAGCTCTTCCTCTTCACCTTCATCCTCAACAGCTTGGCCTCGGTGGCGGTGCGCCGGCTGGTCCGCAAGATGTCGGGGGCCAGGGCTTGAACCTCGCCTCCCGCAAGCTGGTGGGCGCCGGGCTGACCGGCATGACCGGGGCCGCCGCGTTCGTCATCGTGGTCATGCTCGGCTTCATCCTCGCTGACGTGGTGGCGGGCGGCTGGACCCGCCTCTCACTGGAGTTCATCACCCAGGCGCCGAGCGAGGGGATGACCGAGGGCGGCATCTTCCCCGCCATCTACGGCACCGCCGTCCTGACCCTGCTCATGACCGTGGCGGTGATGCCGGTGGGCGTCATCACCGCGATATACTTGCACGAGTACGCCCCCGCGGACTCCCGCCTCGCGGGACTGGTCCGGGTGGCGGTGCAGAACCTGGCCGGGGTCCCCTCCATCGTCTTCGGCCTCTTCGGCCTCGGCTTCTTCATCCAGTTCCTGGGTCGAAACATGGACCGGGCCTTCTCGCCCGAGGCCACGCTCCGCTACGGCCAGCCGGCGCTGATCTGGGCGGCCCTGACGCTGGCGGTGCTGGCGCTTCCGGTGGTGATCGTCTCCACCGAGGAGGCGTTGCGAGCCGTGCCGCGCGATTGGCGCGACGCCTCGCTGGCGCTGGGGGCCACCAAGTCGCAGACCCTGGTCCGCGTCATCCTGCCGAGCGCCGTCCCGGGCATCCTCACCGGCGCCATCCTGGCGGTGGCCCGCGGCGCCGGCGAGGTCGCCCCCATCCTCTTCACCGGCGTGGCCTACTTCCTCCCCGACCTGCCCAACGGCCCGTTCAGCCAGTTCATGCACCTCGGCTACCACGTCTACGTGCTGGCCACGCAGTCCACCGACGTGGAGGCCACCAAGCCGCTCCTCTACGCCACCGTCCTGGTTCTCCTCTCGCTGACCTTCCTACTCAACCTGATCGCCATCTTGCTGCGGGTGCGGACCCGCCGCGCCGCCGCCGGCCACTGAATCGAACTTCGCCCTGGACGATGAGCCCCACACCATGAGCCCGAGCAGATGAGCCCCGACCGCACCACCCCGGCACCGCGCCCCAAGATGGAGGCGAAGAGGCTGCGGATCGCCTACGGCGAGAAGGTCGCCGTGAACGACGTCGACCTGGTCCTGGCCGAGAGGCAGGTGACCGCCCTGATCGGCCCTTCGGGCTGCGGCAAGTCGACCTTCCTGCGCGCCCTCAACAGGATGAACGACCTCATCCCCGGCGCCTCCATGACGGGCGAGGTGCTGCTCGACGGGGAGAGCGTGGTGGACGGCCGGCTCGACGCCGTGGAGCTGCGGCGGCGGGTGGGGATGGTCTTCCAGAAATCCAACCCGTTCCCGAAGACCATCTTCGAGAACGTGGCCTACGGCCTGCGGGTGGCCGGGCTCAACGACAAGACGTTGCTGCTGGAGCGGGTGATCCGGTCGTTGCAGGGGGCCGCCCTCTGGGACGAGGTGAAGGACCGGCTCCACGAGAGCGCCATGGGCCTGTCGGGTGGGCAGCAGCAGCGGCTCTGCATCGCCCGGGCGCTGGCGGTCCAGCCCGAGGTGATTCTCATGGACGAGCCGGCCTCGGCGCTCGACCCGATCGCCACCGCCAAGATCGAGGACCTGATCCACGAGCTCAAGGCCCGCTACACCATCGCCATCGTCACCCACAACATGCAGCAGGCGGCGCGGGTCTCCGACACCACCGCGTTCTTCTACTTGGGCGAGCTGGTCGAGGTGGGCCCCACCGAGCAGATCTTCACCAACCCTCGCGAGCCACGAACCGAGGACTACGTCACCGGCAAGTTCGGGTAACCTCACCGCGCCGGGATTCGGGGAGAGACATGGTCAAGACCCACATCGACAAGTCGTACCAGGCCGAACTCAACGGGCTGCGAGAGCGGCTGCTGGAGATGGGCGGGCTGGTCGAGGCGGCCATGGCCGGGAGCGTGCGCGCCATCATCGAGCGGGACGCCGTGCTGGCCGAACAGGTGATCAGGAAGGACCAGACGATCAACCGGATGGAGGTCGACATCGACGGCGTCTGCCGCCGCATCCTCGCCCTCCGCCAGCCGGCCGCCAGCGATCTTCGCTTCATCACCACCGCCCTCAAGATCGTCACCGACCTCGAGCGCATGGGGGACCTCGCCGTCAACATCGCCAGGCGGGCCGTTGACCTGGCCCAGACGCCGCCGCTCCGCCCCATGCACGACCTGGGGCGGCTGGCGGCGCTCAGCGAGGCGGCGCTGGCCAAGGCGCTCGACGCCTTCGTCACCGCCGACCCGGTCAAGGCCGAGGAGGTGCTGGAGGCCGACGACCACCTCGACGCCCTCTACCTCAAGGTCTTCAACGAGCTGCTCACCACCATGATGGAGGACCCGCGCAGCATCCGGCGCGCCACCGCGCTGATGTTCTCGGCCAAGCACCTGGAGCGCTTCGGCGATCACGCCACCAACCTGGCCGAGATGGTGATCTTCATGGTGAGTGGCACCGACGTGCGCCACGCCAAGAACAAGGCCTGAGGCGGCGGGCGGGGAGATGCGGGGAGGTCGGCGGCTGGTACGCACACTGGTCCACCGCCCGTGTAGACTCCAAGTTCCATGCTGGCCGAGGCCGTCATCGTCAAGTGGTCGGCCTCCGGCGCGCCCCAGCGACCCGATCTCCAAGCGCCACTCGACGCGCTGGTGGCGCTCGGGCTGCCGGTCGCCTTCGACGTGAAGGGTGAGCGCCGCTGGAGGGCTGCGGGGCGAGTGGCCGCCTAACACGCAGAGCGCTCCACGCACCGGACAAGAAGGCTCGCGCCGACTCCCCCGAAATCCACTTTGGGCGCCCAAAGTTGCGAAGGAGGGGCTCCGATCGGGCCCCTACGGCAACCCGTACCCGGAGCGGGCCAGGATGGCCCGCCCCTTCTCGCCGGTGATGAAGGCGAGGAAGGCGCGGGCCAGGGCCGGCGCCTTGCTGGCGGACAGCACGACGCCCGACTGCTCGATACGGGGGTAGAGCGCCTCGGGCACCGGCCAGGTGCGGCCGCAGGAGAGCTCCTTCCCGAGGGTGAGCGAGAGGGGGAGGAAGGCGACGTCGGCGGCGCCGGTGGTGGCGAACTGCGCCGCCTGCCCGACGCTGGTGCCGAGCACCAGCTTCTCCCTCACGGCCTCGTGGACGCCGGCCGCCTTGAGGGCTGCCACGGTGACCTGGCCGAACGGGGCCACGGCCGGGTTGGCGATGGCGATCCGCTTCACCTCAGGATCGGCCAGCGCCGCCAGCCCGCGCTTCTCGAGGTCGAGCGTCGAGCCGGGCGGGAGCCAGGCCACCAGCGCGCCGATGGCGTAGACGCGCTCGTCGGCCGCCCCGCCCAGCCCGGCCGCCACCAGCCTGGCCGGGTAGTCGCGGTCGGCCGAGAGGAAGAGGTCGAACGGGGCGCCGTTCTGGATCTGGGAGAAGAAGGTCCCCGAGGCGCCGAGCGTCAGCGTCACCTCGACGCCGGGCCGCTCCGCCTCGAAGCCGCGCTTCAGCTCCTCGGCGGCGGTCTTCAGGTTGGCGGCCGCGGCGACCGAGAGGGCCCGGCGCGCCTGCTGGGCAGACGCCGGCGTGGCGGCGAGCGAAGCGAGCGCGAGCAGGGCAGCGAGCAGGCCGCGGCGGATCATCCCGCGACCCGACCGCGACTAGAAGATCAGGTGCGTCACCAGCCCGGCCATGCTGCCGAGCAGGGCCCCCGCGCCGACGTCGAGCGGGAAGTGGGCGCCGAGGTAGACGCGCGAGGCGCCGATGCCGATGGCGAGCGCCAGGAATAGGTAGCCGAGGCCCAAGGGGACTCCGACGAAGGCGAGCGCAACGGCGAAGGCGGCGCAGGTATGGCCGGATGGGAAGCTGAAGCGGTCCGGGTTGGCCGCCTCGGGGACGAAGCCGGCGATGGCGAGGTCGGGGCGGGCCCGGTGCAAGATCCGCTTGAGCGACTGCGACAGCACCGTGGCGAAGAGGGCGGCGACGGAGAGCCGGAGCCCGAGGGCGATCCCGGCCGGGTCAAAGGTCGCGAAGAAAGCCAGACCGACGAAGGTCCACCCGCCGGCATCTCCAAGGCGGGTGAGGGCCCGGGCCACCGCGGTCCGCCTCGGGGTGCGCCACCGGCGCGCCGCGAGAAGGGTCGCCTGGTCCCAGGCGAGCAGCCGGGAGAAGAGCCCCCCGGCCACGACCGCGTTGACGCCGACCGCGCCGCCGCGAGGCGCCGCCGCCAGCTGCTGCATACCCTGTTGGTCTCGATCAGCTTCCATCGCGGGACCCTGAATAGCTGGCCGAGGTGTCGGCCAGAAGGCTCAAGTGCAAACACCGTGTGACGCTCGCGCAGGCGGC
>JANPOM010000190.1:0-8865 GCA_031427995.1 Anaeromyxobacter sp. | reverse complement strand
AGCACCTTGGTGCCGTTGGAGAAGAACTCGGGGGCGCCGCACTCATCGGTCTCGACGTGGGCGGTCTCGTGGCAGAGGATCGAGTGGTAGCTGCGCGTCAGCGAGGCGAGGGCCAGCGAGTTGGCGGCGGTGCCGTTGAAGACGAAGTAGACGTCGCAGTCGGTCTCGAAGAGGCCGCGGAGCAGGTCGGCCGCCACGGTAGTCCAGCGGTCGTCGCCGTAGCCGGGAGTGTGGCCGGAGTTGGCCTCCTGCATGGCGGCTAGGGCTTCGGGACAGATGCCGGCGTAGTTGTCGGAGGCGAGCTGGCGGCCGGTCGGTGGGACGGGGGGCATGGGCCGGCGGGGTAGCATGCGGACGGACGTCTGTCCATGATGACGGATGAGTGCGGTTTGGCGTTGACCTTCCATTCAGAAACGAGTTAATGGGATTAAGTCTCAACAAGCCACTTCCACAAATTACCCTGGGACAGGAAGAGATCTCGATGAACCGACTGGCCACACTCGCGCTTATTGCCGTAATTCCAACCATGAGCATCGCCGACGAACGCCCATACGCCAACACCTACGAGCCGGTGACCCCGGCTCAGGGAGAGGTCGAGCTGGAGGTATATGAGACACTATACCAACCAAGGACTGGTGGCAGCGCTTCCCGGAAGTGGGTCCACCAGCTCGAAGCCGGTTACGGCGTCACCGACCGGTTCGACCTGAGCGCCTACGCGGTGTTCCGGACCAATTCCACCACCAGCTTCGAGGCGACCGCGTTCAAGCTGCGGGGGCGCTACAAGCTGCTCGGCCAGGAGGCGCCGCTCGAACTGGTGCTCTACGTCGAGGTGGAGAAGGAGATCGTCGACGACCAGCCCTGGATCATCGAGGAGAAGGTGATCTTCGGCAGCACCTCCGGCCGCCTCACCTGGGCTGCCAACCTGATCGCCGAGCAGGAGTTCCCGAAGGGCGGCGGCACCGAGCTCAAGTTCGGCTGGTCGGCCGGCGCCGCGTTCGAGCCGGTTAGCGGGCTGCGGCTCGGCGCCGAGACCTTCGGCTCCCGCGCCGGAGACCCTGACGGCCCCGGCGTCTGGAAGGCCTGGGCGGGTCCATCCGGTTCGGTCCTGCTCCCCTTCCTGGCGCGCGGCTCGATCAACAGCTGCTGGCTCACGGTCGGCGCCGGCTTCGGCCTCAACCAGGCCAGTGACCAGGTTCGGGCGCGCGCCATCCTCGGCTGCGATTTCTAGTCGTTGGCGACGATGCGCGCCGCCGGGACCTCGAGGGCGCGGGCGATGGCCACCACCGTCGTGTAGGGCGGGTTGCGGCCGCCGCGCTCGATCAAGCTCACGTAGGCGACCGAGAGGTCGAGTTCCTCGGCCAGCGCGGCCTGGGTCACGCCCTGGCGGTGCCGCTCCTCGCGGATCCGTGCGCCCAAGTGAAGCAGCTCGGCCGGGCGGGTGTTCTTGCTCTTCTTGGACTTGGCGCTCATGTCGGTTCCTTCCGAGATCAGATCCGGCTCGCCGCTGCGCAGCGCCGGTACGGCTTCCTTGCCGTGAGATGAGTCACTATACGACGGGTGCGATCCAAACGAGGGGAGTAAAAACGAACTCTCTCACCCCCCGACAGGGGCCACCTGTCCACGTCCTGAAAACAGCTCGCGTTCCAGCGACGCCGGGTCGAAGACCGGCAGGCGGCAGGCGCCGGCATCGCAGACGAAGGCGGTGGGACGCCCCTGCAGCGGTCCTCGCCCCAAGGCCACCGGCGCCACCCCAGCCGCCCGGGCCACCGTCGAGGCTGGACCGACCACCAGCGCGGCGCCCGGCAGCGGTACGCGCCGCAGCACCTCGAGCAGCGGGCCTGGAGCCGGAGCCGCGTCTGGCCAGGTGAGCACCACCTGGCGCGCCGGCGCGTGTGCCGCCTCCAGTCCGAGCAGCAGCTCGGAGCGGGCCATGGGGGAGGCCTCCAGCGACGGCCCGGCGTCGAGGAGCGCCCGCTCGGCCGAGGCCCGCCAGCGGTCATCGCCGGTGAAGGTCGAGAGCCGCAGCAGCGCCTGCACCGCCACCGAGCCGCCGGCCGGCTCGGCGCCGTCGTGCGCCGGCTTCTCACGCACCAGCAGCCGCTCGTGGTCGTCGGCGGCCTGGAACCAGCCGCCCCGCTCGGCGTCCGAGAAGTGGCGCTCCATGGCCTCGGCCAGGGAGACCGCGGCCGTGAGCCAGCGCGGCTCGGCGGTGGCGGCGAAGAGCTCGAGGAGCCCGGCGGCGAGGAAGGCGTGGTCGTCGAGGAAGGCGAGGGTGGTCGACGGGCCGGAGAGCCAGCCGCGCCGCAGCCGCCCTTCCACCACCAGGTGGTCGAGCAGGAAGCCGGCGGCTCGCCCCGCCGCCTCGATCCAGCGCGGTTCGTCGAGGACGCGACCAGCCAGCGCCAGCGCCTCGATCATCAGGCCGTTCCAGGCGGCCAGCACCTTGTCGTCGCGCAGCGGCTGGTGGCGCCGCCCGCGCGCCGCGAGCAGGGTGCGGCGCGCCCCGGCCAGCGCCCGCCACTCCTCCTCGTCCGGGCTCGGCACGTGAAGCACGTTGACGCCGTCCCAGTTCCCCGCCGCGGTCACGCCGTGAAAGGCGCGGAACCGCTCCGCCTCGCCGCCCAGCAGTTCGTCGATCTCGGCGGCGCTCCAGACGAAGCTGCGCCCCTCCTCGCCCTCCGAGTCGGCGTCGGAGGCGCTGGCGAAGCCGCCGTCCGGCGCCGCGAAGTCGCGCAGCACCATCCCGGCGGTGTCGCGCGCCACCCGGGCCCAGCGCTCGCTCCCGGTCACCTGCCAGCCCTCGGTGTAGGCCAGCAGGAGGAGCGCGTTGTCGTAGAGCATCTTCTCGAAATGGGGCACCAGCCAGCGCTCGTCGGTGGAGTAGCGGTGGAATCCGCCGCCGAGCTGGTCGTGGATGCCGCCGCCGGCCAGCCCCTCGAGCGTGAGGGTGGCCGCCTGGAGCGAGCGCGGATCGCCGCTGCGCCGGTGGTGGCGCAGCAGCAGGCGGACCGGCATCGAGGAGGGGAACTTGGGGGCGCCGCGCGGGCCGCCGTGGACTGGGTCGAGCTGGCGCAGCCAGCCCTCGACCGCGCCGTCGATCACCGCCAGGCCGGGGCGCGCCAGGCCAGACGGGCCGGAGGTGGCCAGCGCGGTCTTCACCGCGGCGGTGAGCGAGGCGGCGGCGCGGGTCACCTGCTCCGGCTCTCCGCCCTGGAGCGCGGCGATCTCCTCGAGGATGGAGAGGAAGCCGCGCCGGGCTCCACGGGCGCCGTCGCGTGGCGGGAAGTAGGTGCCGCCGAAGAAGGGCTGGCCGGCCGGCGTGAGCCAGACGCTCATGGGCCACCCGCCCTGGCCGGTCAGCAGTTGCACCGCGGTCATGTAGAGCTGGTCGACGTCGGGACGCTCCTCGCGGTCGACCTTGATCGGCAGGTAGCGGCCGTTGAGCACACTGGCGATGGTCTGGTCCTCGAAGGACTCGCCCTCCATGACGTGGCACCAGTGGCAGGTCGAGTAGCCGACCGAGAGGAAGACCGGGACCCCGCGCGCCGCCGCCTCGGCGAAGGCCTCCGGGCCCCATGGGCGCCAGTCGACCGGGTTGTGGGCGTGCTGGCGCAGGTAGGGGCTCCGCTCCAGCACCAGCCGGTTGGTGAAGCGGGGCAGGCCACCGCGCAGGTGGTGGGTGCGCGGCGGATCGGCCGGGGTCCGGAGGGCCGCCGCCTCGGCGAGCAGCTGATCGAGGCCGGCGGGGCGGGGCGGCGCGCCGGGGAGGAGGTCGAGCATGCCGGGATCTAATGGGTCGAGGCCAGCGGCGCGATCTCGTGCGAGGAAAGACGCAGGAAGCGCCAGACCAGCGCCGCCGAGACCGAGACCAGCCCGACCACGAAGCCCCACCAGAGCCCGACCACGCCGAGGCCGAGGCCGAAGACCAAGAAAAGCAGCGCCGGGGCGCCGAGCAGCCAGTGGCCCACCAGGTTGGCGCCCAGGGTGAAGCGGGTGACCCCGGCGCCACGCAGCACGCCGGCCCCGGCCCCCTGCAGCCCATCGAAGACCTGGAAGACCGCGGCCACGCGCAAGAGCGGGATGGCCGCGGCGGCCACCGCCGGATCGTCGGTCATGAGCCGGGCCAGCACGCCTGGGACCGCCACGAAGAGCAGCCCGGTGCAGGCCATGAATCCGGCCGCGGCCCCGAGGGCGGTGAGGCCGGCCCGGCGCGCTCCGGGCCGGTCCCTCGAGCCAACGCAGAAGCCGACCCGGATCGATCCGGCGTTTCCGATGCCGATGGCCACCGTGAAGGTGAGCGTGGCCAGCGAGAGGGCCAACTGGTGGGCCGCCATGGGCTCGGCGCCGAGCCGCGCCGCCAGCAGGCTGGCGAGCGCGAAGAAGGCCACCTCGACCACCATGTGGAGCCCCGCGGGCAGGCCGATCCGCACCGCCCGCCCCAGCTCGACGCGGTCGGGGCGGCGCGCCTGCGCCGGCACCGGCGTGGCCGGGACGCCGCGGACGGCGGCGAAGAGGATGGCCGACTGGAGCACCAGGCTCAGGCTGCTGCTGATGGCGGCGCCGCCGCCACCCAGCGCCGGCAGCAGCCGCAGTGGCCCGGCCCAGGCCGGAAGCACCTCGCCGCCGAAGACCAGCAGCACGCTCAGCGGCAGGTTGAGGAGGTTGGCCATCACCGTCGCCACCACCATGGGCCGGGCGTGGCCGGCCGAGGAGAGGTAAGCGCGCCCTCCCACGTAGAGGAAGAGGAAGGGGAGCCCTGGCAGCCGCCAGAGGACGAAGGTGGTGGCCACCTCGGCCACGGCCGGTTCCACGCCCAGCGGCACCAAGCCGAGGGTGAGGAGCGCCAGCAGCAGCGCCAGCGCGGCGGCTGCGATCACCGACAGCGAGCAACCCTGCCAGAGCAGCTTGCGGGCGCGAGGCGCGTCGCCCGCGCCGAAGGCCTGGGCGATGAGCGGGTCGAGCCCCATCATCAGCCCGATGCCGATGACGGCGACGGTGAAGAAGAGGGCGTTGCCCAGTCCGACCCCGGCCAGCGACACGGCGCCAGCTCGCCCCACCACGGCGGTGTCGACCACCCCCATGAGCGCCTGCCCAGCCTGCGCGGCGGCCAGCGGGGCGGCCAGGCGGCCGAGGGCTCGCAGCTCGGCGCGGACCGGGTGGAGTGGCGGGGTGGACATGCGGGGGCGGGAAGATAGCAGCAGCCCCAGGCGCACGCGGTACTGGATCTCCGTTCAGTCTCTGCTACCATGCCGCCGATGAGGGTCCTCGGCATCGATCCCGGCTCGCGACGCTGTGGCTACGGGGTGGTCTCCCGCGACGGCGGCCGGCTCACCGTGGTCGAGTCGGGGGTGCTGGTCCCCGGGACGCGCCCCATGGCCGAGCGGCTGGCGCTGCTGCTGGTCGGGCTCGGCGACGTTATCGCCCGCACCGCGCCGGACGAGGTCTCGGTCGAGCAGATCTTCGCCGGCATCTCCCCGCGGTCGGCGCTGGCCCTCGGCCAAGCGCGCGGCGTGGCGCTGGCGGCGGCGGCGCGGGCCGGACTCCCGGTCTTCGAGTACCAGCCGAGCGAGGTGAAGCTGGCCTTCACCGGCTCCGGCCGGGCCGGCAAGGACCAGATGATGCGGACCGCCCACGCCCTCTTCGGCGTCGTCGCCAGGCTCTCCGACGAGGCCGACGCGGTGGCCCTGGCGGTCTGCCACCTGGCGCGCCGCCCCATCAAGCTGGCCGAGGTGACGCCGCTGCGCCGCGCGGCCGCCGCCACCGCCCGTTCGGCCAGATCCCGGCTCCGCCCGGCCCGCCGCGATCACCGGAGCGCTCCGTGATCGCCCGCATCACCGGCCGGCTCCTCGAGAAGGGGGAGGACTTCGCGGTGGTCGACGTCCAGGGCGTCGGCTACCTGCTCCACCTCTCGGCCGCCACGCTGCTCCAGCTCCCGCGGCCCGGCGAGCCGGTGGCGCTGCGGACCATCACCCAGGTCCGCGAGGACGCCCTCGACCTCTACGGCTTCCTCACCGAGGAGGAGGAGGGCGTCTTCCGCGCCCTCATCGAGGTCAAGGGAGTCGGCCCGAGAGCCGCGCAGAAGATCCTCTCGGGGATCCCGCCGCGCGACCTCGCCCAGGCGGTGGCCACCGGCGACGTGGCACGGCTCACCAAGGTGCCGGGGGTGGGGAAGAAGACGGCCGAGCGGCTGGTGGTCGAGCTCAAGGACAAGCTGTTGGAGCTGGCCCGGGCGGCCGGCCCGGGCCCGGTGCGCGCCGCCGGCGGCCTGCTCGAGCAGCTGGCCGCCGCGCTGGTCAACCTCGGCTACAAGCCGGTGCAGGCCGAGCAGGTGTCGGAGCGGCTGCGCGGCGAGGCCGAGGGCAAGGGGCTGGACGAACTGCTGCGCGAGGCGCTCAAGGCCATCCGCGGGTAGGCGTGGTAGGCAGGGGATCGCATGACCGTGAAGGCCGTCCGCGACGTGAGCGCCGGAGCGCTGGAGGGTGAGGCGAAGCTGGAGCAGTCGCTCCGCCCCGCCACGTTCGAGGAGTACGTCGGGCAGGAGAAGATCGTCCAGAACGTCAAGGTCTACGCACGGGCCGCCAAGGCGCGCGGCGAGGCGCTCGACCACGTGCTGCTCTCCGGGCCGCCCGGGCTCGGCAAGACCTCGATGGCCCACATCCTGGCGCGCGAGCTCGGGGTCACGCTGCATGTCACCAGCGGTCCGGCGCTCGTGAAGAAGGGCGATCTGGCGGGACTGCTCACCGCGCTGCGGCCGCGCGACATCCTCTTCATCGACGAGATCCACCGGCTCTCACCCTCGGTCGAGGAGTCGCTCTACCCGGCCATGGAGGATTTCCGCTTCGACGTGGTGCTGGGGGCTGGCATCGGCGCCCAGTCCATGGAGATGAAGCTGGAGCGGTTCACCCTCATCGGGGCCACCACCCGGACCGGCCTGCTGGCCGCGCCGCTGCGCGATCGTTTCCCCATCCAGGAGCGGCTCGATTACTACGCCGCTCCCGAGCTGAAGGAGATCGCCACCCGGGCCGCGCGCAAGCTGGCCTTTCCGGTAGAGGCGCCGGCGGTGGAGGAGCTCTCCACCCGGGCCCGCGGGACGCCGCGCATCGCCATCCGGCTCCTGCAGCGGGCCCGCGACTTCGCCCAGGTGGAGGGCGACGGCCGGCTCACCCTTGAAGTGGTGGAGACCACGCTTCGGCGGCTCGACGTCGACGGGCGGGGCCTCGACGCCATGGACCGGCGCATCCTCGCCATCGTCATCGACACCTTCGGCGGTGGCCCGGTCGGCATCGACGCGGTGGCCGCCTCGGTTGGCGAGGAGTCGGGGACCATCGAGGATGTCTACGAACCCTTCCTGGTGCGCGAGGGGTTCCTGGCCAGGAGTCCGCGGGGGCGTATCGCGTTGGAGGCGGCCTACCGCCACCTGGGGCGGGTTCCCGGGCGTGATCGGCCCGGCGGCGGCCAGGGCGAACTGCTCTGATGGCAGGCTGATCGAGCACCACCCCAGCGCTCCTGGGGTCGGCCCTCCATGACAGGGATGTCATGGACGATGGCGCGGGGTGTCAGGGATTCCGACGGGGGTCATCTCAGGCCCAGGACCGGCCGGAACCTCTCCCGTACCAGAGTAGTCTGATAAATCAATCATGGCGGCAGGTTGAGAGCCTGGCTGCGCGGGTTGGTATCCTTCGGCCGCAACTCCGCTGTGGCACGCCGGTTGCTATCTACCTGCTTCGCCAGAGCGGCCGCCAGATGCGGTGTCTCCCCGAGGGGAGAGACGAAAGGGCCGCGGCGAACTTCGGAAGGCGAACCGAGAATGGCTTACTGGAATCAGCGGACGGTGGCGAAGCGGGTCTCGTGTACGGGCATCGGCCTGCACTCGGGTGCTCCTGTCAACCTCACGCTCGCCCCCGCCGCGGCCGACGCCGGCCTCGCCTTCGTCCGCATGGACCTGGGCGTCGAGATCCCGGCCCGCCATGACCTGGTGGTAGACACCAAGCTCTCCACCTCGCTGGCGGTGGGTCAGGCCCGCGTCTCCACCGTCGAGCACGTCCTCTCCGCGCTGCACGGGATGGGGATCGACAACTGCCGCGTCGAGGTGGACGGCCCCGAGGTTCCCATCCTCGACGGCTCGGCTGCTCCCTTCGTCGCCCTGATCGGCCAGGCCGGCGTGAAGGTCCAGAAGGCCGCCAAGCGTTACATCGTCATCACCCACCCGGTCGAGATCCGCGAGGGCGACAAGCTGGCCCGCTTCGAGCCGGCCGACGGCTTCTCGGTCAGCTTCACCGCCGACTTCGGCCACCCGCTCATCACCAACCAGGGCTTCCAACTGGCGGTCTCGGACCGCTCCTACCAGCGCGAGGTGGCGCGGGCCCGCACCTTCTGCTTCCGCAAGGACATCGAGCTGATGCAGTCGATGGGGCTGGCCAAGGGCGGAAGCCTCGAGAACGCCATCGTGGTCGACGAGTATTCGATCCTCAACCCCGAGGGGCTGCGCTGGCCCGACGAGTTCGCCCGCCACAAGGTGCTCGACGCCATCGGCGACCTGGCCCTGCTGGGGCGGCCGGTGCTCGGCGCGTTCACCGCGGTGAAGGGCGGACACGCGCTCAACCAGGCGCTGGTGAAGCGGGTCCTCACCGACCCGACCTGCCATCGGGTCATCCAGGTCTCCGAGGAGAGCGCCGGCGCCCGCGCCCGCCTGCCGGTCTCCGTAGGCGTCGAGTCGCGCCAGCCGGCCTAGTGCCCCGACCCAGGCATACTGACCACTGCGAGCGCCGATCCTCTCGCTGCGGCAGGCGGCCTCGTCGGTCCGCTGCTCAGAGTAGCGCTGCTACGCTTCCGCTGCTCCCTCCTCGGGCGCCAGCCTCGCTTCGG
>JANPOM010000189.1:0-3209 GCA_031427995.1 Anaeromyxobacter sp. | reverse complement strand
CTGCACGTGCGAGAGCCGCATCATGGCCCGGGTCCACTGCTGCCAGATCCCCTCGCTCTCCGGCAGCTCCTCCAGGTCGGCGACGATGGCCCTGAGGGTGCGCTCGGCGCTCTCGTACTCGCCGTTCTGGTAGACGGCCAGCGCCCCGTTGAAGGCCCGATCCAGCTCGGCGGCGGTGGCGTTGCCGGTCCGGCCCTGCAGCCGGGCCCGCATCTCCCCGGCGCCCAGCACGCCCGGCGCCCGCTCGGTGCAGGCGGTGCGGAGCTGGTGGGTCAGCTCGATCAGGTCGAGGTCGAGCGCCGCCGGCTCGTGGACCGCCAGCACGGCGACGCGCTCCCCGGCGCGGGGCGGCGCCAGCAGGAGGAGCGCGGTGAGGGCGGAGAGCAGGTTCACGGGGCCGGCAGGGGGGTGGCGCTGTTGCCGGTGTTCTGCGGATCGTGGAAGGCCTTGGGCCAGGGGGCGGCCGCGTCGAGCCGGCCGTCGAGGATCACGGCGTAGAGCCTGCCGTTGGCGGCCGGGAAGTAGCCGATGGAGCGATCCAGGCCGGCCGGGGTGAAGAGGTTGGGGGGCCGGAGCGGGATGGCGGCCGGGGCGAGCTGCGTGGTCCAGCGCACCTGGCCGGCGGCGTCGAGGGCGGTCAGGTTGCCGCGGGAGTCGGCCACGATGAGGGTCTCCGCGCCGGTCAGCACCAGCGGCGTGAGCGGCGCTCCCGGCAGCGCGACGCTGCGCCAGCGCAGCGTGCCGGCGCTGGTCCAGGCGGAGAGGGTCTTGCCCTTCTCCGGGACCACCACGTCGTTGTTGGCCAGCACCACCGGGCCGTCGGAGGGGACGTCTGGGGAGGCGAGCGTCGTGGGGGTGCCGTCGGGGGCGATGGAGAGGAGGGCGCCGGCGCCGGCCGGGCTGGTGAGCGCCAGGATCTGGCCGGTGGCCCGGACCGCCATGGGGGCGGCGACCGCGGCGCCAAGGGAGGCGGGGGAGGGCCAGGATTCGACGGGGAAGCCTCTTGAGTTCAAGGCAAGTGCATGAAGCGTATTGCCTTCCGCGCCAAAGAACATTGGGCCCACCGCAACAGGAGCGTAGGCCACATCCCCCAAGTAGATCGGCGAATTGCGACACACCCCTCCAATCGCCGAGAAGTACGCCCCAGTTGCTGAAGCGGCGAGTGGTTCTCCGGCCACATCGAGCGCCACCCCCTTCACCGCTGCACCCGTGTCACACACCGTCTCCACCGGGAGCAGCGGATCTCTCGGCACCCGATAGACCTTGCCGTCGTCGCTCGGCACCCAGACGCCGGCGCTCCCGACCACCACCGGCGCCGTCAGCGCCCCGGCCCCGACCGCCACCGGCTCCCGCTGCGCCGAGCCGTCCGGCTTGACGAAGTAGAGCCTGGCGTCGCTGGCGCCGAAGATGGCCGTCCCCTGCGCGTCGACCGCCACCGCCCCCGGCACCGGCACCGGAGACGCCCCCGGCGCGACCTCGACGGCCCAGCGCAGCCGCGTCACCAGGCCGACCGACCTGGACGACGAGACGGTGTTCCCCGCCCCGTCCCGCGCCTCCACCGTCACCTCGACCGACCGCTCGAAGGCGGCGAAGGGCCAGGACATGAGCGGGAGGCTGCCCCGCCAGGCCCCGCCCTGCAGGACCAGCGGGACGGTGACGCCGGGCGCCAGGTCGAGCCGCGCCGTCACCCCGGCCAGCCGGCCGTCGTCGCTGGCCGTGACCGCCACCGCCAGCGTCGAGTCGCGCAGGCAGGGGGTCGGGCAGCTCACCGTGACCGCCGAGAGCACCGGCGGCGTGGCGTCGGCCCAGCAGACCCCGCCCGTGGCGCACCAGCTCCCGGCCCCGCACTCGGCGTCGGCGGCGCACCGGTCGCGCGCCGCCGGTGACCCGCACCCGGCCAGCCCGAGCCCCACCACCACCAGCCCGATCAGTCTCCCCATCGCCACCCTCCCCTCAGAACTTCCACAGGACCACCGCCCCACCGGCCACCGCCGCGCCGCCCACCCCCAGCGCCACCGCGCTCCAGCTCCGCTTGCCCCGCCAGGCGCTCTCCGCCGCCAGCCAGGCCTCCGGGGTGGTGGCGTCGTCGGCCTGCCGGGCGAAGTCCCTGGCCTGGAGCGCCAGCACCAGCCCCGCCGCCAGCGCCGCCGCGCCGCCCCCGATCCGCGTCCAGCCGGCCGGCTTCACCCAGGCCGGGCGGGCGACTCCCCCCTCCCGCCGCAGGGCCCGGAGCGCGTCGGAGAGCGGCTTGACCGGATCGGCGCCGGTCGGCACCTCCAGCGAGCGGCGGGCCAGCTCCTGCTCCCCGGCCGAGGTCAGGATCAGGGTGTAGCGGCTCCCGTCGGAGGCGCCGGCCGCCACCGAGGAGACGGCGCGCTCCAGCCCGGCCCGCGCCGCCGCCCGCGCCGCCTCGGCCGGTGAGTCGCAGGCCACGCCGTAGTCGAGCAGATCGCGGCCGAGCGAGCGGCCGGCCTCGAGCACCGCCTCGGGCCGAGCCAGCGCCGGGTCGCCCGCCAGGATGGGCCGGCAGAGCAGGAGTCGGTCGCCGCTGGCGCCGAGCGCGAGCGCAACGAGCAGGCCTGTGGTCAGGGGCATGAGCGGCCTCGACCTCGACGACGAGCGGTACTGGGACTCCTCGTCTTCATCATGGTTCCAGGGAGACTGCAAGGAGCATGCGGCGGCCAAGCGACCGAATCGAGAGGGCTGTCCACTCTTTCGGGGCGTCCGCGGGACGGACCATGGGGCCGCCGGACGGCCGGTCTGACAAGCGCATCTCCCCGCGATCAGGCCGATCCGCGCCGGTTTCTCGGCTGGCACCCCTTTCGCACCTGCACCGGCTTGCTGTTTTGGGGGTGCTGTCTCGGGTCGCGGATTTGGGTTGCAGCGGTTCGCTCCACTCATGGTACGTCAGACGGACAGGAGAACGACATGGTCCTCGCTCGGCTCGGCGCTCGCGCGCCCTGGTTCCTCGCGCTCTTCCTCTTACTCGCCGCCTGTGGCGGCGCCGGAACCGAGGTGCGCTCTTGCACCGTGGACGCCGACTGCGGAGCCGGGGCGCTCTGCCTGCGGTCGGCCTGCGTGACCAACCGGCCGCCGGCCGTCTCGCTCCAGCTTCCGCCGGCGCCGGCCACCCACCGGGTCCACCTCCTCGGCGCCACCGCCTCCGACCCCGATCCCGGCGACTCGATCACCCGGTACGTCTGGTCGGT
>JANPOM010000188.1:0-14469 GCA_031427995.1 Anaeromyxobacter sp. | reverse complement strand
GCGCCGAGACCGAAGCGAGGCTGGCGCCCGAGGAGGGAGCAGCGGAAGCGTAGCAGCGCTACTCTGAGCAGCGGACCGACGAGGCCGCCTGCCGCAGCGAGAGGATCGGCGCTCGCAGTAGTCAGTAAGCCTGGGTCGAGGCACTAGGCGGCGTCGCGCTCTTCGGGCGTCAGGTAACGCTCCAGGAACTGCTTGGTCTTCAGCTCCACCTGGCGGACGCGCTCGCGGGAGACGCCCCAGCGCTTGCCGATCTCCTCGAGGGTGCGGGGCTGGTCCTGCTCGAGCCGATTGTGGACGATGTCCCAGCCCAGTTCGCCGATGCGCTTGCGCACCTTGCCGAGCGCATCGCGGACGTCGCGGTCGCCCTCGGTCTGGAGGTAGAGCTCCTCCGGTCCCGGGCCGTCGTCCTCGATCCGCTCCAGGTGCGTGGTCTCACCCTCCTCGTCTACCGAGCTGTCGAGGGACATGTCGGGCTGGGCCACCGTGCCGCTCTGCGGCCTGACCGTGCTGCGCGCCTCCTTGAGGTACTTGCCGACGTAGGCGCGGATCCACCAGACCGCGTAGGTGGAGAAGCGGGTCCCGGCGCCCGGGTCGAACTTCTCCACGGCGCGCATCAGGCCGACGTTCCCCTCCTGGATCAGGTCATCGAGCCGGACCGTGCCGCGCCGCTGCTTGCGGGCGATGGCCACCACGAAGGCCAGGTTGTGCCGGACCAGCTTCTGCTTGGCCCGCACGTCGCCCTTGCGCGCTCGCACCGCGGCGGTGTGCTCCTCCTCGCGGGAGAGCGGCGGGAAGTCCCGCACCGCCTTCAGGTACGGCGCCAGATCATCGAACTCCCTGCCTCCGCGCTGCGTGGTCCCGGTCCTCATCGAGTGCACCTTTCTTCCATGGTGGCGTCCGGCATCAGGTCTAGGTCAGCGTGCTGGGTCCTGCTTTTCGGAGAAGCTGGCAATCTGGGCTTTTCGGAGAAGCTAACAATCTGGACCAACTCAGTCAACTACTCGTCTTGCGACTTGCTCTCGCCCACTCCCGTCCCAGAACCGCTTCGCCTGGAAGGGCAGCCTTTCGTGACTTACAACCCGGCGCCCCATCCCCATCTGCCATATCTGCACCGGCTTGGTCCAGACATTTGATGCAGGTCAAGATGTTGAATCCTGACCTGCGACTTCGTCCCACCCAACCGATTGCCTGAAATCAATAGGTTGGACCGATAGCCGTCAACCGCGACACCCAAACGGGTAAGAGGCCCAGCCCCATCAGGGACTGGACCTCTCGATCAGCCGGGGGCCGATTTCTGCCCCTGCGCGCGCCCGCTACTCGTCGCCCATCACCGCCGCCAGGGCCTCCTCGGCCTCCTCGACGGCGTCCACCGGCGTCTCCACCTCGATGTCGAGGTGCTTGTAGTGGTGCAGGCCGGTGCCGGCCGGGATGAGCCGGCCCATGATGACGTTCTCCTTGAGGCCGCGCAGGTTGTCGACCTTGCCGCTGATGGCGGCCTCGGTGAGCACCTTGGTGGTCTCCTGGAACGACGAGGCCGAGATGAAGGATTCGGTGGAGAGCGAGGCCTTGGTGATGCCGAGCAGCAGCGGCTCGGCCTGCGCCGGCTTGCCGTTCTCGCTCAGCACCCGCTCGTTCTCCTGCTCGAAGACCCACTTCTCGACCTGCTCGTCGGCGAGGAAGTCGGCGTCGCCGACCTCCACGACGCGGACGCGGCGGAGCATCATGCGGACGATGGTCTCGATGTGCTTGTCGTTGATCTTCACGCCCTGGAGCCGGTAGACCTCCTGCACCTCGTCGACCAGCCAGCGCGCCAACTCCTTCTCGCCCAGCACCCGGAGGATGTCGTGCGGGTTGGAGGACCCGTCCATGAGCGGCTCGCCGGCGCGGACCCGGTCGCCGGTGTGGACGCTGATGTGCTTGCCCTTGGCGATCAAGTACTCCTTGGCCAGGTCAGGCCGCAGCTTGCCGTCCACCTCGGGGGTGATGACCACCTTGCGCTTGCCCTTGGTGTCCTTGCCGAAGGCGACCACGCCATCGATCTCGGAGATGACGGCATGCTCCTTGGGCTTGCGGGCCTCGAAGAGCTCGGCGACGCGGGGCAGGCCGCCGGTGATGTCCTTGGTCTTGGTGGTCTCGCGCGGCATCTTCGCCAGCACGTCGCCGGCGTCGACCTCGTCGCCGTCGTTGACGACCAGGTTGGCGCCCTCGGGGAGCATGTAGCGGGCATCGGCCTCGGAGTTGGCCAGCTTGCGGGTCTGTCCGTCGGCCCCCTTGATCGACATGCGGGGCCGGGCGTCCGGGTCCTTGGAGGTGACCACGGTCTTGCGCGAAAGGCCGGTGACCTCGTCCACCGAGTCGTTGATGGTCACGCCATCGACCAGATCGCCGTACTTCACCTGGCCGGCCACCTCGGTGATGATCGGCATCGAGTAGGGATCCCACTCGGCCAGCATGGTCTGGGCATCGATCTTCTGGCCCTCGCGGACCAGGAGCTTGGCACCGTACACCAGGCTGTATCGCTCGCGCTCGCGCCCCTGGTCGTCGGTGACCAGCAGTTCGCCGTTGCGGTTCATGACGATGAGCGTGCCGTCCTTCTTCTTGGCCACGGCCACGTTCAGCAGCTTGACGACGCCGCCGTTGCGGTTCTCCAGGCTCGACTGCTCGGCGCGCCGGGACGCGGCGCCGCCGATGTGGAAGGTCCGCATGGTGAGCTGCGTGCCGGGCTCACCGATCGACTGGGCGGCGATGACGCCGACCGCCTCGCCGACGCTGACCTTGCGGCCGCGCGCCAGGTCACGGCCATAGCACTCGACGCAGATGCCGCGCCGGGCCTGGCAGGTCAGCACCGAGCGGATGCGGACCTTGTCGATGCCGGAGGACTCGATGGTCTTGACCTTGGCCTCGTCGATCTCCTCGTTGGCCTTTACGACCACGGTGCCGGTGATTGAGTCGAGGATGTCGTCGAGCGCGACGCGGCCGAGGATTCGCTCGCCCATGGGCTCGATGATCTCGCCGCCCTCGACCAGGGAGCCGAGGGTGATGCCGTCCATGGCGCCGCAGTCGTACTCGGTGATGATGGCGTCCTGGGCCACGTCGACGAGGCGGCGGGTCAGGTAGCCCGAGTTGGCGGTCTTGAGCGCCGTGTCGGCGAGGCCCTTGCGGGCGCCGTGCGTGGAGATGAAGTACTGGAGGACGTTGAGCCCCTCGCGGAAGTTCGCGGTGATGGGCGTCTCGATGATCTCGCCAGAGGGCTTGGCCATCAAGCCGCGCATGCCGGCCAGCTGACGGATCTGCTGGGCCGAGCCGCGGGCGCCGGAGTCGGCCATGATGAAGATGGGGTTGAAGGACGGCTGCTTGCGCTCCTCCTTCTTGCCCTCCTTGCCGGTGCCGTGGGTGATCTCGGTGCCGATCTGCGCCATCATCTCGCCGGCCACCTCCTCGGTGACCTGCGCCCAGATGTCGATGACCTTGTTGTACCGCTCACCGAAGGTGATGAGACCCTCGGCGTACTGGGTCTGGATGTCGTCGACCTCGCCGGTGGCCCGATCGAGCAACTCCTGCTTCTTCTTCGGGATCGCCATGTTGTCGAGGGCGATGGAGATGCCGGCCTTGGTGGCGTGGCCGTAGCCCAGCGACCGGACGCGGTCGGCCAGCAGCACCGTCTCCTTCTCACCGCAGAGGCGGTAGGTCTGGTCGATGAGGGCCTGCAGCTGCTTCTTGTCCATCACCTTGTTGATGGAGTCGAAGGGGAGCCGCTTGGGGACGATGTCGTAGAGCATGACCCGGCCCACCGTGGTCTCGACGCGCTTGCCGTCCATGCGCACCCAGACCTTGGCCTGCAGGTCGACCTCGCCCTGGTCGTAGGCGGCCCGGATCTCGTCCGGGCTCGCGAACGACTTGCCCTCGCCCTTGGCGAAGGCCCGCTCACGGGTCATGTAGTAGATGCCGAGGACGATGTCCTGGCTCGGCACGATGATGGGCTTGCCGTGCGCGGGCGAGAGGATGTTGTTGGTGCTCATCATGAGCACGCGGGCCTCCATCTGGGCCTCGATGGAGAGCGGGACGTGTACGGCCATCTGGTCGCCGTCGAAGTCGGCGTTGAAGGCGGTGCAGACCAGCGGGTGGAGCTGGATGGCCTTGCCTTCGATCAAGACGGGCTCGAAGGCCTGGATGCCGAGGCGGTGCAGGGTCGGGGCGCGGTTGAGGAGCACCGGGTGCTCGCGGATCACCTCGTCGAGGATGTCCCAGACCTCGGGACGTTCCTTCTCCACCATCTTCTTGGCCGACTTGATGGTGGTTACGAAGCCCTTCTCCTCCAGCTTGTTGTAGATGAAGGGCTTGAAGAGCTCGAGCGCCATGATCTTCGGCAGTCCGCACTGGTGGAGCTTGAGCTCCGGGCCGACCACGATGACCGAGCGCCCCGAGTAGTCGACGCGCTTGCCGAGCAGGTTCTGGCGGAAGCGGCCCTGCTTGCCCTTGAGCATGTCGCTGAGCGACTTGAGCGGCCGCTTGTTGGGACCGGTGATGGTCTTGCCACGGCGCCCGTTGTCGAAGAGGGCGTCGACCGCCTCCTGCAGCATCCGCTTCTCGTTGCGGATGATGATGTCGGGGGCGTTGAGCTCCTGGAGCCGCTTGAGCCGGTTGTTCCGGTTGATGACGCGGCGGTACAGGTCGTTCAGGTCGGAGGTCGCGAAGCGGCCGCCGTCCAGCGGGACCAGCGGGCGCAGGTCGGGCGGGATGACCGGGATGACCTCGAGCATCATCCAGTCGGCCTTGTTGCCCGAGTTGGTGAAGGCCTCGACCACCTTGAGGCGCTTGGCGATCTTCTTGCGCTTGGCGTCGGAGGTGGCCTCCTTCATCTCGGCGCGCAGCTCCTCGCCGAGGCCGGACATGCCCTCACCGTACCTGCTGTCGCCGGGGCCGACGGCCCGCAGCAGCTCCAGCACCGCCTCGCCGCCCATGCCGGCGGTGAACGAGTCGGCGCCGTGCTCGTCCATGGCCTTGTGGTAGCGGTCCTCGCTCAGCAGCTCGCCGCGCAGCAGCGGGGTGGCCTTCGGATCGATGACGATGAACGACTCACAGTATAGGACCTTCTCCAGGTCCTTCAGCGTGATGTCGAGCAGGTTGCCGATGCGCGAGGGCAGCGACTTGAGGAACCAGATGTGCGCCACCGGAGTGGCCAGGGTGATGTGGCCGAGCCGCTCGCGCCGCACCTTGGACTGGATCACCTCGACGCCGCACTTCTCGCAGACCACGCCACGGTGCTTCATGCGCTTGTACTTGCCGCAGTTGCACTCGTAGTCCTTGACCGGTCCGAAGATCTTGGCGCAGAAGAGGCCATCCCGCTCCGGCTTGAAGGTCCGGTAGTTGATGGTCTCCGGCTTCTTCACCTCGCCATGCGACCACTGCCGGATCTTGTCCGGGGAGGCCAGCGAGATGCGGATCGCCGAAAACGACAGCGGGTCCTTCGGCTTCTCGAAGAAATTGAAGATGTCCTTCACGTCGACTCCCGGGCTTTTCTGATTCCGTTGGAACGCTGACTAGGCCGTCTTCTTGTCGCCGCCGGGGCGCGGGGCGAGCGGGTCGGTGGCCGTGGTGGCCGCCTCCAGCTCGCGCTGCGCCTTCGCCTCGGGCGACTCGAGGAGCTCCACGTCGAGCGCCAGGCTCTGGAGCTCCTTGATGAGCACGTTGAAGGACTCGGGCAGGCCCGACTCCAGCGTGTTCTCGCCCTTGACGATGGCCTCGTACATCCGGGTGCGCCCCACCACGTCGTCCGACTTGACGGTGAGGAACTCCTGCAGCGAGTAGGCGGCGCCATAGGCCTCCATGGCCCAGACCTCCATCTCGCCGAGGCGCTGGCCGCCGAACTGCGCCTTGCCGCCCAGCGGCTGCTGGGTGACCAGGGAGTACGGCCCGATCGAGCGGGCGTGGATCTTCTCGTCCACCAGGTGGTGGAGCTTGAGCATGTACATCACGCCCACCGTGACGTCCTGGTCGAACGGCTCACCGGTGCGGCCGTCGAAGAGGACCGACTGCATGGTGGCGCCCCCCTGGACCATCAGGTCCCGCATCTCGTCCTCGCGGCAGCCGTCGAACACCGGGGTGGCGACGTGCAGGCCGTGGCGGAGCTTCTGGACCAGCCTGGGAAGCTCGGCCTGCGGCAGGTCGTCGATGAGCGCCAGCGTCCTCTCGTTGCCGATGGCGGCGCCGTCCTGCCCCTCGAAGACCTTCTTGAGCTTCTTGCGGAGCTCGTTGGGCCCGAAGTTCCTCTCCAGCATCTCGTTGAGCCGCAGCCCGACGTTGCGGGCCGCCCAGCCGAGGTGGGTCTCGAGGATCTGGCCCACGTTCATGCGCGACGGCACGCCCAGGGGGTTGAGCACGATGTCCACCGGCGTGCCGTCCTCGAGGTACGGCAGGTCCTCCTCGGGGAGCACGCGGGAGACCACGCCCTTGTTGCCGTGGCGGCCGGCCATCTTGTCGCCGACGGCCAGCTTGCGCTTGATGGCGACGTAGACCTTCACCATCTTGATGACGCCGGGCGGGAGCTCGTCGCCCTTCTTGAGGCGGCCGATCTTCTCGCTGAAGAGCAGCTTCACGAGGTCCTGCTGCTCCTGGAAGTTCTCCACGATCTTGCGGACCAGGTCGGAGAGGTCGCCCTCGACGGTGATCTCGTTCCAGTAGCGCTGGGGGATGGTGTCGAGCACCTCGTCGGAGATGGTCTCGCCGCGCTTGAGCAACTGCTCGCCGCGGTCGTCGACGAGGCGGCCGGTGGCCTCCTTGCCGGAGAGCAGCTTGCGGATCTTCTGGAACGCCGAGTCCTGGATGATCTTGATCTCGTCGTTCTGATCCTTGAGGAGCTTGGCCTCCTCCATCTCCTCGATAGCCTTGGCCCGCTCGTCCTTCTCCACGCCCTTGCGGCTGAAGACCTTGGCGTTGATGACCGTGCCGGTCACCCCCGGGGGGACCCGCAGCGAGCTGTCGCGCACGTCGCCGGCCTTCTCGCCGAAGATGGCGCGCAGCAGCTTCTCCTCGGGCGAGAGCTGGGTCTCGCCCTTGGGCGTGATCTTGCCGACCAGGATGTCGCTCGGCTTGACCTCGGCGCCGATGCGGATGATGCCCGACTCGTCGAGGTCCTTGAGGGCCTCCTCGCCGACGTTGGGGATGTCCCGGGTGATCTCTTCCTTGCCGAGCTTGGTGTCACGGGCGACGCACTCGAACTCCTCGATGTGCACCGAGGTGAAGACGTCCTCCTTGATGAGCCGCTCGGAGAGGAGGATCGAGTCCTCGAAGTTGTAGCCCTGCCACGGCATGAAGGCCACCACCACGTTTCGGCCGAGCGCCAGCTCGCCCAGCTCGGTGGCGGGGCCGTCGCCGATGACGTCGCCCTTCTTGACCCGCTCGCCCGGCTTCACGATGGGCTTCTGGTTGATGCAGGTGTTCTGGTTGGAGCGCTGGTACTTGGTCAGGTTGTAGATGTCGACCGAGTTGGCCACGTCGGTGGTCGAGGTGGCGACATCGGCCTTGACGACGATGCGCGAGGCGTCGACCGACTGGACGATGCCGTCGCGGCGAGCCACCACGGTCACGCCGGAGTCGCGGGCCACGATGGCCTCGATCCCGGTGCCGACCAGGGGGGCGGTGGTGCGGAGCAGCGGCACCGCCTGGCGTTGCATGTTGGAGCCCATCAGGGCGCGGTTGGCGTCGTCGTTCTCGAGGAACGGGACCAGCGAGGCGGCCACCGAGACCAGCTGGTTCGGCGACACGTCCATCAGGTCGACCTCCTCCGGGCGGGCCAGGATGTACTCACCCTCCTTGCGGCAGGAGACGTTGTTGCCCTCGAAGTGGCCGCGGCGATCGACCGGCGCGTTGGCCTGGGCGATGATGTGCTTCTCCTCCTCGAGCGCCGAGTAGAAGGTCACCTCATCGGTGACCCGGCCCTTCTCCACCTTGCGGTACGGGGTCTCGACGAAGCCGTACTCGTTGACGCGGGCGTAGCTGGAGAGCGAGGCGATCAGGCCGATGTTCGGGCCCTCCGGGGTCTCGATGGGGCAGATGCGGCCGTAGTGGGTGGAGTGGACGTCGCGCACCTCGAAGCCGGCGCGCTCACGGGTCAGGCCGCCGGGCCCGAGGGCCGAGAGGCGGCGCTTGTGGGTCACCTCGGAGAGCGGGTTGGTCTGGTCCATGAACTGCGAGAGCTGGGACGAACCGAAGAACTCCTTGATCACCGCCGTCACCGGCTTGGCGTTGATCAGGTCGTGCGGCATGAGCGTCTCGATCTCCTGCAGGCTCATGCGCTCCTTGATGGCGCGCTCCATGCGGACCAGCCCGATGCGGTACTGGTTCTCCAGCAGCTCGCCCACGGCGCGGACCCGGCGGTTGCCGAGGTGGTCGATGTCGTCGACGTCCTTGTTCGGCTTGCCGTTCTTGAGGTCGATGAGGAAGCGCACCACCTCGAGGATGTCGCGCTTGGTGAGGATGCTGTTGTCGAGCGGCTCCTCCAGGCCGAACTTGTAGTTCAGCTTGAGGCGGCCAACCTTGGAGAGGTCGTAGCGCTCGGGGTTGAAGAAGAGGTTGAGGAAGAGCGTGCCGGCGGTGTCCGGGGTCGGCGGATCACCCGGGCGCAGGCGGCGGTAGATCTCAATGATCGCCTCGTCGGGCGTGGCGATCTTGTCCTGCATGAGGGTGTCGCGCAGCGACGGCAGCACGTTGAGGTTGTCGATGAAGAGGACCTTGAACTCGCCAAGGTTCCGCTTGCGCAGCTCCTCGACCTTGGCCTCGGTGACCTCCTCGTTGGTCTCGAGCAGCACCTCGCCGGTGATCTCGTCGACCACGTCCTCGGCGGAGACCTTGGTGTAGACCTCCTCCGGCTCCACCGGCAGCGACTTCATCCGGGCGGCGACCAGCTTCTTGATGGCGCCCTCGGTGTACTTGCGGTTCTTCTTGACGATGACCTCGCCGGTCTTGGGGTCCTTGATGTCGCGCGTGGCGCGCTGGCCCTTGAGCAGCTCGGGGTTCAGGTCCTTCTCGTACTTCCCCTTGCCCTCGATGCGGATGGTCTCGACGTCGTAGTAGTACTTGAGGATCTCCTCGGAGGTGCCGCGGAAGTCGATGGGGTTCTTCTTGGCGGTGTCGGGCACGCCTCCGAGGGCGCGCAGCAGCACCGTGGCCGGCAGCTTGCGGCGCCGATCGATGCGGACGTAGAGGATGTCCTTGTGATCGAACTCGAAGTCGATCCAGGAGCCGCGGTACGGGATGATGCGGGCGTTGTAGAGCAGCTTGCCGGAGGCGTGGCTCTTGCCCTTGTCGTGGTCGAAGAAGGCGCCCGGCGAGCGGTGCAGCTGGCTGACCACCACGCGCTCGGTGCCGTTGATGATGAAGGTGCCGTTGGCCGTCATCAGCGGGATCTCGCCGAAGTAGACCTCCTGCTCCTTGACGTCGCGGATCGACTGCGCGCCGGTCTCCTCGTCCTTGTCCCAGACCACCAGGCGGACCACCACCTTGATGGGCGCCGAGTAGGTCATGCCACGCTGGTGGCACTCCTCGACGTCGTACTTGGGCTTCTCGAGGTGGTAGCTCACGAACTCCAGCGAGCTGGTCTCGTTGAAGTCCTTGATGGGGAAGACCGACTTGAAGACGCCGTGCAGGCCGGTGTCGTCGCGCTTCTCTGGCGCCACGTCGACCTGCAGGAACTTGTCGTAGCTGGTCTTCTGGATGGCGATGAGGTTGGGGATTTCCGCGATCTTGTTGATCTTCCCGAAGTTCCTGCGGACTCGGAAATTGCTCTGGATCGTCGCCATCGAGAACGGACCTCTTTCGCTGAATCAGGCTGCTGAAAAGCGTCTAGCCAGCCTCGCGGCCGGCTCCCCACTTCATCCGGCCGTCAGGCCGAGCTCTGCTTGCTTACTGGACAGGGGGTCAGGTCTTAACGGGCTTGAACCCCTGCGTCAAAAAACAAGTGGAGCGGGTGACACGGGATGAGCCTCTCGGTCCACCCCGTGTCCCCTGACGGCTTTACTTGATCTCGACCTTGGCGCCGGCGGCCTCGAGCTTCTTCTTGATCTCGTCGGACTCCGCCTTCGGAATGCCACCCTTGACCTCCTTGGGGGCGGCTTCGACCAGGTCCTTGGCCTCCTTCAGGCCGAGGCCCGTGACCGCACGGACCTCCTTGATGACGTTGATCTTGTTCGCGCCGGCCTCGAGGAGCACGACCGAGAACTCGGTCTTCTCCTCGGCGGCGGCGGCCGGACCGGCGGCGGCCGGACCAGCGGCCACGGCGACTGCGGCCGCGGCGGAAACGCCCCACTTCTGCTCCAGCTGCTTCACCAGGTCGGCAGCCTGCAGGATGGTGAGACCAGAGAGCTGCTCCACGATGGCATTCAGATCGGCCATGTTGATTCTTCCTTTTCTCAGGCGGGGTGGCCTTTCCGGCTCACTCCGCGGCGTGCAATGGGGGGCGCCTCGCGCTCCCCGGGTTCAGGTACCGTTCAAGACTGCTTCTCCAGCTGCTCCTTCCGCGCGCCGAGCACGCGGGCCAGCAACTGGGCCGGGGTTCCGATGATGCGGGCGAGCTTGGTGGCTGGCTGGGTCAGCATCCCCAGCAACTGCGCACGCAGCTCATTGAGGCCTGGCAGCTTCGCGAGCGCCGTGACGCCCTTGGCGTCAATCCGTGCTCCCTCCACCACCGCCCCGCGAATCGCGAAGTTCTCACGGTCCTTCATGAACTCCGTGAGCAGCTTCGCGGGGGCGACCACGTCGTCGTACGACATGACGATCGCGGTTGGCCCCACGAACAAATCGGCGATCACCTCCACTGGCGTGCCCTTGGCGGCAAGCGCGGCGAGGGTGTTCTTCACGACGCGGTACTCCACCTTGCCGTCACGCAGCTTCTTGCGCAGCGCGGTGACCGTCTCCACGTCGAGACCCCTGGGCTCCGCCACGATGGCGACCCGGGCCTTGGCCATCTTGGCGTGCAACTCGCTGATGACCTCTTCCTTCTCCGTCCGGTTCAAATGTACTCACCACCTTCCTTGCCGCCGACCCGGAAGGTCGAGGGCTTCGTTCGTGGGCTTCGGACGGCCAAAGGCCGGTACCAAAACCCCCTGGCCAAGCAGGGGACGCTGCGTACGACACCGCAGGTTCCGTCTCGGCGGGTCGGGGCCTTTCGGCTCCGCTTGGCCTCCCTCCCCCTTTGACCACTCGCACTCGGGGTCGGGCGGGCCCGCTGTCCTGGACCAGAATCCCCGTCGGCGTCATGCCGCCGGGCACATCGTTCCCGCCCGGCGACATGCCGGCGGGTGGAACGCGAAGCTAGGCGTGGGTCGCCGCCAGCTCTGAGATGTCGAGCTTGATCCCCGGGCCCATGGTGCAGGAGACGGTGACGTTCTTCAGGTAGACGCCCTTGGCGGTCTGGGGCTTGGCCTTGAAGACCAGCTCCATGATCGCCTGGAAGTTGTCCTTGAGCTTCTGCTGGTCGAAGGAGGCCTTGCCGAACGGGACATGGACGATGCCGGCCTTCTCGACCCGGAACTCCACCTTGCCGGCCTTCTGCTCCTTGACGGCACGGGCGATGTCGGCGGAGACGGTGCCGATCTTCGGGTTGGGCATCAGGCCGCGGGGGCCCAGCACCTTGCCGAGGCGGCCGACCACGCCCATCATGTCGGGGGTCGCCAGCACCTTGTCGAAGTCCATGAAGCCGCCCTGGATCTTCTCGGCCAGGTCCTCGGCCCCGACGATGTCGGCGCCGGCCTCGGTGGCCTCCTTGGCCTTGTCGCCCTTGGCGAAGACCGCCAGGCGGACCGCCTTGCCCATGCCGTGCGGCAGCACCACGGCGCCACGCACCACCTGGTCGGCGTGCTTGGGATCGACGCCGAGGTTGATGGCGGCGTCGACGGTCTCGTCGAACTTCTTGGTGGCCGTCTCCTTCACCAGCCTGAGGGCGTCGTCGAGCTTGTAGCGCTTGTTGCGGTCCACCTTGGTGGCCGCGGCCTTGAACTTCTTCGAAATGTGAGCCATGTGGTGGTTCCTCGCTGAAGGCGGCGTTAGCCGGCGATGTCTATGCCCATGGAGCGCGCCGTGCCTTCGATGGTCCGCATCGCGGCCTCGAGGCTGCCCGCCGTCATGTCCTGCATCTTCAGCTTGGCGATCTCTTCGACCTTCTTCCTGGACACCTGGCCGACCTTCTCCTTGCCAGGCTTGTGCGCCCCCGAGCCCTTCTTCTTCTCGGTGTGAAGGCCGGCCGCCTTCTTGAGGAGCACGGCCGCCGGCGGGGTCTTGAGCAGGAAGGTGAAGGAGCGGTCCTGGTACACGGTGATGATCACCGGGATGATCAGGCCTTCCTTCGCCTGCGGCTGGGTGGCGGCGTTGAACTGCTTGCAGAACTCCATGATGTTGACGCCGTGCTGGCCGAGCGCGGGGCCGACCGGCGGGGCCGGGTTGGCCTTGCCGGCCGGGAGCTGCAGCTTGATCTGTCCTGTGATCTTCTTCACGTCGTGCCTTCCTTCCGGGCCGGTCCGGCTGGCCCTGCGTGGTCTAGCGGGCGAGTCGCCCTTCCACGCGTGGTAAAGCTGCAACTACAACTGCGACTGCTTCTTGCTTCTCCTGCTGCTCGCATCGTTCCGCCGGCTGAAGCCGGCGGGATTGGGCCGCGCGGCTATGTCTTCTCCACCTGCATGAAGTCGAGCTCGACCGGCGTGGCGCGGCCGAAGATCGAAACCAGCACCCGGACCTTGCCCTTCTCGGGCTTCACTTCCTCGACCGAGCCGTTGAAGTTGGAGAACGGGCCGTCGATGACGCGGACCTGGTCGCCCTCCTCGAACTGGACCTTTGGCTTCGGCTTGAGCGAGCCCTCCGAGATCTGCGCCGTCAGGCGGTTGACCTCGGCGTCGGTGATGGAGGGGACATCCTTGGGGTTCTTGGCGGAGCCGACGAAGCCGGTCACCTTGGCCGTCCCCTTGACGAGGTGCCAGGTCGAGTCGGTCATCTCCATGTTGACGAGGATGTAGCCGGGGAAGAACTTCCGCTTGGAAGTCTTCTTCTCCCCCTTGACCATCTCCTGGACCACCTCCATCGGGATCAAGACCTCGCCGAAGAAGTCCTGGAGCGTCTCCTGCTTGACGCGCTCCTCCAGTGACTTCTTGACCTTGTTCTCGAAGCCCGAATAGGTGTGGACCACGTACCACTTCTTCGCCATGCCGCTCTCCGTTCAGTCGACGCGCCGCCGCCCCGTGGCTGATGCCCTGCGCCCTGCTCCCTGCGTCCGACCACCCCGCTCGACCGCTCCCAGCGCCTTGGTGCCTAGTAGACCAGGGCGCTGAGCTGGCCCCAGATGAAGTCGAAGGTCCCCAGCACCATGGCCGCGATGAAGCTGGCCACCACCACCGCCACCGTCGAGGCCCGCGTCTCGCGCAGGCTCGGCCAGGTGACCCGCTTCAGCTCCAGCGCGATCTCTAGGGAGACCGTCTGGGTCTTCGGAATCCGCCACACCACCACCGCAAGCGCCGCGGCCACGCCGAAGCCGATGAAGGTCGAGAGCGTCCAGCCCTCGACCAATACCGTCGCGTCGTTGAAACGGACATAGGAGAAGACCAGCGAGCTGATCTTCTCGAAGAACTTGGCCAGGGCGATGGCCGCGAGGACATAGAAGATCGCGACGTACCGCTTCGGCTGTTCGACGCCGCCTGCGTTGTCCATGACGCTTCGGGCCTTCTCGGGGTGACAGGGCCGTGGTGGCGGCCCCGGTTCCCCAGGTGAGGTGGCAGGCGAGGAGGGATTCGAACCCACAACCCGCGGTTTTGGAGACCGCTGCTCTAGCCAGTTGGAGCTACTCGCCTAACTTCGTCGCGAGACTACTTCGTCTCCTTGTGCAGCTCGTGCTTGCGGCAGCGCGGGCAGTATTTGGAAAGGTTGAGCTTGTCTTGCGTCTTCTTCTTGTTCTTGGTGGTGGAGTAGTTGCGCTCCTTGCAGGCAGAGCACTCCATCTGGATGATGCTTCGACTCCCTGCCATGACTGCTCCCCTCGCGGTTTGGCGAATTCGCTACTGGATGATCTCCGAGACCACGCCGGAGCCGACGGTGCGGCCACCCTCGCGGATGGCGAAGCGCAGCTCCTTCTCCATCGCCACGGTGGTGATCAGCTCCACCTCGATCGCGATGTTGTCGCCCGGCATCACCATCTCGACGTTGTCCGGCAGCTTCACCGAGCCCGTCACGTCGGTGGTGCGGAAGTAGAACTGCGGCCGGTAACCCTTGAAGAACGGCGTGTGTCGCCCGCCCTCTTCCTTGGTCAGCACGTAGACCTCGGCGTTGAACTTGGCGTGGGGTGTGATACTCCCTGGCTTGGCCAGCACCATGCCGCGCTCCACGTCCTCCTTGTCGATACCCCTAAGGAGGAGTCCCACGTTGTCACCTGCCTGGCCGTCGTCGAGCAACTTCCTGAACATCTCGACCCCGGTGATGACGGTCTTCTTGTCC